>NZ_JARZAH010000018.1:0-148893 GCF_029892145.1 Kitasatospora sp. GP30
CGGCTTCTTCTTCCCCATGCTCTCCATGATGGACATCATCCTTACCGGGGCCGAAGCCCCTGATCAGGGGTGTCCGTCAAAGCGAATCAAGCCCAGGTAGCACCAGCGTGGGGCGCCCCCGCCTGAATCGGGGGCGGCCCACTCCTCGTAGCGTATCCGCTATTCGATCATGGAGCACCCATGAGTCTGTCTCTGCTGCTGGATGACTCGGCGGAAATCCTCACCGCTCTGCCGACCGCACCGAAGCTCTACCACCACGGCCCCGAGCGCTTCCGCCCGCTGCTGACCCGAGAGGAGGTCGACGCGATGATCGACGCGGGCACTCTCCCGATGCGAAACGTCGTCCTGCTCCAGGACGGTACTGCCGTTGACCCGTGCCGCTACGGGAAGGGTGACATGCCCCGCCGGGGCTACATCCGGGGCATGCTGAACGACAAGGCGACGCTGTCCCTCCGAGGGCTGGAGGAGATGAAGCCGCCGCTTGCCGGCCTGGCCAAGTCGATCAGCTGTGAGACCGGCTGCTCGACCCACGTGAACGCGTACTACACCCCGGCCGGCGGCCACGGGCTCAGGTACCACTACGACCGGTACGTGACCCTGATCGTTCAGCTCCACGGCCAGAAGGCCTGGCCGGTGCACCCGCCGTTCGTGGAGAACCCCGTCCAGGACTACGGCAACTTCACCTCACGGGGCTTCACCGAGGAAGAGCGGCGCTTCCTCGAGTTCACTCCCCCGGCTGAGACCTACACCCTGGGCCCTGGCGACGTTCTGTGGCTCCCGCGCGGGTACGTCCACTCCCCGTATACCGTGGGCGATGAGCCTTCGCTTCACATCACCATCGGGTTGAAGGAGCGCACCCCGCAGTGGGTGGCCGCCGAAGTCGCGGGCCACGTCCTGCGGCAGGCCCTGGCCGACCCGGAAATGCGTGCGGGCCTCGCCCCCGCCGACGTGGCCGAACCGGGTGACGCCGTGAAGGAGGCACGGGCGTACTTGATTGGCGCTCTGGCCAAGGCTGACCTGAGCGAGCTGTCCGCGGTTGTCCGACGCGCCGCGTTCCGACCGTCCTGACGGCGTGTCAACCTGCCTTTCTGTGGCAGGGTTCGACCATCAACTCCCGCTCCGAAAGGCGCTGTTGCCGTTCCATGACACCGATCAACTGGCGTGATTATCTGAAGGGTGACCCCATCCCGGGCCTGCACTTCCACGGGTTCCTGTGGAGCGGCCAGGGCGGCCTTCTGGAGAGCTACAAGCAGCAGGCCAACCGAAACCCCGGGACACCGGACTTCATGGCGTCTGACCTGCCCCCGGAAGGTGTCCGGCACTACCTGCTCAAAAGGAACCGGGTAGCCGGGACGTTCGGCTCCGCCAAGGAGGCCGTCGAATGGATGCGCGAGCAGTGGGACACGCAGACTCCCCGGGTCACGCACGAGGACCCGGATAACACTCAGGAGTACCACGAGGTGGTGCTGTCACACGGACGGGAGACCGTCTGGTCATGGTGGCACCCCGAGCCCGGTAGTAGCTACAAGGTGCACGTCGCGGTGGTTCCGTGTCCCTTCAAATGGCAGGACGATCCCGAGCCGATGCCCTGTCCCCAGCCGCCACGTTGACGGTCGAACACGACAAAGACCTCCCCCGGGTGCCAAGCCCGGCAGAGGTCTTCTCGTGCGCCACGACGGGGATCGGCCTCACCCGGCTACTTCGGCGCGGGGTGTCGGAGGCTGGCGGTGCCTTCCATTCCGGGGCATTCCTGCGGGTGGAAAGCAATGGTGATCGCCGGCAGTCGCCAAGCATAACACGACATCTGCCTTAGAAGCCAAAGGAGTTGTGCGGTTCGGTGTCGATGCGGAACAGCCGGGCCAGCTGCCCGATCGCACTGTCGGAGTGCGGGGTGATGTGGCCCGCGTACGCCAGGTCGTGTGCCGAGATGCCGCCGAAGTAGAGCGAGCTGAGCGCTGGAACCGTGATGGTCAGATCTGCTTCCCGGTCGGTGGCAACGCATGTCGCCGAGGCACCGTCTGCGTGGAGAAGCCATGTCCGGTTGTTTGCCGGGCACATTCGGTCGGTCTCGACCGTGAACACCAGTTCGCCAGGCGCGCCGTACGAGCGTTGTGTCAGGGCGAGGGGAACGTCGAGAACGCGGGCCCACAGGTTGTCCGACTGGCGGGTGACGCGCATCGCCCGTGGATTCGCGAGCATCCATCGCAGCGGTTCGTCGCGCGGACGGGCGGGCGCCACGATGGTCTTGGTGAGGTCGAAGTCGACCAGCACGCTCCACAGGGCTCGGTAGGCCGCCGGGTTCGTCGCCTCCAGTGCCTCGACGACGAGCGTTCCCGCGTTTGCCGCTGTCGAGGACCACGGCAGTCGAAAGTTGGCTATGCCGTCCACATCGCCGTGCCGGTCGCGGTGGACGAGGTACCGCAGTGGTCCGTTCGTGCCGTCCGGGTCGTCGGACAGCCTGTCCCAGCGTCCGGGCAATGGGGTGAGCTCGCCGACGCGGTGTGCACGCACCTGCGCGTGCACGGTGGGCCAAGCCTTCCTCGCCTGCGCGGCGTCGACCAGCTCCAGCGAACCCGGATCGGGTGCGGCCGGAAGGAGGGCGGCTTCATGACGGTTCAGCTCCCACCGTGTGCGGTAGGTCGCCGGGGAGTAACCGAACCGGCCGTAGATGCTGCCTTCGCTCGCGCTGAGCATCGCCAGCGGCTCGCCCCGTTCCAGGGCCGCCTCGAACATGGCCTGCATCATCCGCCGTAGGTAGCCGCGTCGGCGGTGTGTGGCGATCACCGCAGTCGAGGTGACGCCGGCCATCTTGACCGTGCCGCCGCCGGGGACGGTCACGTCGAAGGAGATGGTGGCCGATGCGCCCACGCACGCGCCGTCGACGAATGTCGCGACCGGGTGGAAGGACTCGTTCTTGACGTCGGCCTCCGCCCACTCCTCGAGCTGCTCCGCAGTCGCACGCGTGCGCTGCGGAGGCCACGGCTCGGGACCACCGTGCCACGCGGCGTCAGCCGGCTCCCATTGCGGAAGCCCGTTCGCGAACGGCAGGGCCCGGTAGTACGCGTTCATCTCATCTCGCCGTGGCGGGCGCACCTGGGTAACCATGCCGGACATTGCATCCACCACCACCGCCTGCAGACAACCGGTTTTGGATCAGACGGGACCTCTCACCGGGCCGGTGGCAACGTGGACGCCTGGGGCCGGGGACACGCACCGAAGGGTCCACACGGTCCTCGCCCTGCTCGGAGATTGCTCAGTCGATGCAGAACTCGTTGCCCTCGATGTCCGACATCAGGATGCACGACTCGTTTTCCTCATCGGCGTACAGTGTTCGCACGTGCGTCGCACCGAGCGCGACCAGGCGTGCGCACTCGGCTTCGAGCGTGGCGAGGCGCTCGTCGCCCACGAGCCCGGTGCCGACCCGGACGTCGAGATGCACCCGATTCTTGACGATCTTGCCTTCGGGGACACGCTGGAAGTACAGGCGCGGGCCCACGCCTGAGGGGTCACTGCAGGCGAACCATGATCCCTGCCTCTCAGGAGGCAAGGTGCGGTTGAAATCGTCCCAGGTGGTGAACCCCTCCGGTGGCGGCGGTGTGACATACCCCAACACTTCGCACCAGAAGCGAGCGAGGCGCTCGGGTTCTGCGCAGTCAAAGGTGACTTGGAACTTCCTGATCGCTGACATCAGCGCACCGTACCGCGTGCCAGGGGGACCGTGCCGCTCATTTCCCCAGGCGGATCCGCCCGCCACCCGTGGCATCCTGGCCCGCCTTGGACACCAAGTGACCAAACCGGACAGTCCACGAGAACGACGCGACCGTGGCGGCGGAGCGCCCCAACGGTCCCCACGATCCAGTACTGACCAACCACCTTCATGCCAAGATCAGTTGCCGGACAACCCTTAGCCTGGGCCCATGGCAGCTCTCCCGCCCGCCCGCCATCTGCTGCGGGCCAAGGACCTCGCCGACGCCAGGTACGCCGAGCCGCTCACGGTGGCCGATCTGGCGGCGGCCGCGGGCCTCTCCCGGGCACACTTCAGCCGGGCGTTCCGGCGGACCTTCGGCGAGTCCCCGCACGTCTACCTGCTCACCAGGCGCCTGGAACGGGCGGCCCGCCTGCTGCGCACCACCGACCGGCCGATCGCCGAGATCTGCTTCGCCGTGGGCCTGAACAGCCTGGGCTCCTTCACCACCAGCTTCACCAGGATGTACGGGCGCTCGCCGGCCGCCTACCGCGCCGCCTACCCGCCGGCCGCCGACTACGCCCTGGTCCCCGGCTGCGTGCTGCGCGCCTACGGCCGCCCGCAACACCGCACGTTTCGAGAAGACGGCACCGACGGCCCGGCCATAGGTTGACGGTACGTCGTCCGGGCGGGGCGCAGCCCGAAACGCTCGGAGGAACCACCAGGACAGGAAAGGCGGAGAGGACTCATGACCATCAAGATCGCCACCGCGCAGATGTGGGTGCACGACCAGGAGGTCGCCCTGGACTTCTGGACCAACAAGGTGGGCTTCGAGGTCCGCGCCGACGTCACCCTGCCCGAGCTCGGAAACGTCCGCTGGCTCACCGTCGGCCCGGCCGGCCAGGACGACATCTCGGTCTGCCTGATGGCCGTGCCCGGCCAGCCGGTCATGGATGACCAGACCCGCGAGCAGGTGCTCGACGTGGTGGGCAAGGGCTTCGCCAACGCGGTCTTCCTCAGCACCGACGACTGCGACGCCGCCTACGCCGAACTGTCCGGCCGCGGTGTCGAGTTCGTGGACAAGCCGGAGGACCGCCCGTACGGCCGCGACTGCGGCTTCCGGGACCCGTCGGGCAACCAGATCCGGCTGACCCAGCTGGCCGAGCTGCCCAACCAGTAGGCGCCGCACCGCGGGCCGCCGGGAGTGTCGTCAACTCCCGGCGGCCCGGCGTCAGTTGCTCGCCGCCTGGCGCGCCGCGTCAGCCACCGGGACGGGGCCGCCGATCAGCTCCAGGGTCCGCCCGGCCGTCGCCGGCTCGTCCAGCAGCGCGAGCAGCGCCGCGGCCACGTCGTCACGCGAGACCGCGCCCCGCCCGGTCCGCTCGGCGAGGACCACCTGACCGGTGCCGGGTGCGTCGGTCAGCATGCCGGGGCGCAGGATCGTCCAGTCCAGCCGCTCGCGGGCCCGCACGTCGTCGTCCGCCGCGCCCTTGGCCCGCAGGTAGGCGCCGAAGACCGGGTCAGCCCCGTCCGGCGCGGCCGCATCGGCACCCATCGAGGAGACCACCAGGAAGCGCCGCACCCCGGCGGCCTCGGCGGCGTCCGCGAACAGCGCGCAGGCGCCCCGGTCGACCGTGTCCTTGCGGGCCACCCCGCTGCCCGCGCCGGCACCGGCCGCGAACACCGCGGCGTCCGCACCGCGCAGGATGCCCGCGACCTCGTCGACCGAGGCCGCCTCCAGGTCGCAGAGCACCGGCTCGGCGCCCGCCGCCTCCAAGTCCCCGGACTGCTCCGGCTTCCGGATGATCCCGGCGACCTCGTCTCCCCGCGCGCTCAGCAGCCGCTCCAGGCGCCGCGCGATCTGACCGTGTCCACCCGCGATGACAATGCGCATGGTCCGGAGCCTACGCCGCACCCTCCCCGCCCCTTGAGCTGACACCCCGTCAGGAGCGGCAGCTCGGAAACCGTTGGCCGCGCACCGGCCCGCCCTGGCATGCTGGCGGCGTGGAGAAACCGGAGCTCTTGGAGAAGCCGCAGATCACCATCGGCTTCGCCGCCGACCTGCAGGTGTTCCTCGCCGCCGCCCAGCGCCGCGAGCAGTCGGTGGTCAGGGTGGACGGCGTGTCCACGCTCGGCCATGTGGTCGAGTCGCTGGGCGTCCCGCTGACCGAGGTCGGCGAGCTGCTGGTGGACGACCGGCCGGTCCGCCCGGGGCACATCCCGGCGCAGGGCGAGCGGGTCGCCGTGCGCAGCGTCGAGCGGCCGCAGCGGCTGCCCGGCCCGCCCCGCTTCCTGCTCGACGTGCACCTGGGCACGCTGGCCCGCCGGCTGCGCCTGCTCGGCGTGGACGCGGCCTACGAGAACCTCGACATCGGCGACGCCGCGCTGGCCGCCCGGTCGGCCGCCGAGCGGCGGGTGATGCTCTCCCGCGACCGGGGGCTGCTGCGCCGCCGCGAGCTGTGGGCCGGTGCCTACATCTACAGCCACCACCCGGCCGAGCAGCTGCGCGATGTGCTGTCCCGCTTCACGCCCGCCCTCGCCCCGTGGACCAGGTGCACGGCCTGCAACGGCCTGCTGGAGCAGACCGCGAAGGCGGCGGTGCAGGAGCGGCTGGAGCACGGCACCGAGCGCAGCTACGACGCGTTCGCGCAGTGCACCGACTGCGGCCAGGTCTACTGGCGCGGCGCCCACCACGCCCGGCTGGACGCGATCGTCGAGGAAGCCCTGCGCGAGTACGCCTGATCCGGCACGGCTCGCGGGGTTCTCCCCGAAGTGGATCATCGCTACGATCGCCCGCCATGGGCATCACCACTGATCAGATCATCGAAGCCGCGCTGGACCGGCTGACCGCCGAGTACATCTTCGCGGACCAGGCCGAACAGATCGCGGCCCTGGTGCGCGGCCGGCTGGCCGAGGGGGCGTACCAGCGGCTGGCCGGCGAGGCGCTGTGCGAGGCGGTGACCGCGGACCTCCAGCGGACCAACGGCGACAAGCACCTGCGCCTGCTGTGGAGCGAGGAGGCGCAGGAGCTCGACGACGCGGGCGAGGAGGACGAGGACTTCTTCGCCGAGCTGGCCCGCGCCGAGAACCAAGGCATCCGCCGGGTGGAGCGGCTCACGGGCGACATCGGCTACATCGAGACCACCCTGGTGGCCGAGCCCGGCGACGGCGCGCCGATGATCTCCGCGGCGATGGCGCTGATCGCCAACACCAAGGCGCTCATCCTCGACCTGCGGGCCAACCGCGGCGGCTCGACCTACGGCATGGCGTACTGGTGCAGCTACCTGTTCCCGGGCGGCGAGGCGGTACACCTGACCGACGTGCACCGGCGCACCACTGGGCTCACCCAGCAGTTCTGGACCACGCCCTACCTGCCGGGCGAGCGCTACCTCGACCGCCCGGTGTACGTACTGACCGGCCCGGTCACCTTCTCGGGCGCCGAGGACCTGGCGTACAACCTCAAGGCCAGGGGCCGTGCCGTGCTGGTCGGCGAGAGCACCAGGGGCGGGGCGCACCCGACCGGCTACTACCCCCTCAGCGAGCACATCAGCGTGACCGTGCCGTACGCCCGGTCGATCAACCCGGTGACCGGCGGCGACTGGGAGGGCACCGGCGTGGCCCCGGACATCGCCGTGTCCGCCGAGCAGGCGTTCGAGGTGGCCTACCAGGACGCGCTCAAGAAGGTCGCGGACTCCTAACCCGGCTCACCCTCGCTCGCGTCCGGCCTGGCCACCTCGCCGCCGCGCGGGGTGACCTGCTTGAGGGCGTCGAAGATCGCCAGGCCCTGGCCGACGATCCCGGTCGCCACCTGGGCCAGCCCCTCGCTGCCGTTGAGCACCGTGAGGTTGGCGCCCGCCAGGCCGCGGGCGGCGGCGTCCACCAGCGCGGGCAGGTTCTCCACCACCCGGTTGGCCGCGATCAGCTCCTGGGCGCCGCCCCGCAGCGAGTCGGCCCGCGCGTTGTTCGCGGCGGCCTGCGCATCGGCGGTCGTCCGCTCGGCGTAGGCCGCGCCGTCCGCCTGCACCCGCACCGCCTGGGCCTCCGCCGTGGCCAGCGTGGTGCGCCGGTAGGCATCACCCTCGGCCTCGAACTTGGCCCGGTCGCGCTGCGCCTCGGCGAGGGTGCGCTGCTTGTAGGCCTCGGCATCGGCCGGCCGGCGCACCTCGGCCTCCAGCCGCTGGGCGGCCAAGTCGGCCTGACGGCGGGCCAGTTGGGTCTGCTCCTCGATGACCTCCTGGGTGGCCCTGGCCTGGGCCAGTGGCCCGGCCTGCGATGCCGACGCGTTGGCCTGCTCGGTCTCGGCCACGAAGCCGGCCCGCTTGATCGCGGTGTCCCGCTCGTACTGGGCCTTGAGCGCGGCCGCCTCCTGCTCCCGCTGGGCGGCCTCCTGGTCGGCCCGGGCCTGGGCGATCCGCGCCTGGCTGGCGACGGCCGCGGCATGGGGGGCGGCCAGGTTGGTGATGTAGCCGGTGGCGTCCTCGATCTCCTGGATCTGCAAGGCGTCCACCACGATGCCGAGCTTCTCCATCTCGGTGTGGCTGCCGGCCTTGACCTCCTGCGCCACCCGGTCCCGCTCCCGGATGATCTGCTCCACCGTCAACCCGCCGACGATGGACCGCAGATGGCCCGCGAAGATCCGGCCGACCAGCTCCTCCATCCGGGCCTGCTCGGTGAGGAACCGCCGCGCCGCATTGGCGATGGAGAGGTGGTCGTCGCCCACCTTGAACACCGTCACGGCCCGCACCGTGAGCCGGATGCCCTGCTGGGTGACGCAGTCCTCGGCGATCTCCGCCTCGCGCAGCGCCAGCGACAGCATCCGCGCCTTCTGCTTGACGGGCATCACGAAACTGCCGTGCCCGGTGACGATCCGGAACTGGGTGTCCTGGGCCTGCCGTTTGGACCCGGAGATCAGCAACGCCTCATTGGGCGCCGGAACGTGCCAGAACAACATCACGGGCTCCTCACGACTCGGGGAACGGTACGACCACGACGGAGCGCGCCGAAGTGTGCTCCACCACCATCACCAGCGCGTGCCGGGCGATCGGCCGGTCCGCCCAGGCCGCGAACGCCTCGCTGCCGCCGCGCACCGGCACCAGCACCTCGCCGGGCCCGTCCGCCGGGATCGGGACCGTGACCCGGCCGACCGCGCCGACCGGGCTCTCGTCCGCCTCCCTCGGCACACCCATCAGGCTCACCCGCTCTCCGGCCGGCCGCGCTAGCAGGGTCGGTCGTACCTCTGCTGTCCAATCTAACGAGCCCACGGCGCAAAGGAGCCGGTCAAAGCCCCAGCCCCTCACCCGCCCGGCCCAGCCTGCGGCATGCCGCCCGCCCGGGGCACCCCGCGCCGTGCCACGCTGACCGCGATCAGCCGACCGCGCCGCCGAGCGAACCCAGGAGCCCCCGTGTCCAAGGTCCAGCCGATTCCGGACGGCTACCCGCGCCTGTGCCCCTACGTCTTCGTCCGCGGCGCCGCCGAGGCCATCGAGTTCTACACCTCGGTGCTCGGCTTCGAGCAGCGCGGCGACCGGCTGACCGGACCGGACGGGCGGATCGGGCACGCGGAGCTGGCGATCGGCGACTCGGTGCTCATGATCGCCGACGAGCACCCGGAGGTGGGCGCGCGCAGCCCGCAGACGGTCGGCGGCTCACCGGTGCTGCTGAACCTCTACGTGGCGGACGTCGACGCGGTGTGGCCCGCCGCGCTGGCCGCCGGCGCGCTCGAACTGCGGCCGCTGAAGGCCCAGTTCTACGGCGACCGGTCCGGCACCTTCGAGGACCCGTGGGGCCACCGCTGGACGGTGGCCAGCCATGTCGAGGACGTCTCGCCGCAGCAGATGGCGGCCCGCGCGAAGGCCGCGATGGGCGGTAACTGAGGCCGTGGCGAATGATTCTGACATCACCTCAGCGCGCCCTTGGATGCCCGGCTACGGCATCCTGTCGGCCGACCAGGGCACCGGCCTGCTGCCGTGGTTCTGGGCGGAGCGCCGGCTCGCCGACTCGCACGAGTACTGGGTCTGCACGGTGCGCCCTGACCGGCGGCCCCACGCGATGCCGGTCTGGGGCGTCTGGCTGCGGCGGGCCCTCTGGTTCAGCAGCGCCCGCGGGTCCCGCAAGTACCGCAATCTGGCGGCCAACCCGGCGTGCACGGTGACCACCGACGATCCGCATCAGCCGGTCGTGCTGGACGGCGACGCGAGCGTGGTGACCGACCTCGACGAGATCGCCGACTTCCTGGCCGCGCTCAACGCCAAGTACGCGACCGGCTACGGTCCGGACTTCCTCGATCCGGCCGTGAACGCGACCTTCCGGGTCACCCCGGCCTCCGTCTTCGCCCTCGACGACAGCGACTTCACGGGCAGCCCGACCCGCTGGACGTTCCCGTCCCGTGATTCGTAAATTGGCCTCAACTCGCCCGCTCCAAAACGCTCGCGCGGGTCTAGAATGGTTCGTACACCAGACAGCTGGAGAGAGCCGCACCGCCCTCGAAGACGTTCGTAGGCCGTCCGAGCGACTCCTTGTCTAGGGCCTGGCTAGGCCCCCGGCAGGTCCCATTGACAGCGATGCCCTGAGCGACGGCTAGGACGCGCGAAGTCGAAAGAGGATCTACCGGGGACTGACATGTGTCCGGGCACACGGGGACTGACATGTGTCCGGGCACATTCCTGCCGGGTGAGGCTCAGTGCGGCAGCTCCTGCTCCGTCCAGATGGTCTTGCCCGACGCGGTGTACCGGCTCCCCCAGCGGTTGGTCAGCTGCGCCACCAGGTAGAGCCCGCGCCCGCCTTCGTCGGTGAGCCGGGCCCGCCGCATCCGCGGCTGGGTGGCGCTGCCGTCGGAGACCTCGCAGGTCAGCGTGTCGGCCCGGATCAGCCGCACCACCACGGGGCCGCCGCCGTACCGGATCGCGTTGGTGACCAGCTCACTCAGCACCAGCTCGGTGGTGAAGGCGAGTTCGGCCAGTCCCCAGGAGGTCAGCACGGCGGTGGCGTCCTCGCGCACCCGGGCCACCGCGGCCGGGTCCAGCTCGACCGTCCAGACCGCGGTGTCGGCGGGCGGCACCGCCTTGGTGCGGGCCAGCAGCAGCGTCACGTCGTCGCGCAGCCGGGTCGGCGGCAGCCCGGCGATCAGCCGCTCCCCGGCCTCGCGCAGCGGGCAGTCCAGACCGCGCACGCCGCGCAGCCGGTGCAGCAACTCGGCCATCCCGGCGTCGATGTCGCCGTCCCCGCGCTCGATCAGGCCGTCGGTGTAGAGGGCCAGCATGCTGCTTTCGGGCAGCTCGACCCGGGCCGACTCGAAGGGCAACCCGCCGACCCCGAGCGGCGGTCCTGGCGACACGGGCAGCATCTCGGCGGTGCCGTCGGGGTAGGCGACGGCGGGCGGCGGGTGTCCGGCGCTGGCCACGGTGCAGATCCGGGAGACCGGGTCGTAGACGGCGTAGAGGCAGGTGCCGCCGAACGAGCCGGGCTCCGCGGTCTCGTCCTGGCTCCCCGCATCCCGCCCGCGCGGTCCGTCGCCGGCCCCGGAGCTCTCCGCGTCCACGTCCGCGACCAGCGCCGATTCCACCAGCAGTTGGGCCACCAGGTCGTCCAGGTGCACCAGCAGCTCGTCCGGTTCCAGGTCCAGGTCGGCCAGGGTCCGCACGGCGGTGCGCAGCCGGCCCATGGTGGCGGAGGCGTGCAGACCGTGCCCGGTGACGTCGCCGACCACCAGGGCGACCCGGGCCGAGGAGAGCGGGATGACGTCGAACCAGTCACCGCCCACCCCGCCGACCGTGTCGGTGGGCAGGTAGACGCTGGCGGTGGAGACGGCGGCCACCGAGCGGACGGCCGGCGGCAGCAGGCTGCGTTGCAGGCCGATCGCGGCCCGGTGCTCCCGGGTGTAGCGGCGGGCGTTGTCCAGCGCCAGGGCGACCCGCCCGGCGATCTCGCGCATCAGCGCGCGGTCCTCCGCCTCGTAGCGGTCCTGCCGGCGCTCCCGGCGCAGCGTGATCCGGCCGAGCAGCACCCTGCGGGCCACCAGCGGCGCTGTGACCGCCCAGGCCTGGACGGCGGGGTCGGACGGTCCGGTCCGCCCCTCCTCGTCGACCAGCACGGTCTCCCCGATGGCCGGGCGGGACTCGGGCGGTCCGGCGACCGCGACCCGGCGCAGCAGCAGCCGCCCGTCGGGACCGGGTACCGGCTCCTCGCCGGTGGAGATGGGGGTGGCGAGTTCGACGGCGGCGACCTCGGCGAAGTCGGGCACCAAGGCGTCGGCGATCTGCTGCGCGCTGTCCAGGATGGAGAGCGAGTGGGCGGCCGCGGCGGTCACCCGGTGGAGCAGGGCGAGGCGGCGGCGCGACCGGTACTGCTCGGTGATGTCGGTGAAGAGCGCCGTGACGCCGATGACGGTGCCGTCGGTGGCCTGCAGCCGGAAGGCGGAGAGCGCCATCATCCGGCCGCTGCGCGGGTCGACCAGGGTGCGGGCGAGCTCCTCGCCGAACGCCAGCGGCTGCCCGGTCGCCAGCACCTCGCGCAGGTGGACCTCCATGGCGGCGGCGTCCTCGGGCTGCAGGAAGTCGGCGAGCCGACGGCCCGGCAGGGTGCTGGGCACGCCGGTGTAGGGCAGCAGATGGGTGTTGGTGCGGACGATCCGCAGGTCGGTGTCGAACACGGCCAGGCCGACCCGGTCCTGCAGGAAGAGTTCGCGGGTGAAGGCCTGGTCCTGGCGCCAGCGGTCGGCCTCCTGGGCCGGCGCGCCGATCACCATGTAGCGGGCCTCATCGCGCTGCTCGGGGGCCGCGCCACGCAGCGTGAGCACCCGGACCTCCAGCGGCACCGGGCGGCCGTCGCCGGTGCGCACGGTGACGCGCCCGGCCCAGCTGGTGGGGTTGTCGCCCTCCGGGGGCAGGGTTTCGCCGCGCTCCACCACGAGGTCGCGCAGTTTGCGGCCGCGCAGTGCGCGCACCGGCACCACGAGGAGCTGTTCGGCGGCGGCGGTGCAGTCCAGCACCAGGCCGCTGCCGTCGACCAGCACCCCTGCCACGCCGTCGAGGAACGGGAAGCGGGAGTCGTCCAAATCGTCACCTCTCCCGGGACTGCCCTGTCCTCCATCCTGGACCGGGGCGTGGTCGGCGGCACAGCGGCGCTCCGAGCCGGGCTCAACTTCACGACTGATCGTGACGCTCAGTGACCACCCTGAGGTCAGTGGCCGCCCGCGTCGAGCACCTCGACGTCGAGGAAGTTGCGCTCGATCTCCTCCGCGGGCAGTGCGACGGCCAGCGCCCAGTAGTAGATGACCAGGGAGAAGCCGGAGATCAGGGCGATGTCCCACCAGAGCGGAATGCGGCCGGTGGCCCCCTTGCCGAACTGGCCCTGCCAGGACATCAGGCCCATCCCCACCAGGTAGACGGGGAGCCACTGGCCGGCCCGGAAGTCCATCCGCGGCGCCCCCGGCAGGTGTTTGGCACGGGCCCAGGCCGCGTAGCCGCCGAGCAGCAGATAGCCGATCAGGATCGAGGCACCCAGCCGCCACAGGGTGTCCCAGCCGGACCAGTAGATGACCAGGCCGGCGATCACGAAGGCGATCGGCGAGATGATCTCGCCGGCCGGCAGGTGGTAGGAGCGCTCCAGGTCGGGGAAGCGCCGGCGCAGGACGCCGAAGGCGAGCGGCGCGCCCGCATACATCAGCACCACGGCGGAGGTGATGAAGCCGACCAGCCGCTGCCAGCTGGGGAACGGCAGGAAGCACAGCACGCCGGCGACCCAGGCGACCACCAGGCCGAGCCACGGCACCGCGCGCCGGTCGGTGGCCTGGAGCGTCTGCGGGGCATAGCCGTTGCGGCTGAGGCCGTAGCTGATCCGGGAGCTGGAGGTGATGTAGACCAGGCCGGTGCCGGCGGGCGAGATGACCGCGTCGATGTAGAGGATGGTGGCCATCCAGCCGAGTCCGATCAGGGCGGCCAGCCCGGCGAACGGGCCGCTGATGCCCTTGTAGTCGAGGTTGGCCCAGCCGCCGGCGAAGGTGGCGGCGGGCAGCGATCCGATGAAGACCACCTGGAGCATGATGTAGACGACCGAGCCGATCAGCACCGAGCCGATCACGGCACGCGGGATGTCGCGTCGCGGGTTGCTGGACTCCCCGGCCCACTGGATCGCCTGCTCGAAGCCGAGCAGCGCGAAGATCACACCGCTGCCGCTGATCGCGCTGAGCACACCGCGTGCGCCGTAGGGCGCGAAGCCGTGGCTGTGGAAGTTGGCGCTGTGGAACTCGGCGCTGGCGAAGACCAGGATGGTCAGCACCGGGACGGCGACCTTCCAGTAGGTGGCCGCGCTGTTCGTGTTGGCCAGCCATTTGACGCCGAGGAAGTTGATCGCGACGAAGATGGCGAGCAGCGCGGCGGCGACCACGAAGCCGGAGGCGGTGAGGGTCTGGTTGCTCTTCTTGAGCAGACCGTCGGCCCAAGTCCAGTGCTGGGCATAGCCGATCATCGCCTGGACCTCGATGGGGGCGGTGGCGGCGGACTGCAGCCAGGTGAACCAGCCGAAGCTCATGCCGGCGAAGCCGCCGAAGGCGTAGTGCGGATAGCGGGCGGTGCCGCCGGCCACCGGGAACAGGCCGCCGAGCTCGGCGTGCACCAGGGCGAGCAGCACGATGGCGACCGTTCCGACGCCCCAGGAGATCAGGGAAGCGGGCCCGGCTGCCCGGACCGCCTTCTCGGCGCCGAACAGCCAGCCGGATCCGATGATCGCTCCGACCGAGGCCCAGAGCAGGCCGATCATCCCGACCTCGCGGCGCAGGGCGTGGCGCCCGCCGGTCCGTTGGACCGCTCCGGGCATGGATGACGCCATGGCTTCCTCCCCGACTGACGACAGATCGGATCAGACGCTGCCGCAGATCACCCGTCGGGTGAGGGGTGCGCGCCGCTCAGGGGCGGCGACTGTCAGTCGTCCGGCTCAGCGGCATGTGCTGAGATAAATATGAGTCAGTTTTCCGTCCACATCCGTTGCTTTGATCGGGCCGCCCGTGCCAGGCTCGTCCTGCTCGTTCCTGCCAGGCCACGCCGTCCGCGGCCCGCTGGGCCGTGGCCGGCCGCCCGTACACCGCAGGGAGCCCGCTCACCACAGGGAAGGAGACCGCCGTGGTCAAGCACTACCTGAAGTACGCCCTGAGCACCCTCAGCGCCGCGATGTTCCTGCACATGACCTGACCAGGTCGCCGTGCCAGGCCTGGTCGGGCCGCGCGCCACCGCAGGGCACCGGCCCGACCGCTCGGACCGGCCTGGACCGGGTCCCCCGCCCGGCCCAGGCCACCCCGCACCCGGAGGCGAAGAGCAGCTCTGTGGAGAGGACACCGTGTTCGCCAGCGCACTGAGTCAACTGCGGTACGCCGCCGCCGTGTTGCGAAACGGTCCGATCCGACCGCGGGACCTCGACCGGATCGCCCGCGAACTGCTCGCCACCCTCGCCGAGTTCGGCGAACCGGGCGACGACACCGCGCTGCTGCCCGGCCAGCGGGCGGCCGTCGACCCGGCGGTGCGCCGCACCATCACCACCCGCAGTCTGCGGGCCACCGCCCGGGCCGCGGTCCGGCACACCGCCTACTACCGGCAGGTCTTCGACCAGTTGGGGCTCAACCCGGACGCCCTCGACCTGGCCGGCTGGTCCCAGGTGCCGGTGACGCCCAAGCGCGCGCTCCGGTCGCTGCCCGCCGCCTTCGTCTCCACCGCGGCCCGGCCCGCGCTGCTGGCACTCACCACCGGGACTACCGGCGCCCCCACCGGAGTCTGGTTCTCCCGCACCGAGTTGGAACTGCTCACCGCCCTGAGCACCATCTCGGCAGCCATCGGACTCGGTCTGCGGCCCGAGCACACCGTGGCCTACGCGGGCTGCTCGCGCGCCACCCTGGCCCTGCTGAACTCCGAGGAGTCGGTCACCCGGATCGGCGCCGGCTTCGTCCAACTGGGCACCATCGACCCGGAGTCCGCCCTCGACCGGCTGGCCACCCCGCTCGGCCTGCCCGGCAAGGCCCCGCAGATCACCCATCTCACCACCTCCGCCTCCTACTTGGCCGCCCTGGTGGCCCAGGCCGAGCGCGGCGGCTGGCGCAGTGAGGACTTCGGACTGCGGCGGATCAGCATCGGCGGCGAAGTGCTCTCCACGCCGCTGCGGGAGCGGGCCGCCGCCACCCTGGGCGGCCAGGTGGCCAATTCCTATCTGATGACCGAGCTGGTGCCCGCCGGCGCGGCCCCGTGCTCGCAGGGGCATCTGCACCACGGCACCGAGTTCGGCCACCTGGAGGTGCTGGATCCGCAGAGCTGGGAGCCGACCGCGCCCGGCGCCGTCGGCATGGTGGTGCACACGCCGTACGTTCCGTACCGGGAGTGCACCCTGCTGCTGCGCTACGCCACCGGCGACCTGGTCCGGCTGCCCGCCGAGGGGCCCGACTGCGAGCTGGCCGAGCTGCCGGCCACCTCGGACGTCGTCGGCCGCTGGAGTGGCCCGCTCAGTGCCGTCCTGCCCACCCGGGACCTGCTCGACCTGCTGGAGGCCGAACCCGACGTGCCACTGCCCACCAGATACGCACTGACCGACGATCCCGGCGGCGCGGTGCTGCACGTGCTGGTCCGCCGGCTGCCGTCGGCCGCCCTGCTCGGGCGCCTGGAGGACGGCGCCACCGCCGCCGGCCTGCCGCTGGCCGCGATCCGGCTGTACGACGACCGCGAGGCCATGCCGCCCACCGTCCCGCTCCGCGCCGATCTGCGCGAGCACGGCTTCGCGGACCTCGGCCCGTCGCCGAGCCGCCCGACCCGCCTGGCCGGCCGCTCATGAACACCACCGCCCTGGCCGCGCTCAGCGGCGTCACCGCCGTCGCGATCGCCCTCGCCCTGGGCTATCTGGCCCGGATCCGGATCCCCCGACCGCCCGTCGGCGTCTACACGGCCGGGGACGTCGCCGTGGTCTGCGTCGGCGTGGTGCTGGCTCCGCTGCTGGATCTCGCGCTGCCGACTCCCGTGGTGGTGACGGTCTTCGGCGTGGTGCTGGGCACCGCCGTGCAGTTCACCCTCGCCCCGGTGCTCGGCGGCCGCTGGGCCTGGCTGCCGGCCGCCGCCGCGGTCGGCACCACCCTCGCCCTGCACGCCTCCCCCACCGGGGTGCTCGCCGCCACCGACGCGCTGCTGCTGATCGCGGTCGTCGGGGTGGCCAACCTGTGGGTGCAGAGCGGCATGCGGGCCGCCCATGTCGCCGCGCTCGCGGCCGTGTTGGCGGTCTACGACCTGGTGGCCACCACGCTCACCTCGGTCACCCTGCGGTTCGCCGCCGAGGTGCAGGGGCAGCCGTTCGCCCCGCAACTGGCTCTCACCCGCGGCGCGTTGCCGGTCTCGCTGGGCCTGGGAGACCTGCTGCTCCTGGTGCTCTTCCCCCTCGCCGCCGCCAAGGCGTACGGCCGCCGGGCCGCACTGCTGGCCGCCGCGGTGGGGCTGGCCGTGGTCAGCGCGGTCAGCGCGCTCTTCGCAACCCACGTCCTGACCACCGGCTTTCCGCTGCTCGCCGCGCTCGGCCCGCTGATCGTGGCGCAGCAGCTGTACTGGCGGCAGCGCTGCGGGCGGGAGCGCAGCTGGGCCGAGTGGCGGTCCGGCGCCCGCGAGCCCGCCCCGCCGCCGGTCAACCCGGCCGAGGCGGCGCTGCGTGCCACCGGCGCGCCCGGCCTGCCCGAGGACTGCTGGCTGGCGGTGCGCGACGACCGGGTGGTGGGCGTCGGCGCCACCCCGGGCCGGGCCCGCCGCGACGCCCGCCGCCTCGGGCGGACGCCGACGGCGGTGCGCCAGCGATGAGTTGACGTCACGTCAGATTGCGCTCCACCAGGCTCAACAATCGTGCCAGCTCCGCCTGTTCGGCCGCCGAGAGGCCCCCCAGGGTCAACTCCTCCAGCTCGCCCCAGATCTCGCCGACCTGCTCGCACAACGCCTGCGCCGCCGCCGTCGGTGCCACGATGACGGCGCGGCGATCGGTCGCGCTGCGACTGCGGCGCACGAAGCCGGACTGCTCCAGTCGCTGCACCATCCTGGTCACCGTGGAGGCGTCCAGGCCCAGCTGCTCGATCAACTCGCCCTGCGGCAGCGGCCCGCGATCCCAGAGCAGCATCATCAGCAGCTCCTGCCCGGCATGCAGACCGGAGCGGCGCAGCAAGCGCTCGGCCGCGGCGCGATGCAGGCGGGAGACCCGGGCGATCGCATGACTTGTGGTGTCTCGTATGGCAGGCACTTGATGATTGTACGCCCAATCGCCTGATGTGAATCCTTGCTACTCCCCTTGCCAACGCAGAGGCTTGGGGATTTACTTGGCCGTACAAGCAATGGCCGTACAAGCAATGGCCGTACAAGCAATTGGCCGCGAGGGGCCACAAGCCGGACTCCGGCAGACGAAGGGGGAGCCAGTCATGCGCGCCATCAGTGCGAGTGTGCGAGCCAACGACCCGCAGCGCGGCGACCGGATCGCGTTGGACCGAGCGGCGATCTGGGCCGGCCTGGTCCGCAAGGCGGAGAACGCCGTGCCGTTCGTGGCCGCGATGGACGAGTGCCGGGTGCTGGAGCGGACGGCGAACGGCCTGGTCCGCGAGGTGGTCTTCCACGGCGAGCGGGTGCGCGAGACGGTGGTCTTCGAGCCCATGACCCGGGTCAGCTTCTACCGCGACGACGAGCAGGCCCGCTGGGTGATCCACAACGACATCGAGGAAGGCGCCGACGGTGAGCTGCTGCTCACTTTCCGGGCCGAGCTGGACCTCGGCGGCGGCTCCGATGAGGACGCCGCGGCGGACCGGATGCACGCGGGTTATGTGAAGGCGATCGAGACCACGCTCGCCCTCAGCCGCGAGGCGCTGGGCTGAGGGCGGGGGCGCACGAGGCGCTCGGCTGAGCCCTGGGGGCACGAGGCACTCGGGCACGTGGCACTCGGGCACGAGGTGCTCGGCTCCCAGGGCCGCGCGCCGGGGTGCCGCCGTCCGCGCCGGGGGCGGTCGGCGGCACCCCGGTCCGTCAGCGTCAGGGCGTCTGCCCGTAGAGCCGCTCGACCCGCAGCGTCAGCAGCCGGCGGCGCTCCTCGACCATCGCGGCGCGGTACTCCGCCCAGTCGGGGTGCTCACCGCTGCCGGCCCGGTAGTAGTCGACCAGCTGCGCCACCGTGTCGTCATCCGGCGCCTGGGCGACCGGCGTCAGCTCGGCCGTGCCTTCCGCGACCGCCCAGGTGAAGAAGTCCGGGCTGGTCACATGGAGGCTGACGCGCGGGTCACGGGCCGCGTTCTTGGCCTTGGCGCGATCCGCGGTGACCGAGACCCGGATCAAGTCCCGCTCCGGATCGTAGACATAGAAGATATTGGACAACTGCGGGCGCCCGTCCCGCTTGATGGTGACCAGCACACCACGCTTCCCCGATGCGAACAGCTCACGCATCCTGGCTTCGTCGGCCATCAGACCTCTCCTCCGCTCCTAGACATGAACTCGACACAGACTCGACACGAACCGGACAGCAACCAGCGGGTCGACCTCGGGCATCAACGATCCACGCGACCTCCGCCGTCCCAGTACATCCTGCACAGCATGACCAAGACTCCACGTGATGAGCGTGTGATGTCCACGATGCGGGGTTGTTACCACCATGATGATCCGTCTAGTCTGCCTGCCAGCTGGCATCTGCCGGCACCCATGCGCGGCACGCCTAGTCCTGCCCACCGCGCCCGGGATCCTGACCACCACACCACGTCAGGGCAGGAGCGGGGGACCCAGGTTCAGTGCCGTCCCGCGCGGCTAGGGGTGAAGCCGCCCACCGGATCCGTCCGGTCAGGCGGCCGGGCCAACCTCCCGGCCCGAACCCGACAGCTCACCTCGCAGGCGTGCGGAGAGGAAACAGACCCATGGTCTTCACCGGCCCTGGCCGCCATCGCCGCCCGACCCAGACCGAACGGGCCGTCGCGGCGGCCACCGTGGCGGGCGCGGGGCTGGCGCTGCCGCTGCTCGCCGCCACCGGCGCGCACGCCGCCCCGGCCAGCACCTGGGACGCCGTCGCCCAGTGCGAGACCGGCAGCAACTGGACCATGGACACCGGCAACGGCTACTACGGCGGCCTCCACCTCACCCAGCGCCAGTGGGACCACTACGGCGGCGACGAGTACGGCGCTGAGCCCTCGCACGCCACCAGCCAGCAGCAGATCGAGGTGGCCGAGGCGCTGTTCGAGGACCAGGGGCCGGGCACCTGGGGGCAGTGCGCGGTCACGGCCGGTCTGACGACGCCGGGCAACTCGCAGGGCGGGCCTGGCGCGCCCGGTACGCCCGGTACGCCCAGCGCTCCCGGTACGCCCAGCGCGCCGGGTGCTCCGACGACTCCCCCGGCGAGCGCGCCGAGCGCTGCCCCGAGCACGCCCGCCACGCCGGGCACGCCAGGCGCCCCGACATCCCCGGCCGCGCCCGGTCTTCCCGGCCTGCCCGGCGCACCTGCCGCACCTGGTACTTCGGCGGCCCCGCCCGCGTGGACGAACCCCGCAGCGCCCGCGAGCCCGGCCACCCCGGCGCCCGGCGCACCCGGCAACGCCGTCCCGAGCGCCCCGGCAGCCCCGAGCACCCCTGCCACTGCGGGCGCCCCGACGGCCGGCGCCGCCCCCAGCACCCCGGCCCAGGCCGGCACCCCCGCCCCGGCAGCCCCCAGCACCGCCGCGGCGCCCACCGGGCCGTCCGCCGCCGTACCGGCGCCCGCTGTGCCCGCCGCGCCCCCGCAGCAGACCGGCACGCCGCAGCCCGTGCCGCCCGGCACCCAGGCGCCCGGCACGCCCACGACCGCGCAGCCCGCCGCCGGCGGCTACACGGTGCAGCCCGGCGACTGCCTCTCGGAGATCGCCTCCACCCACCACCTGGACGGCTGGCAGCAGTTCTACCAGCACAACGCCGACGTGGTCGGTGCCAACCCGAACCTGATCCTCCCGGGCCAGCACCTCCAGTTCCCCTGATCGGCTTCCTCTGATCACCTTGTTCTGATCACCTTGTTCTGATCATCTGACGGGCCGTGGGCCGTGGGCCGTGCGAGTGCACTCCCCACGGCCCGTCACAATGGAGTCATGTCCCGACGCACCGCCGCGAAGCCAGCCGCTCAGCCCACCACCTGCCCCTGCGGTCTGCCCGCCGCCTACGCCGACTGCTGCGGCAAGCTGCACCGCGGCCTCGCCCAGGCCGCCACCGCCGAGCAGCTGATGCGCTCGCGCTACAGCGCCTTCGCGGTCCGGGACATCGCCTATCTGCTCCGCAGTTGGCACCCCGACACCCGCCCGGCCGAGCTCGACCTCGACCCCGGGCTCAGCTGGGAGCGGCTGGAGATCCTGGGCAGCACCGAGGGCGGCCCGTTCCACACCGCCGGCACAGTGGAGTTCCGCGCCCACTTCCGCGAACGCGGCCGGTCCGGCAGTCTGCACGAGAACAGCCGCTTCGTCCGCCACGACGGCGCCTGGGTCTACCTGGACGGCGACCACTCCGAGGACTGAGCACAGACCACCGCCGAAAGGATCCGCGATGGCCCAACTGCCGCTCGCCGACCATCTGCGTACCCTCCCGCACGGCATCGTGTTCGCCGCCGTGCACTTCACCGACGGCGACGGCCACCCGCTGCTGCTGAAGTCCGTCTACGACCCGGACGTGTGGCAATTCGCCGGGGGCAACCTGGAGTTCGGCAGCGACCCGTGGGACAGCGCCCGCCGGGAGGTCCGCGAGGAGACCGGTCTGCTGCTGCCGGCCCAGCCTGCCCCGCCGCTGCTCGCCCTGCTCTTCGTGGCGGCCGCGGGCGAGTGGCCGTTCAAGGTCGGGGTGGTCTTCGACGGCGGCACCCTCACGGCCGAGCAGTTGGCCGGCCTCGCCCTCGACCCGGCCGAGCACACCGAGTTCGCCGTCCGCCCACTCACCGAGTGGCGCACCGAGCTCACCCCGGCCCGACTCGCCCTGGTCGAGGCCGTCGCCCGCGCCCGGGACACCGGCCGGGCCGCCTACCTGCACCTCCCGCAGCAGCGGACCGGCAACTAGGGCCGCCCCCGCCGGAGCGGACCAGGTGGACGCCCGCCGGCAGCGCGTTGAGCCGGAGCGCCCGGCGCGCGCTGCAACGCCGGCCTGCTGCGCCCGAGCGCCGGCGCGGTGTCCCGCTGCCTGTCTGGCCGTGCTTCCGGCCACACAGGGGTCGGTTCGGGCCGGCTCTGCGGAAACGTGGGTCCCGGCTGCCGGGCCTGGACTTCAGCTGGCACACGTGGCTCCGCCGCTTCCGGGCGAAGGCGCCCGTAAAGGGCACGTGGACGCTGCCCGGGCACGGATGCATGGTCCTGAAACTGGAGAACATCCCTGTTTCCGAGGGTGAGGGCCTGGTCCTCGTGGAGATCCGTGAGAGGTCCCGCGACGGCGACCACGCCGCCGGGTGGCATGACTACAAGCAGTTCAACGAGGACGCCTGGCTCATTCACACCGACGACGGCCAGGTGTCGATCAACGGCGACTTGCGGGTCCACGGAGCGTTCCTCGGGCGACTGACGGCACGGTGCGACGGCCGCCCGGCAAGACCATGGGTCCGACGGGGCGGCCGTCGGCAGGGGGCAGCCACAGGCGGAAGGCAGGGTGGGCACGGAGCGGCGATCGCGACGAGAGTCCGGTGCTCGGGTATCTCGCCGCGCAGCTCTAGCCTGCCTCGCCCGCCCGGTCCCGGCTGCCCATCAGCTTCTCGGTGAGCGCCTGCCGCTTGGCGAACACCTCGGTCCGGCGCTCGGTCATCTGCCTCAGCGCGTCCTTGCGTTCGCGCTTGGCGAGCCGGTCGACGTAGAGCCGGCCTTCGAGGTGGTCGGCCTCGTGCTGCAGGCAGCGCGCGAAGTATCCGAACCCCTCGATGGTGAGCGGCTTTCCGTCCTTGTCGTAGCCGTGCATCACGGTGTGCGCCGGCCTGGCGACGTCCATCGTCGCGCCGGGGACGGAGAGGCAGCCCTCGACGTCTTCGACCAGCCGGCGCCCGCGTGCGGCCGTGTCCTCCTCGATCACCGGGTTGAGGATGTGGCCGACGTGCCGCACGCCGTCCTCGTCCAGGCAGTCGTAGACGAACAGCCGGAGGTCGACGTCCACTTGGTTGGCCGCCAGGCCCGCGCCGGCGGCGATGTACATGGTGGCGAACATGTCGTCGATCAGCCGGGCCAGCTCCGGGGTGCCGAACTCGGCGTCCGCCGGGCCGCACGGCCGGTGCAGGATCTGCTCCCCGATCTCGGTAATCCGCAGCACCGAACCCCGCACGGCCTCCGGCGGCAACACCGGGTACCCGTCCACCGGTTGGCCTTGGAGCCGCACCCGCGCTCCGCCTCCGGACCGCTCGAAGGCCTCCAACACTTGCACATCCTCGGGCGATTCGGACATCGGCGACTCCCTCTCCTCGGCTAACCGGCTTGCTGGCGTGCTTGCTTGCGTGCGTGCTGGCGTGCTGGCGTGCTTGCCAACGGGCTTTGCAAAGTAGCAGACTTTGCAAAGTGACTGAAGATCTCGCAGCTTCCGCTCCCGGCACGGCCTCTGACGGTCTGCCGGACCATGAGGTGCGCACCGCGCTGCTCCAGCTGCTGGCGGCCGAGGGCACCGTGACCGCCACCCTGGCGGCCCAGCGGCTCGGCTACAGCTCCGGCCTCTGCTCGTTCCACCTGCGCCAACTGGCCCGCCACGGTCGGATCGAGCCGGTCCCCACCAGCGGCGGCCGGGCCCGCCCCTGGCGTCTTCGGCAAGCCGCCGGCGACGAGCCGCCAGCGGCTCAGTTCGACCAGCTGGCGCGGCGCCTGGAGGACGAGAGCTACCATCGCTGGCTGGCCCGCCGCGAGCAGGCGGAGCCGCAGTGGCGGCAGGACGAGGCCTTCAGCTCGGTCGTCTATCTGACCCCCGAGGAGCTCGGCCGGGTCGCCGACTCGGTGCGCCGGCTCCTCGCCGAGTTCCAGCACCGCGAGGCCGACCCGGCCAACCGGCCCGCCACCGCCCGGCCGGTCGCCGCCATCACCCGGCTCTTCCCGCTGCTGCCCGAGCCAGCGGAGCAAGCGGACTGAGCGGAACAGGGTCCGCCGAAAACCCCTGTTCAAACGCGCTGGCGCTGGCTAGCTTCACAGCCATGGACCTCCCAACCACCCCCGCAGGCAACCGATTCGACAGACTCGACACCAAGGCGGTGGCCGCGGCCGCCGTCGCCGTGCTGCTCTGGGCCTCCGCCTTCGTGGCGATCCGCACCGCCGCCAAGCACTTCGGCCCCGGCGAACTGGCGCTCGGCAGACTGGTGGTGGGGTCCGTGGCGCTGCTCGCCGTCTGGGCGTTGCGCCGGGAGGGGCTGCCCCGAGGTGGTGCTTGGCCGGGCATCGTGGTGTCCGGGCTGCTCTGGTTCGGGCTCTACATGGTGGCGCTCAACTGGGGTGAACAGAAGGTGGATGCGGGCACCGCCGCGATGGTGGTCAACATCGGCCCGCTGGTGATCGCGCTGCTCGGCGGGCTGGCGCTCAAGGAGGGCTTTCCGCGCGGCCTGCTCGCCGGGATGGCGGTCTCGTTCGCCGGGGCGGTGGTGGTGGGCATATCCAGCAGCGGCAGCGGGCATGGCTCGTCCGTCCTCGGTGTGCTGCTCTGCCTGCTGGCCGCGCTGCTCTACGCCGGTGGTGTGGTGGCCCAGAAGCCCGCGCTCCGGCACGGCACCGCCCTCCAGGTGACCGCCTTCGGCTGCCTGATCGGCACCCTCGCCTGCCTGCCGTTCGCCCCCTCGCTGCTCCACCAGGTGCACCGCGCCCCGCTCTCCGCCGACCTGGACCTGGTCTACCTGGGCCTGTTCCCGACCGCGCTGGCCTTCGGCGTCTGGGCCTACGCCCTGTCCCGGAGCACCGCCGGACGGATGGGCGCGACCACCTACGCCGTGCCGGCCCTGGTGGTGCTGATGTCCTGGGCCGCCCTCGGCGAGGTGCCCGGCTTGCTCACCCTGCTGGGCGGCTGCCTCTGCCTGGGCGGCGTCGCCCTGTCGCGACGCCGCAGTTGAGGCCGTGGCAGGTCAACTCCCGTAGCGCAGCCGCTTGTAGCGCTCCCAGAGCCCTGACCGGTCGCCGTGCCCGAAGTTACCCTCCAACAGCATCTCCAGGAAGACGGCTTCCGCCTCCGCGGTCCCGCCCCGGTAGCGGTCGCGGGCCGACTCCACCCACGCCGCCACCGGCCGGGCGCCGCTCCCGGCCGCCTCGATGTCTACCGTGAAGATGCAATGGCCGGTCCAGCTGCGGCAGATCACCAGCCGGTTGCCGTCGAGGAGCACGTCCCACTTGTCCTCCATGCTCAACGACCGCACGCCGTGCCGGACTCGCTGCCACTGGCCGGGCGTCCACGCCAAGTCCGGCACGGCGAGCGGTTTCGGCTTCAGCATCGGCTTCACCGGGGTCACATCGCCGGGCCCGGTGTCGGCGCCGAGCCGCTCGGGCTCGACCCAGTCGGGCAGTTGCTCGACGGCGGCCAGCCACTCCCCTGGAATGCCCGCAACTCCCAGCCGGGCCGCCAGGATTCCGCCGACGATCGCGCAGGTGGTGTCCACATCGCCACCGGCCGAGGCGGTCGCCCGCAGCCCGGCGGCGAAGTCATCCAGGTGCCGGGCGGCGCACCAGAGCGTGAACGGCACGGTGTCGAATGCGCTGACGTTGCGCCCGTTGCCCAAGCAGTGTGCGACCAGCTCCACATGGGGCTGGGCGGCCAGCTCCAGGGCCTCGCCGATCGCGTCGCGGACCCGGCCCGCCGGGGTCAGCTCGATCACCGGGCGCAGCAGCTCCTCCGGGGCCAGTCGGCGCCCCCGGCTGCCGGCCGCCACCGCTGCCGCGACCGCCACGGCCACCGTGCCGGCGACCGCCTCGGGGTGGGCGTGCGTCACCTCCGCCGAGCGCGCGGCCTGCCAGGCCGCCTCCACCGGGTCGACCGCGAACCAGGCGCCGAGCGGTGCGACCCGCATCGCCGCGCCGTTCCCCCAGGAGCCCTGTCCGTCGAACAGCTCGGCGGCCCGCTCCTGATGCCACCCGCTCTCCCGGCTCTCGCGGAGCAGTTGGTTCATCGCCGCGCCATAGCCGCGGTCGAAGTCGTGGTGCTTGGCGAAGGCGGAGCCCAGTTCCCGCTGGTCGACGGTGCCGCGCAGCCGGAGCGCGGCGAAGACCGAGCAGGCCATCTCGGCGTCGTCGGTCCAGGGCCAGGGGGCGGCGGGCAGGTCACCCGCGCGGAGCACGGCCAGCGTCTCGGGGACGAAGTGCTGGGCGCCGTACGCGTCACCGACGGCCACGCCGTACAGCGAGTCGCGCGCGGCGGCACGATGGTGGAAGGAGCTCCAGGAAGTGGTCGAATCGGTCGAAGAAGAGAAGTGATCAATCATCAGCAGACATAATCTCACCGTCACCTGCGAGAGGAACCACCGTGTCGCTCACCCCCGAGGACCAGCTCCAGCGCGCGCTCGCCTTCCGCGATCTGCATGCAGCGCCGGGCGCCTTCGTCATGCCCAACGTGTGGGACGCCGGCACGGCCAGCCTGCTGACCGGGCTCGGCTACCAGGCGCTGGCCGGCACCAGCGGCGGGCTGGCCAACAGCCTCGGGCGGGCCGACGGGGCCAATCTGGTGCGGCGCGAGGAGACCCTCGCCAACGCGCGGGCGCTGGTGGGCGCCACCCATCTGCCGGTCTCCGCCGACTTGGAGGGCGGCTTCGGGGCCGAGCCCGAGCACGTCGCCGAGACCATCCGGCTCGCCGCTGACGCCGGTCTGGTCGGCGGCTCGATCGAGGACGCGACGGGCGATCCGCAGGCGCCGCTGTACCCGTTCGCCGAGGCGGTGGCGCGGGTGCGGGCGGCGGTGCTGGCGGCGCGCGAGCTCGACTTCCCGTTCACGCTGACCGCCCGCGCGGAGAACTTCCTCTACGGGCAGCCCGATCTGGACGACACCATCCGCCGCCTGCAGGCCTTCGAGGAGGCGGGTGCGGACGTGCTCTTCGCCCCCGGACTGCCCGACGCGGAGTCGGTGCGCGCCGTCTGCGCCGCCGTGTCCCGTCCGGTCAGCGTCCTGGCGGCCGGGCCACTGCTGAAGTTGACGGTGGATCAGCTCGGCGAGCTGGGCGCGCGCCGGATCAGCCTGGGCTCCGGCCTCTCCCGTGTGGCCCTCACCGCCACCCTGCACGCGGCCCGGGACATCCAGCACACCGGCTCCTTCGCCGCCCTCGCCGACGCCCTGTCCTACGCCACCGTCAACGCCCTCCTCAGCGCCCCGGGCCCGGACTGGCCCTGAGCCGGCCGCACCAGGCCCTACAGCCGGGAGCACACCTGGAACAAGCGTCAAGAACAGGTTGACGATGGGCGATCGTCAACTTACTCTTGACGCATGAGCCCACTCGACATCAGCCTCGCCGACCTGATCGCCCGTCTCGACGAGGAGCTCCCCGACGCCAACGAACTGGCCCGCATCAGCGAGGCGCGGCTGCGCGCCCAGACGCTGTCCGATCTCGGTGACCAGCTCATCGACCACTACGTCAGCAAGGCCAAGCAGACCGGCGCCTCTTGGACCGAGATCGGCGACGCCATCGGCGTGTCCAAGCAGGCCGCCCAGCAACGCCACACGCCCGCCGCCTTCGAGCGGTTCACCGACCTGAACCGGCACAGCATCGTGCTGGCGCAGGAGGCCGCCCGAACCCACAAGCACGACTTCATCGGCACCGAACACATGCTGCTCGGCCTGCTCCGCGAACCGCGGGGCCTGGCGTACGAGGTGCTGGTGGCGAAGGCCGGGTCGGAGCAGCGCGTCCGCGACGCGATCGAGGAAGCGCTGCCGCCGGCCGGGGAGAAGGCGCTGCGCGGTCACATCGCGTTCCGGCCGGAGAGCAAGGAGGCCATCGCGCAGGCACGCCGTTCATCTATCGACCTCGGCCACGACTGGGTCGGCACGGAACACACGCTGCTGGGCCTGATCCGCACCGAGGAGAGCCCGGCCGCGCAGATCCTGCGCAGCCTCGGCTTCACGTCAGACGAGTTGCACGAGACGGTGAAGACCGAGATCGCCAAACGGCTCGCCACGCGCGACAAGCAGTAGCGGAACGATCGGCCAACGGGCGGAGCGGTTCGAGACCTGCGAAGCGGTACCGCACTGGGCCTCGGCGCGGATTGACGGCGCCGAGACCCTGGTCCGCCGACCCGAGGCCAACCGGCCCGGGCGGCGGGCCTTCGTCTCCGGCACGAACCCTGGGCGGCGAGAGCCCGATCCGTAACAGCGGGGACTGATACTGCCGCCGGAGCCTTGGCGCGGCTGCCCCGGTCAGGCAGGCTGCGCTGCCGTCTGCTCCTCCGGCGCCGCACTCTCCGCCGGCGGCCGGCCCTGCCGGCCTTCCCGGTGTCGGCGTTCGATGCGCTGACCCCAGCCGGCGCCGACGACGATCAGGACCGCGCCGATGGCGCCGTACAGCCCGAGGTGGTCGCCGCCGAGGAGTACGCCGACCAGCAGCGCCCAGACGGGTTCGGTCCCGAGCAGCAGGCTTACCCGGGAGGGCGAGGTGCTGCGTACGGCCCATGTCTGGACGACGAACGCGAAGACCGTGCAGATCAGCGCGAGGTAGAGCAGATCGGCCCACTGCACGGGCCCGATCCGGGTGGCGAGGGAGACGGCGGAGCCTCCGACCAGTGGGCCGGCCAGGCAGAACAGCGCAGCCGCCGTGGCGAGTTGGATAAAGGTGAGGTTGAGCGAGTCGTACGTCTTCCCGGCGGACCGTCGGTGCATCACGGTCACGTGCACGGCGCGGATGGCCGCAGCAGCCAGGATCAGCCAGTCGCCGAGGGTCGGGGCGTGCAGGCCGGAGCGGGAGGCCAGCAGGCCGACGCCGACCACGGCCATCACCGTGGCGAGGAAGAACCGGGCGGGAAGCCAGGAACGGCTGACGGCGCTCTCCAGCAGCGGGGTCATGACGATGGTGAGGCTGATGATGAGCCCGGCGTTGGTCGCGGTGGTGTGGGCGACGCCGAAGGTCTCGAGCGCGAAGATCACGGCGAGGATCAGGCCGAGCAGCGTCCCGGTGACGAGCTCGCCCCGGCCGGCTCCCCGCAGCCTGCGGAGGGCGAGCGGCAGCATCGCCACCGTGGTGACCACGAACCGCAGGGCGAGGACGGCGACGACGGTGGCGGGCGTGACGAGTTCCTTGACGGCCAGGTAGGTGGAACCCCAGACGGCTGCCACGAGCAGCAGCAGGACGTCGATCAGGCCGGCGCGTGACTGGGTCTCCCGCAAGGGCTGTTCTCTCCTCCGTGCCGATGGGTGTTGCTCCGCCGCGGATGAACGTACCAGTGCGGATCAGCAAAAGGATCTTCGTCACGCCCCCCGGGTTCACAACCCCTGGATGGCCTGGCCAAGTTCGGTGCCGTAGGAGGCCCAGCAGATGATCGAACCATCGTCGTCGAGCTGGCCCATGCACCACTCGCCATCCGCTCGCACCAGGCACAGCCCGTGGAACGAGAGGATGACGTCAGGCTGGAGTGGGACGTAGTCGTGCCGGCCGAACTCCTCGATGACGACGAATCGTTCGAGGGACAGCAGGACCGCTTCGGAGTCCCCCGATTCGGAGCGCACCCGCTCCATCGTCCACCCGTCGGGAAGGCCTGTGTCCACCGCCCCATGGTCGCATGCGATAACTCGGTGGCGCGAACGGGTCGTTGCGTACCAGCATGGCGCAGCATGAGTGACCGAGCCGCGCGCTGGACCCGGGCAACCGTCTACCCCGACATGTGGGCCGATCCGGACGACGACCCCCGCAACAGCGAAGGTCCGGACCCGGAAGGCGAACTGGCCACGCTGCTGGACTACCTGGCGAACTACCGGCTGACCCTGCGGATGAAGTGCGCGGGCCTGAACGCGGAGCAGTTGGCCCGTCGGTCGGTTCCGCCGTCGACGATGTCGCTGCTCGGGCTGGTCCGGCACCTCGCCGAGGTGGAACGGGATTGGCGCAACTGGCTCACCGATGCCGACCCGCTGCCGAAGCTGTACGGCAAGCGCGACGCGGACTTCGACGGAGCCGTCGCCGAGCAGGCCGTGATCGACGCCGCGTACGTCGATCTGGAGCGCGAGCAGGCCGCGACCGACGCCGCGCTGGCCGAGTTCCCGGACCTGGGCGAGCGGGTGGGCAGGGACGGGGTCTCCATTCGGTCACTGATGGTGCACAGGATCGAGGAGTATGCCCGTCACTGCGGGCAGGCCGACCTGTTGCGCGAGTGCATCGACGGGCGGGTGGGCCAGTGACACGGGCCGCCTTGAGGATGACATCGAAACGAGCAGTAGCAGCCGAGCCCGGCGCGGGAGTCGGCTGGGGCGCCCTCGACCAACCCCGCAGCCCCTCACCGCCGCATATCGAGTGGCCCGCCGCGCCGCCCGGCACTACCGTGCGCCCATGGTCGAATCACACCAGGGCGAACCGGCGCCGGGATCCGGGCGCGGGCAGGCCGCGTTGACGCGGTTGTGGGAGCGGCGCTGGCCCGACTGCCCGCCTGTCTCATACCGACTGCGCGGCCCCTACGGGGATGTCTGGGTGCGCTTCCACAGCCTCCCGGAGTCGAAGCGGTATCCGGAGGACGAGGGCGAGTACGCCATCGTGCTTGGGCGCTACAACACCGTTCTCGACGAACTGTTCGCCGGCACCGATGTCTACGTCGTCACGCCGCTCTGGACGAACGACCCCGACGTCCCGCCGCACCAGCCGGAGGACGGGTACTGGCGGAGCGTACTGGCCGAGGACGACGATGATCCGGAGTTCCGCGTCTACTGCCATCTCTTCGCCATCCGCCGCCGCTGGCAGCGGGGTTGCCTCGACGAGCTGCTGCGCGCCGTCGCGGACGACAAGGTGGCGGGCGTGCTGATCACCGACACCGAGCTGCGGCGCATCCACGCCCCCTACGACGGCGGGGCCGATGTGCTCGTCAGCACGCCCGAGGAACGCGACCGACTCCGCGACCGGCACGGCGACTGGCTCTCCAGCCACCCGGCCGGTCTCTGACTGCCGCGTCCACGACCGCAGTCCCGGATGCGGCCTCAGTCCCGGATCCCGGCCGCTCGCAGCCTGCGGCGGACATCCTCCCACTCCGGCGTGATGACCTCCGTGGTGCGGGAGCCCACCCCGCGGTCCTTGGATCCGCTGGAGGTGGCGAGGCACACCACCGGCCCGCCGAAGTCCGCGGCCTCCGCTCCGGCCTCCGCTCCGAGAGCACGCAGGCCCGCGAGCCCGGCGGCGCTGGAAGTTCCGTCCACAGGCCGGCGCGGGCCAGTTCACCGTGGGCGGCCGCGAGTTGCTCGTCGGTGAGTTCGAGGGCCCGGCCGCCACTGTCCCGCACGGCGACCACGCCGCGGTAGCCGCTGACCGGGGAGAACAGCGCGGGGTCGGCCCGGTCGTAGGCGTAGTCGACCTCGACCGGGTAGGAGACGTCATCCGTGCTGGTACGCGGGCAGCCGGCGGTCAGCGGGGGCCAGAGCGGATAACTGATGCCTGGATCCCCCAGCGATCGCTGCGCGGTTGCCAGAGACGCTTCTGCTGCCAACGAGGTGTCTGTAGCCACCCGTTGAGCCTATCCCCCGCCCGCCACGGGCACCTGCGACAGTCATCCGCTCACCAGCTGTACCAGCCTGATCACCAGCACGGCGACGGAGAAGATCAGGTAGCCGCGCAGGGTGAGGAGCCCGGCGCGGCGGCCCGGACTCATGTCGGGGCGCCTCAGGTTGTCGAGGGGCGGGGTGCGCCAGGCGGCGCGGCGTTCGGCGAGTTGTTCGCGCCACTGCTGCCTGTCGACCCCGGCGGGACGGCGGTCGGCGGACGGGCGCGGGCGCGGTCGACGCCACCACAGCACGGCGGCGGTCAGCAGGCCCAGGATCGTGCAGCCGGCAATTCCCAGCAGGATCTGGTGGGTTGTGAGGTCGGGGTAGAAGGTGGTGACGACCGGGGCCAGCGAGAAGGTGGTGACCGCCCAGGCGATCAGCCCGGCCACCGCGTTCTGGCGCGCGGTGTTGACCCAAGGCCCCAGTACCGCCTTGTCGTTGGCGAGGAGCAGCAGGAAGACCACGGCGGATGGCAGCAGTACGCCGTTGAGGGCCTCGATGTAGTCGATGAACGTGCCCATCGCGTCGCCGGCGGTGAGCACCAGCGCGGCGCAGCCGGCGAGCAGGACGGCGTAGCTGCCGTAGAACAGCGGGGCCTGGCGAGGCTTCCAGTGCAGCGAGTGCCGCATGCTCGGGAAGATGTCGCCGAGGGTGTAACTGGTCGTCAGTCCGACCAGATTGGCGCCGATCAGCGAACCGTCGAGGGTGGCCAGGGCGATCAGGGCGCCGATGCCGTGGCCGATGTAGCGGTCCAGGGCGTGGGCGGTGCTGCCGATGGTGTCGAAGTTGCCGAAGGCGTCGGTGTGGGCGAGTCCGAACGCCGTGGCCGCCAGCAGGGCGAGGGCGGCGGCGAGTTCGATCAGGATGCCGGCGCCCAGGTCGATGCGCGCGTAGCGGATCCAGCGCGGGGTGATGCGCTTGTCGACGATGCTGGACTGCTGGAAGAAGAGTTGCCAGGGTTCAACGGTGGTGCCCACGATGGCGATGATGATCAGCAGCAGGGTGCTGTTCACTCCCCCGGGCAGGTTGGGCACGAACCCGGCGGCGGTGGTGGCGGCCGAGGGGTGGACCAGGAACGCCATGGGAAGGGCCGCCAGGTTGACGACCACCAGGAACACCATGAAGCGTTCCCAGATGCGGAAGGTGCCGCCGGCGATGGCCAGCGAGAGCAGCACCACGGACGCCGGGACGGCGAGGTAGTCCGGTATGCCGAAGTAGCCGAGCGCCAGGGAGAGTCCGAGGAAGTCGGCCATCACGGTGGCGGCGTTGATGATCAGCAGGTCGATGACCGAGAAGGTGCCCCAGAACCTGCCGAACCTGGCGAAGATCAGCCTGGCGTGGCCGACGCCGGAGACCGCACCGAGCCGGATCACCATCTCCTGGTTGACGTACAGGATCGGGAAGAGCAGCACCAGGACCCAGAGCAGGCCCATGCCGTAGTTCTGGCCCATCTGCAGGTAGACCTGCACGCCGCCGGCGTCGTTGCCGCCGCCCATCACGATGAGGCCGGGGCCGAGCACGGCCAGCAGCATCCGCAACCGCTTGCGCCGTGAGGGAGTTCGTCCGGTCTCGGCCGACGGGATGCTCCCGAGTGCTCCGATGATGTCGCGGTTCTGACCGTCTGGGGCCGAGGAGTCGAGGGTTCCGGCCGGTGCGCCGGAGGCGGGCAGTCGGCCGGGATCGTCTGTCGTCACGTTGCTCCACTCCAAGGTCAGCGCGACACAAGCTGATTGGGCCCGCGATCGATGCCGGTTGGCGGATCGGTCGCGGCGGAGCCGGGTCTCCGGGAGGGGTGGCCCTGCTCGGGAGAACGAGAAGGGTGGCCCTGCCTGGGAGGACGAGAACCGGCCTGGGTGAAGACGTCAACGGCAGGCAGCACCGGCTTGCGGAAGCGTGCTGCACTCACTCTTGGCGGGGATGGAGTTCATGGTAGGGGCGGGAGAAAACGGCGGTCAACGATGGGGGATTCAGTTGCTTCCCATTGGAATTGGAACCCGGCGCTCCAAACTGCGAACCAGCCCGCAAGGGTCAGGCCAGCGGTGTCAAAGTGCCGTAGGAGTCACCGAGATGGGCCGTGAGGTCGGGGTGGCGCTTGAGCAGGGTGTCGATGTCGTCCCGGGCGCCGGGCGACTGTGCCAGCCGGCTCGGCAGCACCAGTCAGCCGCCCTGTTCGGGCGGGGTGAGCCCGGAGACCAGGGCGCGGCGACGGACCGATGACGTCAGCAGCTGGTGAGGATGACCAGTTGCCGGGTCGCCCGGGTCATCGCGACATAGCGGTCGACGGCCCCTTCGATGCCCTCGCCGAAGGTCTCCGGGTCGATGAGGACGACCAGGTCGAACTCCAGCCCCTTCGACAGCTCCGGGGTCAGCGACCGGACCCGGGAGGTCTCCTGGAACGCGCCGACTCCGTTGTCACCAGTGCCGATCACGCAGGCGACGCCTTCGGCGTGCTCGGCGAGCCAGCTGTCGAGGATCGTGTCCAGCTCCGCAACGGAGCCGTGCCGGACGGGAGTTCCGCTGCGTCGGATCGAGGTCGGCACATTGGCGTCCGGGAGGGCCGCCCGGATGACCGGCTCGGCTTCCGTCATCACCTCTTCCGGCGTGCGGTAGTTGACGCTCAGGGACGCCACGTCGACCCGGTCGAGCCCGATCCGCTCCAGCCGCTCCTGCCACGACTCGGCGAACCCGTGCCTGGCCTGGGCGCGGTCCCCGACAATGGTCAAGCTGCGGGACGGGCAGCGGAGCAGCAGCATCTGCCACTCGGCGTCGGTCAGTTCCTGCGCCTCGTCGACGACGATGTGCCCGAACGGGCCGGCCAGCCGGTCCGGGTCGGCGGTGGGCAGCGCGGTCTCGTCGATCAGCGTGCTCTGCAGGTCGGCCCCGCGGAGCATGGTCACCGCGCCCTCACCGTCGTCGTCGGCCTGGACGATGTGCTCGATGACATCGGCCATCCGTGCGCGTTCGGCGGCGACCGCGGCCTCCTGGCGGCGCTTGCGCCTGACGTCCGCGGGGTCGCCGAGCCGCTGCCGGGCGGCGTCCAGGAGCGGCAGGTCGGACACCGTCCAGGCCTGGCCGTCCGCGCGCCGCAGCTTGCGCACCTCGTCCGGGCTCAGCCAGGGGGCGCACATCCGCAGGTAGGCGGGCACGGTCCACAAGTCCCCGACCAGGTCGGCGGCTTCGAGCAGCGGCCAGGCGCGGTTGAGGGTCGTGACCAACTCGGCGTCGTGCAGCAACGACCTGCGGAACGCGTTGCGCGAGATGTCGCCGTCGTCGTCACCGTGCTTGTCCAGCAGGATCGTGACCAGGGCCTCCCAGATCAGGTCACGCGCTTCGTTGTGCGGGATGCCCGGTTCCGCCGCCTCGAACGCCTCGGCCCAGTCGTCGGGGCCGAGCCAGAGGTCGGACCAGTCGGTGCTGACCGTCATGCCCTCGCTGGGCGGCTCCTCGTAGAACCTGACGGCCTTCTCGATCGCCTTCACCATGTCGGCGGACGCCTTCAGGCGGGCCACCTCCGGGTCGGACTCGATCGCCGCCTTCGCTCCCTCGGTGACCAGGTCGCGCACGGTGCAGGTCTGCACGCCCTCCTCGCCGAGGCTGGGGAGGACGTCGGCCACGTAGGCCAGGTAGGGCTGGTGCGGGCCGACGAACAGCACGCCGCCGCCGCGGTGCTGGTGGCCGAGGCGCGGGTCGGCGTACAACAGGTAGGCGGAGCGGTGCAGGGCGACGACGGTCTTGCCGGTGCCCGGTCCGCCGTCGACGACCAGGGCGCCCCGGGAGCCCGCACGGATGATGGCGTCCTGGTCGGCCTGGATGGTGGCGAGCACATCCCGCATCCGGGCCGAACGGTTGGTGCCCAGGCTGGCGATGAAGGCGGACTGGTCGTCGAGTGCGGCGCGCCCTTCGAGCCCGTCGGCGGTGAACAGCTCGTCCCAGTAGTCCGTGATCCGGCCGCGGGTCCAGCGGTACCGGCGGCGGCTTGCCAGGCCCGTCGGGTTGGCGTGGGTCGCCGCGAAGAACGGCTCGGCCGCCGGTGAGCGCCAGTCGAGCAGCAGCCGCCGGCCGTCGCTGTCGGTGAGGCCGAGTCGCCCGATGTACACGGGCTCGGGGTCGTCCGCGCTGACGATGTGGCCGAGGCACAGGTCCAGGCCGAAGCGGCGCAGGGCGCGCAGGCGGCCGGTCAGCCGGTGGATCTCGGTGTCCCGGTCCATCGCCTCCCGGCCGGCGCCGCCGGGCGCTTTGCGCAGCGCGTCAAGGCGGTCGGACAGTTCGCCGATGGCCTGCTCAAGGCTTTCCGCGATGGCGGCGAAGTGCTTCTCATCGGCGGCGATCAGCGCCGGGTCGGCCTTGGCGGCGAGCCGCTGGGGCAGCTCGAACGCGCTGGTGGTCAGGGGATTCATCGCTGCAGCTCCGCTCATCGGCCGACAAAGGCACAGGTATTCCATGAACCTCGCATTTCTGCAGGTCCACGGCTTGGATCAGCGATTGTGCGCCATGACCGGGGCCTTGCCGCAAGGCCCCCCACACGGTATAAATTAAGAGTGGCGAGGAGTGGGTTGAGCTTTCTTCTCTAGCAACCGCTCTGTTCGCTGGAACCGATGTTCGCAAAGCGGGGGCTCACAGCGCGAACCGGTGGCATGATCTCTCGCCGTGACGGAAACCGTGTCAACGCGCAGCTGCCCACAGTGCGGTGTCGCCTTCGAGTCTGATCCCAGGTACAGCGACTGGTGCCCGAGTTGCGAGTGGAACCTCGCCGAGCCGCCCATCAGCCGGCGCACGGCCCACCGTCGTGCGCGGGAACTGGCGCGGGCCGAGGCGTGGTACGCGCGGTTGGCCAAGCCTGGCTCAGCGGGCCGGATTTCGGGCAGCGACCTGGCCGCGGCGGTGTTGGCGTCACTCGTCCACCTGGTCACGCTGGCGGTCGCGGCCGGCTCGATCTGGCTGCTGCTGACCGGGCAGATCATCCTGATGGTGCTGGGCGTCGTCGGCGCGGGCCTGGTCTGGCTGCTGCGCCCGCGGTTCGGCGGCCTCCGGGAGGACACCGCCCAGGTGACCCGCGAAGAAGCGCCGCAGCTGCATGAGTTGATCGAGCGGATCGCCGACGAGTTGGGCGTGCGGCGACCCGACCGGCTCCGGGTGCAGGCCGGCTACTTGACCACGTACTCCCGTCGGGGAGTCCGTCAAGAAGTGGAGCTCACCATCGGGTTGGCGCTGTGGACGGTACTCACCCCGCAGCAGCGCATCGCCATGCTGGCCCGGGAGCTCGGCCACGGCGCGGTCGGCAGTCCGCGGCACGGGCTGTGGCTGCGGTTGGCGCTGGACACCCTGGATGCCTGGTACGGGCTGCTGATGCCGGGCCATGGCGACGAGTTGATGTCCGCCGGCTTCCGGAGTGCCGGCCTGGCCGGCTATCGGGACGACGTCGTGAGCGCCGCCGCCGTGCAGGTTCAGATCCGCGGCAGTGCACAGCGCGCCCTGATGGACGGGCTGGCCAATCGGCTGCTGCTGCTCGCGGCGCTGCCGGTGCGGTTGGCTCGGTACTGCTTGCACTGGCTGCTGGTGCGCGGCAGTCAGCAGGCGGAGTACGCGGCGGACGACCTGGCGGTCCGCGTCGCCTCCCCCTCGGCCGCCACCGCGATGCTGGACGCACTGTTCCTGGAGGAGCTCGCGGCCGCGTACCTGCGCCGGCAGCGCGCCCTCGTCGGGCACGGCGGGGTGGCGCGCCCGGCGGACATCGCGGAGGCGCTGTGGAGCGGGCTGGCCGACTCGGTGGCGTCCGTCCCGGAGCTGGAACACGAGCGCCGCCGCCGGCTCGCCATCCGCCAGGCCGCCGCCGTCGATGCCTGGCATCCGCCGACGCACCTGCGGATCCGGCGGCAGAGCGAGCGCCCCGAGCAGGCGGCGACCATCCTCGCCGACACGGTCGACTGGACGGTCCTCCACGCCGAGTTGGAGGACTCGCGCTGGCGGACGGCCATTCTGGTACTGGGCATCTGACGTTGTGTCAGCCATCAACTGCGGTGAGTGTCCGCAGTGCTCGCAGCAGCGCCTCGGCCTCTTCCTCCGGCAGCGGCGCCAGAAAGCGGCGTTCGGCTGCCAGCCGCACGTGTTCCGCATCGTTCAGCAGCGTCCGCCCCCGTTCGGTGAGTTGGACGACGTTCTTGCGGCGGTCCAGCGGGCTGCGACGGCGCTCCGCCAGGCCCTTGGCCTCCAGGGCGTCCACCAGCCCGACCATGGTGGTGCGATCGACGCCGAGCCGGCCGGCCGCCTCCAGTTGGGAGAGCGGGACGTCCTCGGCCAGCACGGCGAGAACGGCGAGTTCGCGGCCGTTGAGCCCGAGTGGCGCCAGTGCCTCGGCCGACGCCTCGGCGTACCGCAGGTGGGCGTGCTTGAGGAGGTAGCCGAGGCGGGTCGAGAGCTGGTCGATGCCGTTCGCGGTGGTTTGGGGTGTCTCGCTGGTCATGGCGGTAAGGGTATCGAGCCCTGATCCGCCCGACAGATAGTCAGGAGTACTGACGATTGGCTAAGCTGACGAACCATGAGCCACTCTTCTCACCAACCATTAATGTTCGGCATTAAGACCACCCCCATGCGGGTCCCCTATCAGGAGATCCTCCGCGTCTGGCAGGAGGCCGACGAGCTTCCCGAGATCGCGGATGCCTGGCTGTGGGACCACCTGATGCCCATCGTCGGCCCCAAGGACGGCGACATCCTTGAGGGTTGGACCCTGCTCAGCGCCCTCGCCGCACGAACCGACCGACTTCGCCTGGGGCACCTGGTCACCAGCAACCGGCTCCGGCACCCCGCCCTGCTCGGCAAGATGGCGACCACCCTCGACGTCATCTCCGGCGGACGCCTGATCGTGGGCCTCGGCGTCGGCGGCACCCAGCAGCCGCCCGGATCCGGCGGGATCGCGGGCGAGAACCCCGCAGCCGCCGAGTACGCGGGCTACGGCCTGAGCCTGGTGCCACCCGGCGAGGGCATCGCCCGGCTCGCGGAGACCATCGCGATCCTCCGCGGCATGTGGACCCAGGACGTCTTCGACTTCGACGGCCGCTACAACTCCCTTTCCGGCAACCGCAACCAGCCCAAGCCGGTGCAGCACCCCGGCCCGCCCGTCCTGATCGGCGGCTGGGGAACCCGCCTGCTGCGGCTGGTCGCCGAGCACGCCGACATCTGGAACATCCCCGGGCCGCCGCACAACAGCGTCGAATACCTTCGCGAGCGCAGCCAAGTCCTCGACGCCCACTGCGCCGCCATCGGCCGCGACCCAGGCACCATCACCCGGTCCGTGCAGTACATCGTCTCCTACGACGACCCGGCCGGGGACCGCGCCGCCCTCGCCCAGCTGATCGCCGCCGGCTTCACCCACCTGGTGCTCAGCCTGCGCAGCCCCTATCCCCCGGGCATCGCTCGCCGGCTGGTCGATGAGCTGATCACCCCGCTTCAAGCGGCAGCGGTCGTCCGCCGCCGGTAGGTAGGACTGCGCCACCGCCAAAAGGCCGATCGCCTCGCACTGTTCCAGGAGCCGCCCACCAGGGCATCCGCACCAAGAGCGAGCCCGAGTCACCCCCCCAGCCCCCGCCAGGGAGGCCCGGACCGGTGTGAAGCGAATCCTCTTGCCGAATCCGCACACCGTCCGTCAGGGTTCGATCATGACGAACCTCGATCAGGAAGCCGTCGCCGCTCCGGCCCTCGCACCGGAGATCCTCGGCTACTACCAGCAGGGCCGGGAGGACGGGCGGCTGCGGGCCGGCGCGGGCCTGCTGGAACTGCTGCGCACCCAGGACGTGCTGCGGCGACTGCTGCCGGCCGCGCCGGTCCGGGTGCTGGACGTGGGCGGGGGCAGCGGGGTCCACGCCGAGTGGCTGGCCGCCGCCGGGCACCAGGTGGAGCTGGTCGACCCGGTGCCACTCCATGTCGAGCAGGCCGGCGAGCTCGCGGGGGTGCGCGCACAGCTCGGCGACGCCCGGGCGCTGGCGGCGGCGGACGACTCCTTCGACGTGGTGCTGCTGCTCGGACCGCTCTACCACCTCACGGACGCCGCCGAGCGTGCTCAGGCGCTGGCCGAGGCCCGCCGGGTGCTGCGTCCCGGGGGCCTGCTGGTGGCGGCGACCATCAACCGGTTCGCCGGCCTCCATGACACCCTCAACCAGGGGCGCTGGTTCGACCCGGAGCGCCGCCCCTACATCGAGGCCGCGACCCGGGACGGCCGACTGCGCAGCGAGAATCCGCAGTCCGGCTTCACCACCGCCTACTTCCACCAACCCGCCGAGATCGTCGGCGAGTTCACCACGGCCGGCCTCACGCCGCTCGGTCAGTACGGCGTGGAGGGCGCCGGCTGGCTGATGGGCGCGGTCGCCGACTGGCTGGACGACCCCGCGCACCGGGAGTCGCTCCTGGACGCACTGCGGCTCACCGAGTCGGACCCGGCCCTGCTGGGCGTCAGCGGCCATCTACTCACGGCCGGCCGCAAGCCCGAGGCCGTCGCGATGACCCTGCTCAGCCCCGAACCCATCCACACCGAGCGGCTGACGCTGCTGCCACTGCGCGTCGAGCACGCTGAGGAGATGGCCGCAGTGCTGTCCGATCCGGCGCTGCACACCTACATCGGCGGTGAGCCGGCCACCCCGGCGGCGCTGCGGACCCGCTATGAACGCCTGCTGGCCGGCTCACCGGATCCCGCCGTCGCCTGGTGCAATTGGGTCGTCCAACTGCCGGACCAGGCCTGCCTGGTGGGTACCGTTCAAGCGACGGTCACGCTGGACGAGCGCGAGGAACTCCACGCGGAGGTCGCCTGGGTGGTGGGAACTCCCTGGCAGGGTCAGGGGTTTGCGTGCGAGGCCGCCCAGGGCCTGGTCAACTGGCTTGGTGAGCAGGCCGTGCGGACCGTCATCGCCCACATCCACCCGGATCACCAGGCCTCGGCCCACGTCGCCGCCTCGGCCGGGCTCACCCCCACCGACCAGTGGCACGACGGCGAGATCCGGTGGCAACTGGCGCGCGGTTGACGCGATGCCGGGCCGGCCAGCGCTGAAGCCGACCAGAGCGACTTTTCCGGGCCGGCCGCCACCTCGCCGGAGCCGAGCTGAGCCGAGCTGAGCCGGCCCCGGCGCGGCGGCCTCAGATGACGATCTCCTGGCCGTCCTCCGCCACTTCGGCGCCGCCGGCCGCCAGGGCCGCACGGGCCGGGGTGTCGGGGTCGCTCAGCGGGTTGGTGTTGTTGAGGTGAGTGTAGAGCAGCCTGGTGCCGGGGCGCAGCCGGGCCAGGGTGCCGCCGGGGCCGCTGATCGGCAGGTGGCCCATGGCGGTTGCGGTGCGGCTGCCGGGGTGGATGGCGGCCATCTCGTCCTCGGTCCAGAAGGTGCCGTCGAGCAGGACGCAGTGCGCATCGTCCAGCAGGGCGTCGAGTTCGTCGGGCCAGCGGGCCAGTGACGGCACGTAGACCAGGGTGGCGCCGGTGGCGGTCTCCCGGAGGCGGTAGCCGACCACCCAGGGGCCGGCCACCGTCGACTGCTCGGCGTAGCGCGGCCGCTTGTCGCTGATCGGCACCGCACTGACGGCCAACCGGCCCTCGTCCAGCAGGAGTTCACCGCCCGCTTCCGGCACCGGGTGCCAGCGCACCGTGCCGTACGGGGCGAGCAGCCCGCGCAGCGGGAAGGCGTCGGTGAGGGCAGCGAGCACCGCTTGGGGCGCGTGGATGTCCAGCGCGGCGCCCTCGCGGAGCGCGAACAGGCCTACGGTGTGGTCGAGTTCGCCGTCGGTGAGGAGGACGCCGCGCACCGGGGTCCGCCTGCTGCCGGCGGGTGGGGCGAGGTCGGGGACGGTGAGCAGCTGGCCGCGGGTGTCCGGGGAGGCGTTCACCAGGTACCAGGCATCGTCGGAGACACTGACCGCCAGCGCCTCCTGGCTCCGCCAGGCACTGGGCCCCGCCGCGCGCGCCCGCTCGCACGGGCCGCACCCGCAGTTCCACTGCGGCAGCCCGCCGCCCGCCGCCGTTCCGAGCACCCGAACCCGCACCGTCTACTCCTCCCGCACCGTTCCCTCCCGCCTACCCGGCGCCACGGCACCCCATGCTCCCCAGCCGGACCATGTCATGGTTCGCCCCGATTCGGGCGCATTGGAGCGCCTTCCGCCCGCGCCCTTCACACCGAGTCCAACGGTGGTGGGCCACCGCCCTGTTCCCGTCCCCGATGTGACGTTTCCGCAGCTCGCCAGCGCTTCACCCGACCGTCCTGGCCCCGCAATACTCGCCCGTCGGCAGCCATGCTCGGTTGCCGCTCCCCCCTGCCCACACTCCCCGCGAGGACGGTCGCTCCAGCATGCCCGCGACAAAGACAGCCACATCATCAACTCCTCTGGACCACCGCGCTCCGTGGCTGGTCGCCCGCGGCGTCCTGCTACCGCCCGGGCCGCGCCGGACGCTGGCGAGCGCGACCTTCGTCAACCAGGTCGGTAGTTCGGTGTTCATGCTGAGTTCCACGCTCTTCTTCACCCGCTCGGTGGGGTTGTCCGTGGTGCAGGTGGGGCTCGGCATGGGGATCGGCGCGCTGGTCGGGCTGCTGTCCGGAATACCGGTCGGGCGGCTGGCGGACCGGCGCGGGCCGCGCGAGGTGTACCTGCTGACCCTGCTGGTCCAGGCTGTCGCGATGGCCGCTCTGGTGCTGGCCCGCTCGTTCTGGCTGTTCGTGCTGCTGGTCTGCCTCACCCAGCTGGCGACGTCGGCCAGTTCGGCCGCGCGGGCGCCACTGGTGCGCGGGCTCGCGGGCGAACGGCCGGCCAGGTTCCGGGCGTACCTGCGCGCCACCGTGAACCTCGCGGGCAGCGTCGGTGCGCTGCTCGCCGGTCTGGTCGTGCAGATCGACAGTCGGACCGCCTACCTCTGCCTGGTGCTGGGCAATGCCGCGAGCTTCCTCGCGAGCGCGGCGGTCGTCAGGCGGCTGCCGTCGGTGCCGCCGGTGCCGGCACCGACGGGTGCCGGTCGGCGTACGGCGCTCACCGACCGCCCGTACCTGGCGTTCACCGTGCTGGACGCGATCACCTCGCTGCAGGGCGATGTGCTGCTCTTCGCGACCCCGCTGTGGATCGTCGGGCACACCCACGCACCGCGCTGGTTCGTCGGCGCCGTCGCACTGCTCAACACCGCCCTGGTGGTGGTCCTGCAGGTCAAGGTGGGGCACGGGGTCGAGAACAGTGCGGCGGCCGCTCGCTCCTGGCGGCGCTCGGGGTGGGCGTTCTTCGTCGGACTGGCGCTGGTCGGTCTGGCCACCGGGCTGCCCGGCTGGCTCGCCGCGCTGCTGCTCCTGCTCGGTGCGCTCGCCCACACCATCGGCGAACTCTGGCTGGCAGCAGGCGCCTTCGAGCTCCGCTACCACCTGGCTCCCGCGCACGCGCAGGGCCAGTACGCGGGCGTCTCCCGCCTCGCCAACGGCCTCGTCGACGTACTGGCCCCCACCATCCTGAGCCTGCTGTGCATCGGTTGGGGCACGCCCGGCTGGCTGCTGCTGGGCGGCGTCTTCGTCACCACCGGGCTGCTGATGCCGCCGCTGGTCCGCTGGGCCGACCACAGCCGGGCCGCCGACTGACCTGCGGTCAACCTGGAACATCGGGTCCCCCTGCGACGTTGGCCATGTCATGAGCGCTCTGTTCGGTGTCGCCGGGGGCCTGCTCCTGCCGGCTTTGGTAACCGTGCTGTTCTTCGTCTCCGCCATCGCCCGAAAAGCCCTGATCAGAGCGCACCCGTCGCCGGGCAGCCCGCAGCCGGGCCGGGGCGCCGGGGCTGTCGCGACCGAGGAGCTGCACGCCCTGCTCTATCCGGGCAAGCGGGCCCAACTGGAGCAGCGCCGTGTTGAGTTGGTGCTGCGGGACGACGAGCAGGACGGTGCTCCGCCGCGCACCGGGATCGACCTCACGGCCGGCCGGGCCGTCATCCGCAAGCCCCGCGCCTGAGGCAGCCGGCGCGGCAAACGGGGTGCCGCACCCGGCCTGACCTGGCTACGGTGGCCCGCATGGAGATCCGCGTTGCGTCTGCCGAGGACTGGCCCAGCATCTACCCGTTCTACGCCCTGACCATGGCGGAGGGCCGGACGTATGCCTTCCCCGAGGGCCAGAGCCTGGAGGAGGCGCGGCCGTGGTGGATGGAGCAGCCGCCGGGGCAGACCGTGGTGGCGGTCGAGGACGGCGTGGTGGTGGGCTCGGCGAAGATGGGGCCGAACCGGCCGGGCCGCGGCTCGCACATCGGCACCGCCTCGTTCCTGGTCGATCCGGCGCACCGGGGCAAGGGCGCGGGCCGGGCGCTCGGTGAGTACGTCGTCGAGTGGTGCCGGGCGCAGGGGTTCCACGGGATCCAGTTCAACGCGGTGGTGGAGGTCAACGCACCGGCGGTGCACCTCTGGAAGTCACTGGGGTTCGAGGTCATCGGGACGGTGCCGGAGGCCTTCGACCACCCCGATCACGGCCTGGTCGGCCTGCATGTGATGTTCCATCGGCTCTGAGAGCCACCAGGAGTCAGCAGGAGCCGCCCGGCCCGAGGCAGGTGCCCTCGATCAGGCCCTGTTCGGCCAGGCCGGACAGGAAGGCCAGCACCTGCTCGCCGGCCACCGAGTGGTGCTCGGCGAGCAGCGCGGCGGTGATGTCGGCGGCGCCCCGGCTGCCGTCGCACAGGCGCAGCACGGCGGCGGCAGTCTCGTTGAGCGGCAGGGCGCCCTCGGAGAGGAGCAGGGTCGGCAGCCCTCGCGCCTCGTCCCGCCCCAGCCGCACGCCGATCCCGAGCCGCCAGCCCACCGGGTGGGCCAACGCCCCGCGTCCCACCCAGCCGTCTGCCTGGCCGCACCATTCGCCCATGGGCTACTGCCACCGTTCTCAGGGTGATGAGGATGGAAGAGCTCGGCTCCAAGCCTGAGCCAGGCACGGGGTCGCTCGCAATCGCCGGATCGAGTGAACCCCGGTCATTTGATCAGCGAATCGGACTGACTCGACGAACCTCACCTCTGCTCGTCGGATCCCACCTGCGGCCCGCTCCGGATCCCACCTGCGGCGCGCCCCGATGGCCGCCTCCCGGTGGCGGTGGAAAGCTCGGCGGTGGAACGCCCCACCAACGCCCAGCGCCACCCCGAGGAGCCGCGATGTCCGAGCGCGCCACGTCCCGCACCGGAGCCGCCGCTCAGGCACCGGCCGTGTCGGGGCCGCAGGAGCTGCGCAACGTGGTGCTGGTCGGGGTGAGCGGCTCCGGCAAGACCACGCTCACCGAGTCGCTGGCCCTGGCCGCGGGTGCGCTCACCAGGGCGGGCAAGGTCAGCGAGGGCAGCACCGTCTCGGACTTCGAGGAGATCGAGCATCAGCAGCAGCGCTCGGTGCGGCTCTCGCTGGTCCCGATCGAATGGCGGGGCGTCAAGATCAACCTGCTGGACCCGCCCGGCCACGCCGATTTCGCCGGTGAGCTGCGCGCCGCGCTGCGGGCCGCCGACGCGGCGGTCTTCACCATCTCCGCGACCGACCCGGTGACCGGTCCGGTGCTGGCGCTCTGGCAGGAGTGCGCGCGGGCCGGGCTGCCCCGCGCCATCGCCGTCACCCATATGGATGCGGCCAGGGCCGACTTCGACGAGGTGCTGGCGGCCTGTCAGCAGGCCTTCGCCGACGGGCACCCGGACGCCGTGCAGCCCATGGACCTGCCGGTGCGCAGCGACGGCCGGATGCGCGGCACGGTCGAACTGCTCTCCGGCGAGACGCACGGCCAGGCCGACCCGCTGCCGCCGACCGAGCCGGCCCGGGAGCGGCTGGTGGAGGCGATCGCCGGTGAGGACGACGAGCTGCTGGAGGCCTACCTCGGCGGCGAGCAGCTGGACTCCGGCGCGCTGACCCGGGGCCTGCGCGGGGCGGTGCTGCACGACTCGATCCACCCCGTGCTGCCGCTGACCGAGGACGGCACCGGCGCGGTGGACCTGCTGGACCTGATCGTCTCGACCTTCCCGGCGCCGCCGGACCGCCCGCTGCCCGAACCCCTGCCCGCCGACCAGCGCCCCGACCCGGACGCCCCGCTGGTCGCCCAGGTGATCCAGAACACCGGCGACCCCTATGTCGGCCGGCTCAGCCTGGTCCGGGTCTTCACCGGCACCCTGCACCCGGACGAGGCGCTGCTGGTGGCCGGGCCGGACGGCGAGCCGGTGGAGGAGCGGGCCGCCGGGCTGACCTCCCCGTTCGGCAAGCAGCAGCGCGCCATGGACCGGGCGGTGGCGGGTGATCTGGTCTGCGTCGGCAAGCTGGCCTCGGCCCGGGTGGGCGACACCGTGTCGGATCCGGCGGCGCCGCAGCGGCTGGAGCCGTGGAGCCTGCCCGAGCCGCTGCTGCCGATCGCGATCGAGGCGCACAGCCGCAGCGACGAGGACAAGCTCTCCCAGGGGCTGGCCCGGCTGTCCGCGCAGGATCCGACCGTGCGGGTCGAGCAGAACCCGGCGACCCGTCAACTGGTCCTCTGGTGCACCGGCGAGGCGCACGTGGGCGTGGTGCTGCACCAGCTGGCCGAGCAGCACGGGGTGCAGGTGGCGCAGGTGCCGTACAAGGTGGCGCTGCGGGAGACCTTCGGCGGCACGGCGACCGGGCACGGCCGCCTGGTCAAGCAGTCCGGCGGGCACGGGCAGTATGCGATCTGCGAGCTGCGGGTGGAGCCGCTGCCGGGCGGCACCGGGTTCGAGTTCGTCGACCAGGTGGTGGGCGGCGCGGTGCCGAAGAACTTCATCCCCTCGGTGGAGAAGGGGGTGCGGGCCCAGCTGGAGAAGGGCGTGGGCGACGGCCATCCGCTGGTGGACGTGCGGGTGACGCTGGTGGACGGCAAGGCCCACTCGGTGGATTCCTCGGACGCGGCCTTCCAGTCGGCGGGGGCGCTGGCGCTGCGGGACGCCGCCTCCCGGACCGCGATCCGGCTGCTGGAACCGGTGGCCGAGGTGGCGGTGCTGCTGCCGGACGAGTACCAGGGCCCGGTCTTCAGCGATCTGTCGGTCCGCCGGGCCCGGGTCCTGGGCACCGAGCCGGCCGGCCCGGGCCAGAGCCTGCTGCGGGCCGAGGTGCCCGAGCTGGAGCTGACCCGGTACGCGGTCGATCTGCGGGCGCTGACCCATGGCACCGGCTCGTTCACCCGGAGCCCCCTGCGCTACGAGCCGATGCCGGCCGCGCTGGCCGCCAAGCTGGCGAAGGCCGACGACTAGTCGGTCTGCTCGGCCAGCAGCCGCACCGCCGCCTCGCGCATCTCCACCTTGCGGACCTTGCCGCTGACGGTCATCGGGAAGGCGTCGACCAGGTGCAGATGGCGCGGGATCTTGTAGTGCGCCAACTTGCCGGTGCAGAAGGCGCGCAGGGCGCCCCGAGTGAGCTCGGCGGCACCGGGGCGCAGCCGAACCCAGGCCATCAGCTCCTCGCCGTACTTCTCGTCGGGCACGCCGATCACCTGGGCGTCCAGGATGTCGGGGTGGGTGAGCAGGAACTCCTCGATCTCCCGGGGGTAGATGTTCTCGCCGCCGCGGATCACCATGTCCTTGATCCGCCCGGTGACGGCGAGGAAGCCGTCCTGGTCCATCACCGCGAGGTCGCCGGTGTGCATCCAGCCCTGCGCGTCGACGGCCTCGGCGGTCCGCTCCGGCTCGTTCCAGTAGCCGCGCATCACCGAGTAGCCGCGGGTGCAGAGTTCGCCGACGGCGCCGCGCGGCACGGTGGCACCGCTGACCGGGTCGACGACCTTGACCTCCAGGTGCGGGCCGACCCGTCCGACGGTGCGGATCCGCTGCTCGAAGCTGTCGCCGCTGCGGGTCTGGGTGGAGACCGGGGAGGTCTCCGTCATGCCGTAGCAGATCGACACGTCGCGCATGTGCATCCGCTCGATGACCTGCTTCATCACCTCGGCGGGGCAGGGTGAGCCGGCCATGATGCCGGTGCGCAGGGTGCTCAGGTCGTACTCGGCGAAGCTCGGGTCGTTGAGCTCGGCGATGAACATGGTGGGCACGCCGTAGAGCGAGGTGCAGCGTTCGGCGGCGACGGCGGCCAGGGTGGCGGCCGGGTCGAACGCGGGGGCCGGGATGACCACGCAGGCGCCGTGCGAGGTGGCGGCCAGGTTGGCCATCACCATGCCGAAGCAGTGGTAGAACGGGACCGGCGCGCAGATCCGGTCGGCCTCGGTGTATTCGCACAACTCCCCGACGAAGTAACCGTTGTTGAGGATGTTGCGGTGCGACAGGGTGGCACCCTTCGGGAAGCCGGTGGTGCCCGAGGTGTACTGGATGTTGATCGGGTCGTCGGCGGTCAACTGCTCCGCGATCGCGGCGAGTTCGGCCGGGTCGCGCTGCCGGCCCGCCGTCAGGAGCCGCTCCCAGGAGTCCTCGCCGATCAGCAGCACATCGCGCAGCTCGGGGCAGCCGGGCCGGGCCTCGGCGAGCATCGCGGCGTAGTCGGAGGTCTTGAAGGCGGGCATCGCCACCACGGTGCGCACCCCGGACTGCCGCAGTACGTACTCCAGTTCATGGGTGCGGTAGCTGGGGTTGACGGTGACCAGGACGGCGCCGATCCGCGCGGTGGCGTACTGCAGCAGCACCCACTCGGGGCAGTTGGGCGACCAGATGCCGACCCGGTCGCCGGTCCGCACGCCGAGCGCCAGCAGGCCCAGCGCGACCGTCTCGGTGTCGGCACTGAACTGGCGGTAGGTCCAGCGCCGGCCGCTGGGGACGTCGACCAGTACCTCCCGATCGCCGAACGCGGCCACCGTGCGAGCCAGGTCGGCGCCGATGGTGCCGGTCAGCAGGGGCGGTTCGACGGGGCCGCGGGCGTGGCTGGGCTGGGCGGCGACGGGCATGGTGCTGCTCCGGGGGTGAGGGCTGCTGCTGGCGGTTGCGAGGCTGCCACACCTGACGGACCGTGACCAGTCCCCCACGGATTACTTCAGCAGCTTGGAGAGCCTCCGGTCGGCCAGCGGTTTGCCGCCGGTCTGGCAGGTCGGGCAGTACTGCAGGGAGGAGTCGGCGAAGGAGACCTCGCGGATGGTGTCGCCGCAGACCGGGCAGGGCTGTCCGGTGCGGCCGTGCACCCGCAGGCCGGTCTTCTTCTCGGCCTTCAGCTCACCGGCGGCCAGGCCCCGGGAGCGTTCGACCGCGTCCCGCAGGGTGTCGCCGATCGCCGCGTGGAGGGTGGCGGTCTCCGCCTCGCTGAGCCGGGCGGCCAGTTTGAACGGGGACATCCTGGCGGCGTGCAGGATCTCGTCGGAGTAGGCGTTGCCGATGCCGGCCAGCACGCTCTGGTCCCGCAGCACGCCCTTGAGCTGGCGCTTCTCCCCGGCCAGCAGCTGGTGCAACTCGGCTGCGGTGAACGCCGGGTCGAGGGGGTCGGGGCCGAGCCGGGCGATGCCGGGCACCTGCTCGGGGTCGGTGACGCAGTAGACGGCCAGCCGCTTCTGGGTGCCGGCCTCGGTGAGGTCGAAGCCGGTCGCGGGATCGTCGGCCAGCTGCACCCGCAGGGCCAGCGGGCCCTTGCCCGGGCGGGGCGGGGTGGCGGGCAGCTTCTGTTGCCAGCGCAGCCAGCCGGCCCGGGCCAGGTGCACCACCAGGTGCAGGTCGCCCGCACTGATCACCAGGAACTTGCCGCGCCGCCCCACCGCGTCGACGGTGCGCCCCTGGAGCGCGGTGACGGGCGGGTCGTAGGTCTTCAGCACGTTGATCGCCACCGGGTGGATGCGCCCGATCTCCCGGCCGACCAGGTGCTCGGTGAGGTAGGCGCTCAGCGCCTCGACTTCTGGCAGCTCCGGCACGCCAGCCAGTCTGCCGGGCCATCGCCGCTGGTCAGCGGCGCCACGCCATGAAAGGGTCGGCCATATGTCAGATCAGCAGATGGACTTTCAGCACGAGCTCGAGCTAGCCGTGGAGGCGGCCCGCCCGATGCTGGCCACCGGCCGGGTGGCCGACTACATACCCGCCCTGGGCGCGGCGGACCCGAACGCCTTCGGGCTGGCGCTCGCCACCGTGGACGGCGAGGTGTACGGCGCCGGGGACTGGCAGACCCCGTTCTCCATCCAGTCCATCTCCAAACTGTTCGCCCTGGCCCTGACCCTGGCCACCGGCGACGCCATCTGGCACCGGGTCGGCCGGGAGCCGTCCGGCACGCCGTTCAACTCCCTGGTGCAGTTGGAGTCCGAACACGGCATTCCGCGCAACCCGTTCATCAACGCGGGCGCCATCGTGGTGACCGACCGGCTGCTCAGCCTGACCGGCAACGCGGGCGCCGCGATCCGCGAGTTCCTGCGCGACGAGTCCGGCAACCCGCACCTGGACACCGACCACCTGGTGGCCGCCTCCGAGGCCGAGCACGGCCACCGCAACGCGGCACTCACCCACTTCATCGCCAGCTACGGCAATCTGGAGAACCCGGTCGAGTCCGTGCTCCAGCACTACTACGAGCACTGCGCGATCGCCGCCAGCTGCCGCGACCTGGCCCTGGCCGGCCTCTTCCTGGCCCGGCACGGCGTGCGCGCCGACGGCAGCCGGCTGCTCGCCGCCAGCGACGCCAAGCGGGTGAACGCGGTGCTGCTGACCTGCGGCACCTATGACGCGGCCGGGGACTTCGCCTACCGGGTCGGCCTGCCGGGCAAGAGCGGCGTCGGGGGCGGCATCCTGGCCGTCGTCCCGGGTCGCGGCACGCTCTGCGCCTGGGGCCCGGCCCTCGACCGAGCCGGCAACTCGGTGGGCTCGGTGGCAGCGCTCGAAGCCTTCACCACGGCCACCGGCTGGTCCGTCTTCTGAGCCGCCGACGACACGCCGGGCATTCACGCTGACGCACCGCGACCGGACGGATACCCTGGGTCGGAACGTGCCGACCCAGGAGCTTCCGACGATGATCCAGACGCCCCGCGAGGCCCTGCTGACGATCCGCCAGGAGCTGGCTCCCGCCGAATCGGAGAACCGGCTGGTGCCGCGGATCGACCAGGGCCTGGTGCCGGTCTCACTGATCGCCGAGCTCGCCGCCCAGGAGTACCGGATCATCCGCAGCGACCGCCGCAGCCTGCTGGTGCTCGCCGCCCGCTGCGCGGACACCCCCGCCGGGGCGTACTTCGCCACGCTGGCGGCCGGCGAGGCCCAGGCCCTGGCCGAGCTGCCGCCGCTCGCCGCCGCCTGCGGCCTGGACGAGCCCCAGCTGGCCGACCGCGAGCCGCTGGCCGGCTGCCAGGCCTACCCGGCGCAGCTGGCCTGGTTGGCGCTGAACGGTGAGCCGGTCGCCACGGTGCTCGCGCTCACCGCCAACTTCGACGCCTGGGGCCGCTACTGCGCGATCACCGCGGCGGCGCTGCGCCGGCACTACGGCTTCTCCGACCAGGCCTGCGCGTTCTTCGACTTCTTCGCCACCCCGGCGCCGGAGTTGGAGGAGGAGGCGATCGCGGTGGTGGCCGCGGGCGGCCTGGACGCCGGCAAGCTCGCCGAGGGCCGCCGCTACGGCCGCCTGCTGCAGTCCTACGAGCTGCTCTTCTGGAACACCCTGGCCGGCCTCTCCCCCACCGCCGAACCGACGGTCGACTCCGGACTGGGCCTGGCCTGAGGCCTGGCCCAGGGGCAGCGGCTCTGGTTGCCCGGGTCGCGTCACCGGGCGCAGGCTGGAGGTGTCGCGGCGGACCGTCCCGGTCGGCCGCCGGAACCGCGGAGGTTCTGATGCCCACCGTCAGTCCGGAGCGGCCTGGTGAGGACGCCACTCCGGCGAAGGAGAAGGAGCAGGAGGACACCACTCTGCTGGAGGGTGTCACCTCCGAGCAGGTGAAGCACGCGCAGGACGAGTCCCGCGCGGAAGGCGACCCCTTCGAGTACCCGGAGTGATCGGATGCACACGCTGGAAGAGCAGATCGACCTAGACGTCCCGATGCAGGTGGCCTGGGAGCAGCTGCACCGGGTGCACCAGTACCCGGACTTCGTCGACGGCGTGAAGCACGCCCACGCCCACGGCAACCACCGGGCCCACCTCGAAACCGAGGTGCGCGGCCAGGAGCGGGCCTTCGAGACCGAGATCACCGACCGCGGCGGCGACCAGGTGATGAACTGGCGCACCATGGACGGCGCCCATCTGAACGGCACGGTGGTGCTGCGGCAGCTGGACGCCGGCTCGACCCAGATGCAGGTGCGGCTCGAGTACGAGCCGGATGCCGTGCACCAGACCTATGGCGGCCCGCGCGGCTTCGCCCAGTCCGGCGCGATCGAGCGGACCGTGCGCGGCGACCTCGAGCACTTCAAGCAGCTGGTCGAGTCCGACCGCCCGATCCCGGGCGGCCCCTGACCGACGCCGGCCACCAGGTCGAGCGGTCCCCCGCCGGGGACCGCTCGACGTGTGTCAGCCCAGGTGCTCCAGCAGCGCGGCCAGGAACTCCGCGGGCTGCTCCAGCTTCACGGCCAGCAGGTAGGCCTGCCCGCTCGCGGGCACACCGGCGGCCTGCAGCGGGGCGATCAGCGAACCGGCGTCGATCGGCCTGGATGCCGCCGCCGTCGGCGTAGAAGCCCTGACCGCCGTAGTGCGTGGTGTGCCAGTCCTGCTGGGTCTGGTCGATGCCGAAGGTGCCGTCCCAGCGGGCCAGCATCTGCCGCCGGCCCGGGTAGTCGTCCCTTGCTCCAGCCGATCAGGTCCACCTGGGTGGAACCCGGTGGTGGTGTCGAGATAGCGCTCGACGTGGTCCCAACCGTTGGCCACCGTCGTGTAGTTGGCCTCCATGGTCGGGTAGGAGGGTGTGGCGGCCGCTGCCGGGCGGGCCAGCCCGACCGCACCGAGCAGCACCGGCACCACCACCGTGAGCACTCGCTGTCGTACCCGCACGCCGCGTCAACTCCCTTCGCCCGGGGCCCCGTCGGCCCGCGCCCCGACACGTTAGGCGCGGGCCGCTCGGGCCCCCGTGTGGGCGGCCACACCGGGCGGGCGGCTCGCTGTGTGCCCGGCCGCCACCTACCTCTCGGCGGTGACGAAGCTGCGCTGCGAGGTGACGTAGTCGGCGCCGCGGCCCACGGCGACCGCGACGTCGGCGCGGTCGTTGCGCCTGGCCCGCCAGCCGTGCCGGTCCAGCCAGGCGACCGGGTCCTCGTTCAGGCCGCCGCGCCAGAGGGCCACCACGGCGGTGAGTTCGGCGGCGGCGTGCTCGGGGGCGTGCGGTTCGGGGGCCTGCCGCCGGCCCCGGTTGCCGAGGCCGTGGGTGAGGGCCAGCCGGCTGCCCGGGGCGCTGAGTCCGGTGACGGTGGTGAGGATCGCCTCGACGTCGTCGGAGTCCAGGTAGACCAGCAGGCCCTCCAGCAGCCAGACGGTCGGCGCGGTCGGATCGAAGCCGGCGCTGGTCAGCGCGGTGGCCCAGTCCTCGCGCAGGTCGATCGCGATCACGGTGCGCGGGCCGGCCGGCTGGGCGCCCTGCTCGGCGAGCACCCGCTCCTTGAAGGCCAGCACGGCGGGCATGTCGAGTTCGAAGAACCGGGTGCCGGCGGGCCAGTCGAGCCGGAAGGCCCGGGTGTCCAGGCCGGCCGCCGGCACCACCACCTGGCGGCAGCCGGACTCGGCCGCGGCCAGCAGGTAGTCGTCGAAGAAGCGGGTGCGCAGCACCAGATGGCGGACCATCGCGATCAGCCCCGGCGACGGCTTGGCGGTGACGGCCAGGTCGCGGCGGCCGTCGGCGACGACGAAGGCGGCCGCGTAGGGGTCGTTGAAGAGGCGGTCCCGACGGGTGCTCTCGTGGGCCCGCACCCGGGCCACGCCGATCGCGGTACGGCCGACCCCGTCGGGGATCTGTTCCTTACTCATGCGGCGGATGCTAACGCGGCCGGCGCCGAACTCGGACGTGAGTTCGGCGCCGGCGGCTGTCAGCTGAGCGGACGGTGTGTCAGTGACCGCCCTCGTCGACCACCTCGACGTCGGAGATGTTGCGGTCGATCTCCTCGGCGGGCAGCGCCACGGCGCGGGCCCAGTAGTAGATGGCGAGGGAGAAGACCGTGACGATCGCCATGTCGACCCAGAGCGGGATGATGTTCTTCGCGCTGGGGCCGAAGCCGCCCAGGTAGGAGATGACGCCCAGGCCGATCAGGTAGGCCGGCAGCCACTGCGCGGCCTTGAAGGCCAGGCGCGGCGCGTTCGGCAGCTGCTTGGTGGTCGCGTACCAGGCGTAGCCGCCGAGCAGCAGGTAGCCGAAGACGATCGCCAGGCCCAGGCGCCACAGGGTGTCCCAGCCGGACCAGTAGATGATGAGGCTGGCGACCACGAAGGAGAGCGGGGCGATGACCTCACCGGCCGGCAGGCGGTACGGGCGGTGCATGTCCGGCTTGCGGACCCGCAGCGCGCCGAAGGCCAGCGGGGCGCCGGCGTACATCAGCACGCTGGCCGAGGTGATGAAGCTGACCAGCTGCTGCCAGCTCGGGAAGGGCGCGAAGCAGACGACGCCGGTGACGAAGGAGATCGCCAGGCCGAACCACGGCACACCCCGGCTGTCGGTGCGCTGGAAGAGCTCCGGGGCGTAGCCGTTCTTGCTGAGGCCGTAGGAGATCCGGGAGGTGGAGGTGGTGTAGATCAGGCCGGTTCCAGCGGGCGAGATCACCGCGTCGACGTACAGCACCCAGGCCAGCCAGCCGAGACCGATCACGGTGGCCAGGCCGGCGAACGGGCCGCTGATGCCCGCGTAGTCGAGGTTGGCCCAGCCCTTGACGATGCTGGCGCCCGGGATGGCACCGATGTAGACCACCTGCAGCAGCGTGTAGATGACCGCGCCGATGGCGACCGAGCCGAGCACCGCGCGGGGGATGTCGCGCTTGGGGTTCTTGCTCTCACCGGAGAGCTGGATCGCCTGCTCGAAGCCGAGCAGAGCGAAGATGATGCCGCTGGTGCTGATCGCGCCGAGCACGCCCTTCGCGCCGAACGGCATGAAGCCGTGCGAGGTGAAGTTGGACGCGTGGAAGTGGGTGAACGCCAGCACGAAGATGGCCAGCAGCGGGATGAAGATCTTCCACCAGGTGGCGGCGCTGTTGGTGTGGGCGAGCACCCGCACGCCGAGGAAGTTGACGGCGACGAAGACCGCCATCAGCACGGCGGCGACGGCGAAGCCGGTGGGCGTCAGCGTGCCGTTGGTGTTCTGGAGGTCCTGGAAGAACTTCCCGAAGTGGCTGGAGTAGCCGATCATGGCCTCGACCTCGATCGGCGCCACGGTGGCCGCCTGCAGCCAGGAGAACCAGCCGAAGCTCATGCCGGCCAGGCCACCGAAGACGTAGTGCGGGTAGCGCGCCGTGCCGCCGGCGACCGGGAACATCCCGCCCAGCTCGGCGTGGACCAGCGCGAGCAGAACGATGGCGACGGCCCCGATCCCCCACGAGATGACGGCCGCGGGACCGGCGACCACCACTGCGTTCTTCGCGCCGTACAGCCAGCCGGAGCCGATGATCGAGCCGACCGAGGCCCAGAGCAGCCCGATCAGGCCGATGTCCCGGCGGAGTTTGTTACCGGTGCCAGTACCGGACGACGCTATTTTGTCAACAACTGCCATGTGTGGGGACCCTCTTCAATGATGGCGGGTGAGAGTGCGGTGAACGCTAGCGGTCGATTAGGGATCTGCAAAGACCCGTGTTCCGAATAGTTATGTTCCGGGGGGTCGCTAGCACGGGAATTGGGTAATCGCATCAGCTGTCCAGCTGCTGAGATCACCGCAGGTCAGCGCCGCCAAGGCAGTTGACCACTTACACACCCGCAGAATCCGCCTGAATATCTGAGGATCCCCTGAGGATCCACCCAGCTTTCGGTTGAGCTTCTTTTGAGCTTTCCACTCCCCCCGGTCGTGATGCGTTCTCCGGGGGTGTCGTCCCCTTCATATCGTCTGCTTACTGAGGCGTAGGCCTTCGAATATCGGACACCGATGTCCGGTGGCACTGGTCGGATCGTCACCCGAACGGCGGCGTGTCCGGCCCCACAGCGGTGCCCCTCTTGCCCCGGCCCGCCGGGCTGCGGCAGGCTCAGGCCGAGGGGGCACATCGGCGTGCCCCCGCGAGCGGAGAAGGACGAGCCCCGATGACGACCCCTCAGGCCTCCCCGAGCGTGATCCCGCCGCTCTTCGCGGGGCTCTGCGACGACGCGGCGATCTTCCCGCCCGGCGACCTCCCGCTCTCCGAGGCCGTGCCCGCCCACCGGGCCCACCGCACCGCGTGGTACGCCGACCTGGTGGGCCCGTTCCTGTGCGGCGCGGGGCGGATCGGGGCGCTCGGCGCGGAGCTGGGCGACGGCGGGCTGGCCGTCGGGCTGATCGTGCCGGACGGCAGCGCGGGCCTGGAGCCGGCACTGCGGGCCGTGGCGGCCGACCCGCGGCTGCGGATCGCCGGCATCGAGGTGCCGGCCGACCGGGACGTGCCGGCCCCCGAGGGGGTGCGCCGGGTGCGCGCCGCGCTCGAACGGCTGCTGCCCGAGTACGCGCCCGTCGCGCCGACCGCGATCGAGCTCCCCCGCGGCGACGAACTGCTGCTGGCGCTGGACGAGCTGGAGGGCGGCCCGTACCGGGCCAAGTTCCGCACCGGCGGCACGGCGGCCACCGCCTTCCCCGGCGAGCTGGAGCTGGCCTCCTTCCTCTACGGCGCCGTCTACCGCAAGGTGGCCGTCAAGTTCACCGCCGGCCTGCACCACGCGCTGCGGCACGACGACCCGGACACCGGCTTCGCGCACCACGGCTTCCTCAACCTGCTGCTGGCCACCCACGCGGCACTCGGCGGCGCCGAGCACCCGGAGCTGGCGGCGCTGCTGGCACGGCGGGACGGGGACGGCATCGCGGCCGAGCTGACCGAGCTGACCGGCGACCAGGTGGCGGCGGTCCGCGCCGTGTTCACCTCCTTCGGCACCTGCAGCGTCGCCGAGCCGCTGGCCGACCTGGCGGCGCTCCAACTGGTGGCCATCCCGCAGAGCTGACCGCCGCGACCACTGGTGCCCCGACTGTTCACATGACCTCTACCAGTTAGTAACCTCACCGGGTCCCACTCACGCGCGACCACCCGGGTCACGCGCGAGTGCCCTGGGAGGGTTCATGCGCATATCCGCAGTCAGCCGCCGCCTGCGCGCGGCAACCGGCGTCGCCGTGCTCGGCGCCGCCCTGCTCGGCCTGGCGGCCGGGCCGGCCTCGGCGAACGAGGCCAAGCACACCTACTACCTGGCGCTCGGCGACTCGCTGGCCGCCGGCTACCAGACGCTGCCCGGCGGCGGCAACGAGGTCGGCCACGGCTACGCCCAGGACATCGCCCGCACCCTGGAGCAGCGGGCCACCGCCGCGGGCCGCGACTTCTCGTTCACCGACCTGGGCTGCCCGGGCGAGACCACCGGTTCGATGCTGAACGGCGGCTGCCCCTACCCGCACACCTTCCAGGGCGCCCAGATCGACGCCGCCGTCAGCTACCTGAAGGCCCACCACGGCGACGACCTGGTGGTCACGCTGGACATCGGCGCCAACAACGTGGACGGCTGCGCCGAGGGCGGCTCGCTGAACGCCGGCTGCGCCGCCACCGGCATCGCCACCGCCGGCCGCGACCTGGGCACCATCCTGAACCGCCTCAAGGCCGCCGCCGGCCCGCACACCCGGTTCGTCGGGATGAACCTCTACGACCCGTTCCTGGCCGCCTGGATGACCGGCAACCAGGGCAAGGTGCTGGCCACCGTGTCGGTGCCGCTGGCCGACACCCTCAACGCCGCCCTGGAGCTCCAGGACTGGGCGCACGGGGTGCCGACCGCGGACGTGGCGGGGGCGTTCAGCACCAACTCCTTCCTGCCGCTGGTCGACCTGGGCGGACAGCAGGTGCCGCTGAACGTGGCCCGGATCATGGAGTGGACCAACATGTCGCGCGGCGACATCCACGCCAACGACACCGGCTACCAGGTGATGGCGGACGCCTTCCTGGCGAAGTTCTGACCCGCTGGCCCCGCACCGCGCGGGGCCGGCCCTCAGAAGAACGTCCGCACCAGGTCGACCACGCGCGGGTCCGGCGCGTCGGCGTCGTCGACGACCGGGATCATGGTCCACCGGTCGAAGGCGGTACAGGGGTGCGACAGGCCCAGCCGGACCACCTCGCCGATCCGGGCGGTGCTGCCGCGCAGATAGGCGTGCTGGTCGTTGAGCCCGGTCACGGTACCGGTCAACGGCCGCCCGGCGCGGGTGCGTTGCACGGTCGGCAGGCCCTCGTCGAACGGGAAGTCCCGCTTGCCGCCGTCCAGCAGGACCAGGTCGGGCTCGGGATGCGAGAGCACCCTGGCCCAGCCGTGCATCGCGGCTCGCAGCGGCCTGCCGCCGGCGCCCCGGGCGAGCGGCGACAGGCCGTGGTAGAGGCCGTCGTCGTGGATCAGGTAGGCCCCGGAGCGCAGCACAAGGCGGGTGCCGGGGACGGCACCGAGCAGCTCCACCACCTGGTCGAAGTAGCTGCTGCCGCCGGCGCTCAGCAGCACCTGCTCGGCCTGGTCGAGGAGTTGCTCGTCGCGCAGCCGGGTGTGCAGCTCCCGCACGGCCAGCAGGTAGCGCTCCACCTTTGCCAGCGCGGCCGGTTCGGCGTCATGGGCGAGCACCCCCTCGTAACCGCCCAGTCCGGTCAGCCGCAGCGTCGGGGCGGCTGCCGCGGCGCGCGCGACGGCGACCCCGGTGTCCAGGTCGCGGACGCCGGTGCGGCCACCCGGTCCGCCGACCTCGACCAGGACGTCCACCGGGCGCTGCGCACCGGCGGCCCGCAGCGCGCGGTCCATCTGCTCGACGGCGGCCACCGAGTCCACCCAGCAGACGAACCAGAACTCCGGATCGTTGTCCAACTCGCTTGCCAGCCAGGCGAGTCCGTGCGGATCCAGCAGGGTGTTGGCGAGCACCAGCCGGCGTACGCCGAAGGCTCGGGCAACGTGCAGCTGGGAGAGGTTGGCCAGGGTGATGGCCCAGGCGCCGGCGTCCAGTTGGGCCTGCCAGAGTGCCGGGGCCATGGTGGTCTTGCCGTGCGGGGCCAGCCATGCGCCGGCCTGGGTGCTCCAGTTGGCCATGGTCCGCAGGTTGTGGTCGAGCGCGCCCTGGTCCAGGGTCAGCAGCGGGGTGCCGAAGTCGTCCAGGGTCGGCCCGCCGGCCAGGTACTCCGCGACCGTGCGGCCCCAGGCGGAGGAGGGCAGCGCCTTGAAGCGCCAGTCGATCCGCTCCGCCGCCAGCTCCGCCACTTTCGCCCGGTCCACCCTGACACCTCCCGGTCCACCCGCATCTTGAAGCCACAGTTGTAGCACGCGTCGGCGGGCCGGGTCGGGGGCGCCGAGGCCGGCACCCCCGGGGCGCGCGGGTCAGATCCGGCAGAGTCCGCGGCTGCCCGACCGGGGAGCGGGCACCTTGCGCGACTGGCCGCGCGGCTGACCGCCGCTCTGATGAACGGTCAGCTGACGGTCAGCCGGCTGGTCGGGCTGGCGCTGCGGCATCGCGTTGGGCGTGATCCTGGGCGGTGCGGTCCGCTCGATCGCGGCGAGGTGAACCTCCGTCATGTACTGGGCTAGGAAGAGGCGTTCGGCCGGGGTGAGCCGGCGCGACCGCCCGGAGTCGCGGTCCCGGGCCACCACGACGGTACGGGCCGTCATGTAGGTGAACGGGTCCCGGCACACATCCACCCGCACGTGTGCCGAGCTGCGGCCGAGCCGCTCCACCGTGAGCCGCACCAGCAGCGGTTCGGGCCGGTGGTGCAGCTGCTCCAGGTAGTCGATCTCATGCCGGGCGATCAGGAAGCCGGCCGGGAAGAGCGACTCCCGCACGGCTTGGGCATGGTGGTGGAAGAGGTCGTAGATGCCCTCCTGGATGTAGCCGACCAGCCGGGCGTTGTTGATGTGCCCGTTCTCGTCGACGTCGCTCCACCGGGTCGGGCAGCACAGCACATGGGCGCTGCGGTGAGCGGTCCCGGCGGGCCGCTGCTCCGCGGTCATCGTGGTCATCGTCATCATCACGGTCGCCACTAGGCCAGGGCGAGGGCGCGCTGCAGCCGGGCGTGGTAGGCGGGGGCGGCCTCACGCATGTGGCCGCTGGTCCAGCCCTCCTCGGCCGCCTCGGCCGCCATCCGGACCACCAGCGAGTCCAGCGCCCGGTCCACCGCCTCGCACAGCTCGACCACCACGCTGATCCGCCCGGCCACGTTCGCCGCGCCGGCGCAGGCGGAGAAAGCGTCGAGCGCGCCGACCGCGAGCCGCAGACTGTCGGCGGCGACCACGCTGCATTCCGGCGGGCAATTGTCGTGCACAGGGTTCTCCTGGGGGGAAATGGCGGTTAGCAGGGAAGGGCGGCGCCCGAATGCCCGGGTGCCGCCAGCGGGCACGACGCTAACCCAGCCCGAGTGCCCGATTCGCCGTTCATCCACCCAGGGGTGACATGACCCCACGTCCGGAGTACGGATAATTCACCGTCGTCAGTCAAGTGACCAGCCGATCGGCGGACTGTCAGCATTTCAGTGTTGACTTCAGTCCCCGAGTTCCTTGCCGAGGTGAATGCTCTCGGGCGCGTCCCGGTAGACGCCGAACTTGGTGATCGGGAGATAGCCCTCGGAGTGGTAGAGGGCCACCGCCTCGGGCTGCTCGGTGCCGGTCTCCAGCACCACCCGGCGCCGACCGGCCGCGACCGCGCTCTCCTCCAGGTGCCGCAGCAGCGCTCGGGCCAGGCCCCGGCCGCGGGCCCCGGGGACCACGAACATCCGCTTGAGCTCGGCATCGCCGTCCCGCAGATGCGGGTAGTCGCCGTCCTTCGCCCGCCAACCGCCGCAGGCGACCGGCGCGCCGTCCAGATATCCGACCACGAACACGCCGAGCGGCGCGGTGAAGTGCTCGGCCTTCATCTCGGTGGTGTCGATCCCGCCGTAACGGGCGATGTACTCCTGCTGGACCGCCTCCGTCAGAGTGACGGCGTCGGGGTGGTCGTAGCCGGTGATGCGAAGCTCCATGGCCGCCAAGCATACGGCGAGCCACTCATCTGATGATCAGTTTCATGCGGTCCCCGCCTTCGGCGGATGGAGCGGGCCAGAATCACCCGTTTGCCTCATTCCGTCATCTATTACTTTTTGTCACGATGTTGGAACGATCCGTCACATCATCACCACAGTGACACCCGGCCCGCCGCACCGAGGAGCAGTCCCGTGATCCTGAACATCTCCAGCATCGTCCTGTTCGGCACCATCGCCGTCGTCTTCTTCAGACGGGGCGGGCTCAAGGTCTCGCACGCCTTGGTCTGCTCCCTCTTCGGCTTCTACCTGGCGGGCACCGCGATCGCGCCGAGCATCCAGGCCGGCGGCGCCAGCCTGGCGGGCCTGCTCGGCGGCATCAAGTTCTGAGGGCCCCGTCCGACCATGTCCGTCACCCGTCATCTGACCCGCGGTCGGGACTTCGCCCGCACCGCCGGAGACCACGCCGCCGACATGTTCGCCCCGCTCACCCTGATCGGGCGGGGCCTGCGGCGGCACGCCGGCTGGACCGCCGCCCGCTGGCAGGCCACCCCCAGGGACAAGCGCGGGCCCACCGCGCTGCTCGCCGTCGCGGCGCTGGTCGGCGTCGTGCTGCTGCCGCACGGGCCGATCCTGGCGGTGGCCGCGCTGATCGGCAGTGCCGCCTGGAACGGGCGGCATCCCAGTGCGCCGGCCGAACCGGCACCTGACCCCGCCGAGGTCAAGCTGCCCGCGCTCTACGCCGCGCTCACCCCGTACCTGGCCGCCCCCGACGACCTCTCCCCGCTCTACCGCCCCGACGGCGGCTACCGGGACGCCTTCGACGGCTGGTCCTTCGACGCCGACGGCCGGCTCAGCACCCTGGAGATCGGCTACCCCGCCTACTTCACCGACACCGAGTCCGCCGCCCGGTCCCGGATCGAACAAGTGGTGCAGGGCAAGGCCGGACGGGCCCGGGAGTACCGCTTCGACTGGGACCAGGAGTGCAGCACCCTGCGGGTCACCGCGCTGGCCCCGCTGCCGATCGAGGTGCCGGCCCAGTCCTGGGTGACCGCGCCCGGCGAGATCGTGCTGGGCTTCACCGACCCGGACGCCACCCAGCGCCGGATCCCGGTCACCCACGGCGACCAGCCCGGCCACCGGCCGCCGGTGGTCTGGCGCACCGGCCCGCGCTCCGCCGAGCCGCACCTGCTGGCGCTCGGCAGCGCCCGCTCCGGGACCTCCACGCTGCTGCGCACCATCGCCCTGCAGGCGCTGACCCACGGCGAGCTGCTGGTGATCGACGGCGCCGGCACCGGGGACCACGCCTGCCTGGTCAACCGGCCCGGCGTGCACACCGTGGAGACCAGCCTGCACGGCGCGGTGGCCGCATTGGAGTGGGCGGCCCAGGAGACCGAGTGGCGGCTGGCCGCGCTGAACGCCGCCCGCCACCGCGGCGACCCGGCGCCCGTCGAGGCGCTGCGCCCGCTGTGGCTGCTGCTCGACCACCCCACCGAGCTGTCCGAGCTGGCCCAGGCGGAGGGCCGACCGGATCCGCAGGGGCTGCTGGAGGTGCCGCTGCGGCACGGCCGGGCCGCCCGGGTCACGGTGGTGACCGTCGAGACGGTCGAGGCCGCCGGCCGGCTGTCGCCGACGCTGCGGGCCGCCACCCGGGCCCGGGTGGTGCTGGGCGACCACCCGGCGTCCGAACTGGCCGCGGCGCTCGGCATGCCGCTGGACATCGCGCCCGCCGCGCAGGCCCCGCCCGGCCGCGGGTACGCCCGGATCGGCAACCAAGCCCCGGTCCGGCTGCAGGTTCCGGCGACGGTGGACCCGCTGGACGAGGAGGCGCCGGCCCGGCTGCGGGACGCGGTGATCGCCCTGCTGCCGTACCACGACAGCCGGATCGAGGCGGCCGCCCCGCCGCTGCCCGAGCACCAGTCGGCCGCTCCGGTCGATCTGCGGAAGGCGGCCCGTCCTGCCCCGCTGCGGTGAACGCACGCTCAGCACTCGGACAAATGGGCAGCGCGAAAAGCCGATTCCGTCACGCGGTGCGAATTTCACAACACTGAGGGTGATATCCCACTCTAGATGTGACAAATCGGACGGAGATGGGTACAAACAGGGGCGGCACGACAGACGAGCACGTCCCGGACGGGAATCTTCGTCGACGGCCGAGCGTTGACCGAACGACGAAGACAGCGACCCCAACTAGTCCTGTGGGCCATAAGCCCTGGAGGCACGATTCATGAGCGAGCGAGCTCTCCGAGGCACGCGACTCGGCGCCACTAGCTACGAGACCGACCGTGGCATTGATCTGGCCCCGCGCCAGACCGTCGAGTACGCATGTCAGAACGGACACCGGTTCGAGGTGCCCTTCTCCGTCGAGGCGGAGATCCCCTCGGTGTGGGAGTGCCGCTTCTGCGGCACCGAGGCCGTCCTGCTCGACGGCGACGAGCCGGAAGAGAAGAAGACCAAGCCGACCCGGACCCATTGGGACATGCTGATGGAGCGCCGGACGCGGGAGGAGCTGGAGGAGGTGCTGGCCGAGCGGCTGGCTGTGCTCCGCTCCGGCGGTATGAACCTCGCGGTGCACCCGCGGGACACGCGCAAGAGCGCCTGACCCAGGCGAACCACGAAGCCCTGGGGCCCGATCCGGTGATCGGGCTCCAGGGCTTCGTGCTGCTCGGCTTCGGCTAGGCGCTGCTCGGCTGCGCTTCGCGATGCCGCTCGGCAGCGCTTGGCGCTGCCTCGGCTGTGCGTGCGCTGCCGAACTGACGGTGGTTCAGCGGGACAGCGGCGGGCGCGGCCCCTGGTCATCGGTACGGGGGCCGGGAGCGGGCTCGGCCGGGTCGACCACCTCGCCCTGCACCACCTTGCCGTCCGGCCGGTGGATCCGGAACTGCTGCTGCATCCGCAGCGCGTCCGACAGCGGATCGCCGGCCGGGCCGGTGCGGACCAGGCTGCGGGCGGCCCGGCGGCCGACCATCCGCCACAGCGCCCTGGTCGGCGGGAAGAGCAGGGTGAGCGCCACCGCGTCGGACAGGAAGCCGGGCAGGATCAGCAGCAGGCCGGCCAGCACGGTCAGGCTGGTGCCGGTCTCGGCGGAGCCGGGCTCCGGCAGCCGGCCCTGTTCGAAGGCGGTGGAGGCGTTGCGCAGCGCGCGCAGCCCGGCCCGCTTGATCAGCCGGGAGCCCACCACCGCGCTCACGATCAGCAGCAGCACCACCAGCAGCCCGCCGATGACCGAGGCCACCTGGATCATCAGCCAGATCTCCAGCAGCAGCCAGACGACCACCAGGATCGGGAGCACTCGTCGCAGCCGGCTGCGACGGCCGGACGGGCGGCCGGGGGCACGGGTCGGGTCAACGTGCTGGGTCACGGTACGAATCCACTCCATGGCGGGCGCCGATCGGCGCCGTCCGGGCCTGCCCCGCACGGTCGCGGGCGCCACCGTGGACAACGGTTCGGCCCGGCCGGGTGTTCCGGGCCGGGCCGAACAGTTGCCAGGTCAGAGTGGTGCGGCAGGTTCAGGCGGCGGTGCGGTGGCGGCGGCGGCCGATCAGCACCGCTCCCCCGCAGGCCAGCAGCCCGACCCCGGCGAGCGCCCACTCCGGGCCTGCCCCGACCCGGTCGGCCAGGGTGCGCCCGTCACGCAGCGGCACGTTCGCGCTCAGCTCGGCGGGGACGAGCTCCTGGGTGCGGCTCTCGATGGTGCCGTCGGGTCGGATCACGGCGCTGATCCCGCTGGTGGCCGCGATCAGCACGGCCCGGCCGTGCTCGACGGCGCGCAGCCTGGACATCGCCAGCTGCTGCTCGGGCTGGCCGCTCTTGGCGTAGGTGGCGTTGTTGGTCTGCACCACCAGTACCCGGCCGCCGGCGTTGACGGTGTCGCGCGGGATCTCGTCGTAGGCGACCTCGAAGCAGATCACGTCGCCGATCCGGGCCGGGCCGAGCTGCATCACACCGTTGCCCTTGCCCGGGTAGAAGTCGTGGGCGACCCGCTGCAACCGGGTGATCACCTTCATCAGCACCGAGCGGAACGGCACGTACTCGCCGAACGGCACCGGGTGCTGCTTGGTGTAGTGGGCGCCCGGGCCGCTGATCGGGTCCCAGACGATGCCCTCGTTCTGCACGTGCTGCGCGTCCGGGCCGTTGACCAGCGCGCCGACCAGGGTGGGCACGCCGATCGAGCGGACCGCCTCGGTGATCTTGGCGTAGGCGGCCGGGTCGCTGTACGGGTCCAGGTCGGAGGAGTTCTCCGGCCAGATCACCACGTCGGGCTGCTGCTCCTGGCCGGCCGCGATCCGCTGGGCCAGTGCCTCGGTCTCGGCGGCGTGGTTGTTCAGCACCTGCATCGGGCGGCCCAGGAAGTCGATCCCTGGCTGCTGCACATTGCCCTGGATCAGGGCGACGCGCACCGTGGAGTCACCCTTGGTGGGGATCGGGACCAGCAGCCCGCCGCTGATGGCCAGCGCCGCGCAGAGCACCGCGGCGGTCGGCTTCAGCCAGCCCGTCGCCCCGGTCGGCGCCTTGCCACGGCGGGCGAAGCGCAGCACCAGGTAGCCCAGCAGCGAGCCGGTGAGCGCCACCGCGAAGGTGACCAGCGGGGCGCCGCCGAGCGCGGCCAGCGGGGTGAACGGGCTGGCGGTGTTGGCGAACGCCAGCCGGCCCCAAGGGAATCCGCCCAGCGGCTGCCGGTCGCGGACCAGTTCCTCGGCCACCCAGAGGCAGGCTCCCCAGAGCGGCCAGCCGCGCAGCCGCGAGGTCAGTGCCAGGGCACCGCCGAGCGCCCAGAGGAAGAGCGCCTCGGCCAGCGAGAGGCCGAACCAGGCGTCCCAGCCGATCACCCGGATCCAGTCCAGCAGCCAGAGGAAGAACGGCAGGCCGAAGGCGAAGCCGGTCCAGGCGCCCTGCCGGACCGTGCGGCCGTGGGTGAGCAGCGCCAGCGCCGCCACCGCGACGATGGACAGCGGCCACAGGTCGTACGGCGGGAACGCGGCGGCCAGAGCCAGCCCGGCGGCGACGGCCAGGGCGGTTTGCCTCCCCCAGCCTCCGGCCGGGGGGACCCCCATCCCGGCGCCGGCCCAGGCGCGCAGCCGGGCCAGCCGGCCGGCGCGCCCCTTGCCCGTCGGGACCTCGGGGGTCGGGTCGTCGGCTCGGGGCGCCGCGTCGACGGGCACTGCCACCTGGCCACCATCTTTCTGGGCATAGCTCACCTGCCCGTCGGCAGGTGTCGCCCGACGGTACCTCTGCGGGGCGGTCCGTTGAAAACGAATCCCGAAAGAGAACCCCGCAGGTCAGCCGGTGGTCGTAGCCTGGAAGATCGTCCGGCCGCGGACCACGGTGCGCAGGCAGCCGGGCAGCTCGCTGCCGGGGGTGAGGTCGGGCAGGCCGGGGGTGCCGGAGCGGGGGTCGGTGGACCAGCCGGCCACCCGGGAGTCGGGGGCCTGGACCACCAGCTCGCCGGTCTGCCAGACGGCGTACGTGGCGGTGGCGCCCGGGATCAGCACGCCCTCCTGGTCGCGGCCGAGGGCCCGCCAGCCACCGCGGGTGTGCGCGGCGAACGCGGCGCGCACCGAGATCCGGTGCTCGGGTGTCCGGTGGAAGGCGGCGGCGCGCACCGTGCCCCACGGGTCCAGCGGGGTGACCGGGGCGTCCGAGCCGAAGGCCAGCGGGACGCCGGCGCGCAGCAGCGCGGCGAACGGGTTGAGCGCGCCGGCCCGTTCGGCGCCCAACCGGGCCACGTACATGCCGTCCGGGCCGCCCCAGGCGGCGTCGAAGGCGGGCTGCACGGAGGCCACCAGGCCCAGTTCGGCGAAACCGGCGATCGCCTTGTCGTCCAGGGCCTCGGCATGCTCCACGCGGTGGCGCAGCGCCTTGACGGCGGCCAGGCCGACCCGGTCGGCGGCCGCCCGGACGCCGGTGAGCACGGCGTCGACCGCGGCGTCGCCGATCGCGTGGAAACCCGCCTGCAGGCCGGCCTCGGTGCAGGCCGCGACGTGGTCGGCGATCTGATCGGCCGTCAGATAGGCGGTTCCGGTGTGGTCGGCGTCCTGGTAGGCGCGGTGCAGGCAGGCGGTGTGCGAGCCGAGCGCGCCGTCGACGAAGAGGTCGCCGCCGACGCCCACCGCGCCGAGCTCGCGAGCGGTGGCCACGCCGCCGAGCTCGCCCCAGTAGCCGTAGACCTCGGGGCCGTCCTCGGTGGCGGCCAGCTCCAGCAGTCGGGCCAGATCGTGCGCGGAGGAGATCTCCGGGCCCGCGCACTCGTGCAGCGCGCCGATGCCGAGCGCCGCGGCCCGCTGCCGGGTGGCGCGCTGGGCGGCGCGGCGCTGCTCGTCGGTGAGGTGGGCCAGGGCGGCCTGGCGGACCGCGTGGTGGGCGTCGCGGGTGAGCGGCGCGGTGGGGTGGTGGCCGGGCAGCTCGGCGAGGTGCGGGGTGAGGTCGCGCAGGGCGGTGGTGGCCAGCGCGGAGTGCACGTCGGTGCGGGAGAGGTAGAGCGGGGCGCCGCCGGCCGCCTGGTCGAGCTCGGCGAGGGTGGGCGAGCGGCCCTCGGGCCAGCCGGTCTCGTCCCAGCCGTGGCCGATCAGCACGCCGGGCCGCCCGGCCGCGTGGGCACCGATCCGGGTCAGTGCCTCGGCGAGTGAGCTGCAGCCGGTCAGGTCGAGGCCGGTGAGTGCCAGGCCGGTGGCGGTGGCGTGCACATGGGCGTCGACGAAGGCGGGGGTGACCAGCGCACCGTCCAGCTGGACCACCTCGTCGGCGACGCTCGCGTAGGCATCGGCGGCACCTTCGCTGCCGACCCAGGCGATCTGCTCGCCCTCGATCAGCATCGCGGTGGCGAAGGGGTCGGCCGGGCTGTAGACGTTGCCGCCGCGCAGCAGCACGGTGCGGGAGGTGCGTTCGGTCATGAGGGACAGTCTGCACCCGGGTTGTCCCGGTATGTGCGGCAGCCCCTACAGCTTGGGCGGGCGGGCCTCGTAGGGAGTGGAGAGGACCACCGTGGTGCGGGTGGAGACTCCGGCCGCGCTGCGGATCCGGGCGAGCAGGTCCTCCAGGTCGCCGGGGGCGCCGACCCGCACCTTGAGGATGTAGTTCTCGTCGCCGGCGACGCTGTGACAGGCCTCGATCTCCGGCAGCGGGGCGAGCCGCTCGGGCACGTCGTCGGGAGCGCTGGGGTCGAACGGCTTGACCGAGATGAAGGCCGTCAGGGCCAGGTTGACGGCGTCCGGGTCGACGATCGCCGAGTAGCCGCGGATCACCCCGCGTTGCTCCAGCCGTCGAACCCGCTGGTGGACGGCCGAGGTGGACAGGCCGGTGGCCTTGCCCAGGTCGGTGTAGCTCATCCGCCCGTCCTGGACGAGCAGCTGGACGATGCGCTGGTCGAGATCCTCCACAGCAGAAACCTACCCGACCGGCGGAGTGGCGGATGCCGCACGGTTGGCGGAGCTCGCCATCGGCATATGCCTCGGGAATGTGGCGAAGGACACACTCGACCGCATCACCCTGCCACGACCTGCAGGGTTATGAGGCCGCGTCAGCGGGAAGTGCTGGTGATGGCCCCGGCCGAGTTGGCCCGGCCCGATCCATAGGGGGATCACATGCCTTCAGCTGAGGAGCGCGCCCTGCGCGCCGATGCCGCCCTGCCCGCCACGGAGGACTTCGACGGCGACTCGCCGGCCTTCGACCTCGCGCCCGGCGCCGACCCGGGCGAGCCGGAGAGCTGGGAGATCGTCCGGGTGCTCTGCCCGGAGTGCCAGCGTGCCATCGCCCTGATCGGCGACGAGGAGCAGCTGCCGCAGCACGCGGTGGTGCAGCAGCCCTGGCACCCGTTCGAGCCGGCGCTCTGCACCGGCTCCGGGCTGGCCACCGAGCAACTGCCGGTGGTGGCACCGGAGCCCGGCGAGGAGCACGCCGACACACTGGCCGCGCTGCTCACCCTGCCGGCCGAACTGGACTGGCGCACCCAGCCGTTCTCGCACGCGCAGGACGTCCGGGCGGCCGCGTCGGGCGCCGCGGCCGGCGCGCACCGGGTGCCGCCGATGCGGCAGGCGCCGAGCGGACGGCTGGTCCGCCGCTAGCCAGCGGGAGTTGAGGAAGCGTCAGCAGTGCGCCGCCCGGGCAGTCGGGCGGCGCACTGCTCGCCGTCGGGCAGCGCCGCTGGTCGCGCCGCGTAGAGTTACCGGCCATGCTCCGCCCCGACCATCCCAGCCAGTCCGACGAGCTCGGCCGACTGGCCACGCGCCTGCGCGCACTGCCGCCGTCCCTCGGCCCGGTGCGGCTGGTGGCGGTGGACGGACACGCCGGCTCGGGCAAGACCACCTTCGCCGAACGGCTGGCCGCCGCGCTGGGCGGCGCACCCGTGGTGCACCTGGACGACCTGGCGACCCATCAGGAGTTCTTCGAGTGGGTCGACCGACTGCGCGCCTGGGTCCTGGAGCCACTGGGGCGGGGTGAGACGGCCGACTTCTCCGGTTACGACTGGGTCGCCCGGGATTTTCGGGGGGCGCGCAAGATCGCACCCGCGCCGGTAGTTCTCCTGGAGGGTGTCGGTGCCGGCCGGCGGGCGCTGCGGCCACTGCTGGCCGCCCTGATCTGGATGGAGCTGCCGGCCGCCGAGGCCCGCGCCCGCGGCCTGCGCCGGGACGGTCCGGAGCTGGCCGCCTTCTGGGAGCACTGGTCGGCCGCCGAGGCCGCACACTTCGCCGCCGACCCCAGCCGCCCGTTCGCCCAGCTCAGAGTGGACGGCCGAACCGGTCGCGTGGTGGCGAACCGAGGCAACTAAGCGGTCGCTTGACCGGGAGGCGGACAGGAACTAAATTTTCCTCTCAGCGGGAGTAGTTGAGCCCGCAACTAGACGCGGCGCCTCCGGCTCGTTCCCCCGTGAGCCGGAGGCGCCGTTCTTCGCGGGAAAGCTCGCCGAACGGGCCGTCAGCATGCCAACGGTCTTGAGGCGATGGCGATTTGGCACCGTCCGGCACGCTTCCGGATCAGCCACACCCGGGTACGATTCCGAGCAGGCGCGAAGGCGTCCCGGGTGCACGGCGCTGACCGTCCCCAACCTCCGGCCGGGTGGGGGCACCTCCCGGCCGAAGGCTGGGGGCGTACCCCCAGCAAGCGACGGCCTCGGTGCACATCACGGGGGGCGTGAGTGATCATCGGTGACAACATGGGCACCGGCCCGCACGGGCCGGCCGACCGCGCCTGGCTGCGCGCCATGGACGCCTACACGGCCGGCGCCTATGCCCGGGCCGAGGAGGAGTTCCGCACCGCGGTGCGCCTCGACCCCGGCATGGCCGACGCCTGGCTGGGTCTGCACGCGCTGCGCTGCGACACCTCCGGCGCACTACTGGCCATGCACCGCAGCAAGAAACGTTTCGGCGAGCAGCGCCGCCGGCACGGCCGCCCGCTCAGCTCCTGGTACTGGCTGGGCTGGTGGGTCCAGCCAGTACTGGAGGACGAGCGCGACCTCGCACTGGCGCACGCCTCGCACTGGCTCGACGGCCGCCACCTCACCGAGCTGGACCGGGCGATGGCCCAGTGCCCGCCCCCCGAGCAGGACCCGTCGGTGCGCTTCCTGCGCGCCTGCCGCTCCTACCTGCTGAAGGACTGGGAGCAGCTGATCCGGGACACCGACGCGCTGCTGGACGACGCACTGCTCGGCATCGAGGCGGGCCTGTTCGGCGGCATGGCCCGGGTCCGGCTGGACATGTGTGCCCAGGCCCAGGCCCCGCTGGCCGCATCCCTGGCCCGCTGCCGCTCCGAGCAGCCGCAGCGCAAGGAGCTGCGCTACTGGCTGGCCCGCGCCTATGAGGGCGCCGGGCGCAGCGCCGCCGCCCTCCCGCTCTACCGCTCGGTGCACCGCGCCGACCCGGCGTTCATGGACACCGCTGCCCGGCTCGCCGCGATCGCCGCCGAAGACGGCCTGGGCCTGCTGGAGGAGCTGCCGCCCTTCACGGAGAGCATCATCGGCCCGACGGAGTCGGCCGACGCCGTCGCCCTGGATCTGATCAGCGGCCTCGGGCCGGTGCCGGCCGGGGACGCCGGCCCGACGGGTGCCGACGCGCCGCCCGTCGGCGAGCCCAGCCCTCTGCCGCAGGCCGAGCGCTCCAGCGGCGGTCCGCGAGACGGTGACACCGGCGGCCCGAGCGACGGCGGCCCGCGGGACGCCGACGCCACCCGGGGTGCCCTCGGTGAGCCGACCGGCACCACTCCCCCGCCGGCCACCGTCCGCCGGCAGCCGGACGCCCCGCGCACCGCCTCCGAACCGACCGCCGCCCAGCAGCGCTTGGACGCCGCCCTGGAGGCCCTGGAGCAGATGGTCGGCCTGGACCCGGTCAAGCGCCAAGTCCGGGCGCTCTCCGCGCAGTTGCGCATGGCCGGGTTGCGTGCCGAGCAGGGCCTGCCGGTGCAGCCGCCCAAGCGGCACTTCGTCTTCTCCGGCCCGTCCGGGACCGGCAAGACCACCGTCGCCCGCATCCTCGGCCAGGTCTTCCACGCCCTCGGCCTGCTCTCCGGCGACCACCTGGTGGAGGCCCAACGGGCCGACCTGGTCGGCGAGTTCCTCGGCCAGACCGCGGTCAAGGCCAATGAGCTGATCGACTCGGCGCTGGACGGCGTGCTCTTCATCGACGAGGCGTACAGCCTCGCCAACTCCGGCTACAGCAAGGGTGATGCCTACGGTGACGAGGCGCTGCAGGTGCTACTGAAGCGGGCCGAGGACAACCGGGACCGCCTGGTGGTGATCCTGGCCGGCTACCCGGAGGGGATGAACCGGCTGCTGGCCGCCAACCCGGGGCTCAACTCCCGCTTCACCACCCGGGTCGACTTCCCCAGCTACCGCCCCGCCGAACTGACCGCGATCGGCAGCGCGCTGGCCGCCCGGGACGGCGACGCCTGGGACGAGGACGCCGCCGACGAGCTGGCCAGCATCTGCGCGCACGTGGTCGCCGAGGGCTGGATCGACGAGCTGGGCAACGGGCGGTTCATCCGGACCCTCTACGAGAAGTCCTGCGCCTACCGGGACTTGCGGCTCACCCAGTCCCGCGAACTGCCCAGCCGGGAGGACCTGGCCACGCTGCGACTGCCCGACCTGGTCCAGGCCTACGGCGAACTGATCGACGGCCGGGGCTGAACTCCGGCCCCGAGCCAAAGGGCCCGCCGGTGTCGACAGTGCTCGACCAGCCGCTCCGCGGCGGGGACGAGCGACAAGCGACCGAGGAGCGCGGGAGCGCGGGAGCGCGGGAGCACCTCCCAGCCGCCAGGCCGGGGAGAGTGTCGACACCGGGTCAAGAGGGCCCGGCGGCGAGCGGGCGAGTAGCAGCCCGGTGATCCGGGTCGTGCATCTCGCCGACCAGCTCCTCCAGGACGTCCTCCAGGGTGACCACGCCCAGCGCGCGGCCGTCCGCGTCGGTGACCGCCGCCAGGTGTGCGGTGGCCCGGCGCATCGCGGTGAGCGCGTCGTCCATCGGCAGCGACTCGGCGACCGCGATGACCGGGCGCCACAGCCGCATCGGCAGCGGGGCGTCCGGGTCCTCGACCTCCAGCACGTCCTTGAGGTGCAGGTAGCCGACGATCGCGCCGCTGGCGTCGACCACCGGGAAGCGGGAGTAGCCGGTGGCCGCCGCCCGCTCCTCCACCTCGCGGGCGGTCACCGAGGCGTCCACCGTGACCAGGCCCGCCATCGGCAGCAGCACCTCGCGGACCGGTCGGCGGCCCAGTTCGAGGGCGTCCTCCAGCCGCTCCTGCTCGGCCTCGGCCAGCAGTCCGGCGGCCCTGGACTCGGCCAGGATCCACAGGAGTTGCTCGGCGTCGAAGACCGACTCCACCTCGTCCTTGGGCGCTACCTTGAACAGCCGCAGCACCAGGTTGGCGAAGGCGTTCAGGAACCGGATCACCGGGCGCAGCCAGCGGGCCAGCCGGTCCAGCGGCGGGCCCAGCCAGAGCGCGGCCCGCAGCGGCGAGGCCAGCGACACGTTCTTGGGCACCATCTCGCCGATCACCATGTGCAGCACCACCACCAGGGCCAGTGCCAGCAGGTAGGAGGTCAGATGGCTGGCCGCGCCGGAGAGCCCGATCGCGTGGAACGGGCCGGACAGCAGCTCGGCCACGGTCGGCTCGGCCAGCGCGCCGAGCAGCAGCGAGCAGACCGTGATGCCCAGTTGGGCGGCGGCCAGCAGCGCCGAGACCTCGCCCATGGCACGCAGCATGGTGGCGGCCCGGCGGTTGCCCTCCTCGGCCAGCGGCTCGACCTGGCTGCGGCGCACCGAGATCACCGCGAACTCGGCGGCGACGAAGAAGGCGTTCCCGAGCAGCAGCAGGAGCGCGGCGAAGAGTTGGACGACGACGATCATGCCGACGCCCCCAGGTGCAGCAGCCGGACCCGGGTGGTGCGGTGCCGGTCGACGCCCTGCACGGTCAGCTCCCAGCCGGGCAGTTCAGCAGTGTCACCGCGCACCGGGATCCGGCCGAGCAGGTCGGCGAGCAGACCGGCGAGCGTCTCGTACGGTCCGTGCGGGGCGTGCAGGCCGATCTCCTCCAACTGGTCGAGCCGGGCCCGGCCGTCGGCCAGCCAGGCCGGGTGCCCGGCGACCGGCGGGATCGCGAGCAGGTCCGGGGTCTCGCCCGGGTCGTGCTCGTCGCGGACCTCGCCCACGATCTCCTCGACGATGTCCTCCAGCGTGGCCACGCCGGCCGTGCCGCCGTACTCGTCGATCACGATGGCCATCGGCTGCCGGCGGCGCAGCTGCTCCAGCAGGCGCTCGGCGGGCAGTGTCTCGGGGACCAGCAGTGGGGCGCCGGCCAGTTGATCCACCGTCACCTCGGTGCGGCGCTCGGGGCGGACCGCTATGGCGTCCTTGAGGGTGACGGTGCCGGTGATGTCGTCCAGGCTGTCCCGGTAGACCGGGAAGCGGGAGAAGCCGGTGGCCCGGGTCAGGTTGACCACGTCGGCGGCGGTGGCGTCGTGCCGCAGCGCCGAGACGTCGACCCGGGGGGTCATCACGCTCTCGGCGGTCAGCTCGCCCAGGCCCAGGGTGCGCACGAAGAGCTGCGCGGCGTCCTCCTCCAGGGCGCCGGCCCGGGCCGAGTGCTGGGCCAGCACGGCGAGTTCGCCGGGGGTGCGGGCGTGCGCCAGCTCCTCGGCCGGCTCCATCCCGAGGGCTCGCACCAGCCGGTTGGCACCGCCGTTGAGGGCGCTGATCAGCGGGCGGCAGGCGGCGCTGAACAGCCGCTGCGGCGCGGCGACCGCGCGGGCCACCTGGAGCGGGCGGGAGATCGCCCAGTTCTTCGGCACCAGTTCGCCGATCACCATCTGCAGCACGGTGGCCAGCACCATGCCGATCACCGTGGCCGCGCCCCTGGCGACACCGGAGGGCAGGCCGAGGCCGGTGAGCGGCGGGCCGAGCAGGGTGGAGAGCGCCGGCTCGGCGAGCATGCCGACCACCAGCGAGGTGACGGTGATGCCCAGCTGGGCGCCGGAGAGTTCGAAGGAGAGCGTGTGCAGGGCCTTGCGCAAGCCCTCCGCGCGCCGGTCGCCGGCCCGCGCGGCCCGGTCCACCGCACCGCGGTCCACGGTGACGAAGGAGAACTCGGCGGCGACGAAGAGGCCGTTGGCGAGAATCAGCAGGAAGGCGGCTGCCAGCAGCAGCCAGGCGGTGATCACTGCGCCGCCCGCCCGGTGGTCGAAGGGGGCAGGGCGGCGTCGGTACTACCGGACGGATCGTCCATCGCGGGGAGGTGTCACTCCTCAGGTCACGGGTCGGATGGCTCGGGGCTTTGCCCGAGCTTTACCAGCCTAGCCGATCCCCATACGGAGGTATGTGGCGACGGTTACGCGTTGGCGGGCTCGGGGGCGGCGCCCCGGGACTCGACCAGGTCGCGCAGCTGGAGCGCGGCCCGCACCGCCTGGTCGCGGCCACCGCTGGGCTGGATGCCCATGGCGGCCAGCGAGGTGCCGTCGGCCAGGTCCAGGGTGACCCACGGGTCGCCCTGCTTGAGGTTGACCCGCAGGATCTCGGCCCAGTGCAGGCGGCGCGAGCGGACCAGGTTGACCACCAGCACGCCGTCGGCGTCGGCGTCCACCCGGGGGCGGGCCAGCATCAGGCCGACCCCGGAGAAGACCAGCCCGAGGAAGACCAGCATGACCCGGTCGTTCAGCTGCCAGCTGGGCGGGAGGATCAGCGCCATGACCACGAACACCGTCGCCAGCAGCCCGCTCGCCGTCAGCAGCACCGCGCGAGTGCGGCGGGGCAGCCAGGTGACGGGCAGGTCGGGCAGGGCGGTGCTGGTCATGGCGCTGGTACTCCGGAGGGGAACGGGTCAGAGGGTCCGAACTGTCGGACCCGCTACAGGCGGCAGGCGTGGATGTTGGTCACCAGGACGCCGCGGGCGCCGATGGCCCACAGGTCGTCCATGATCCGCTGGGCCTCCTTGCGCAGCACCATGGCCCGGACCGCGACCCAGCCCTCGGTGTGCAGCGGGGAGACGGTGGGCGACTCCAGGCCCGGAGTCAGGGCGACCGCGTCGGCGACCTTCTCGGCCCTGATGTCGTAGTCCATCAGGACGTAGCGGCGGGCCACCAGGACGCCCTGCAGTCGGCGCAGGAACTGCTCGACCCCCGCGGCCTCACCGGCGCCCTTGGGCCGGATCACCACCGCGTCGGAGATCAGGATCGGCTCGCCGAAGACCTCAAGGCCGGCGTTGCGCAGGCTGGTGCCGGTCTCCACCACATCGGCGATCACGTCGGCGACGCCCAGCTGGACCGCGGTCTCCACCGCGCCGTCCAGCTTGGTGACGGTGGCCTGCACACCGTGCTCGGCGAGGTGCTGGGAGACCAGGCCGGTGTAGGAGGTGGCGATCCGCAGGCCCTGCAGGCCCTGCACGTCCTTGGGCGAGCCGGCCGGGCCGGCGAACCGGAAGGTCGAGCCGGCGAAGCCGAGCGCGAGCACCTCCTCGGCGTCGGCGCCGGAGTCCAGCAGCAGGTCACGGCCGGTGATGCCGATGTCGAGCCGGCCGGAGCCGACGTAGACCGCGATGTCGCGCGGGCGCAGGAAGAAGAACTCCACCTGGTTCTCGGGGTCGACCAGGACCAGTTCCTTGGGGTCCTTGCGCTGGCGGTAGCCGGCCTCATGGAGCATCTCCGCCGCGGGACCCGAGAGTGAACCCTTGTTGGGGAGGGCGATGCGCAGCATGAACGGATGTTCCTTCGTTACTAGCCGTTACGGGGGGCGTGGAGCTGAGGACCGGTGGTCAGAGGTAGGCGTAGACGTCGTCGAGGGTGAGCCCGCGGGCGACCATCATCACCTGGAGGTGGTAGAGCAGCTGGGAGATCTCCTCGGCCGTCTGCTCCTTGGTCTGGAACTCCGCGGCCATCCAGACCTCGGCCGCCTCCTCGACCACCTTCTTGCCGATGGCATGGACGCCCTGCTGGACGAGCTGCGCGGTACGGGAGGTCTCGGGGTCGCCGGTGGCGGCCTTCTGCTGGAGCTCGGTGAAGAGCTCCTCGAATGTCTTGGAAGCCATGATGGGAACCACCTTACGGGGTCCGGGCATCGGCTTGGTCAACGGCTCGGCCTGTGGACGGTCCGCTGATTTTCCCGGGGCCGGTTGTCCGGATCCGGCCCCGGGTGGCAGGGTGTCAGGCCGCCAGCGCGCGCAGCGTGACGGCGGTGGCGACGGCGGCGCTGACCGCCTCGTGGCCCTTGTCCTCGGCGGAGCCGGGCAGGCCCGCGCGGTCGATCGCCTGCTCCTCGTTGTCGCAGGTGAGCACGCCGAAGCCGACCGGCACGCCGGTGCGCACGCTGACCTCGGTGAGGCCGGCGGTGGCCGCCTGGCAGACGTAGTCGAAGTGCGGGGTGCCGCCGCGGATGACGACCCCGAGGGCCACCACCGCGTCATAGCCGCGCTCGGCCAACCGCTGGGCTGCGACCGGCAGTTCGAAGGTTCCGGGGACTCGCACCACGGTCGGCTCGGCTACCCCGAGCTCCTTGAGGGCGCGCTCGGCGCCGTTCAGCAGGCCGTCCATCACCTGGGTGTGCCACTGGGCCGCGACCACCGCGACCCGCAGGTCGGCGGCGTTCTCGACGGTCAGTACGGGGGCTCCGTGACCAGCCACAATCGTTCTCCTAAGGTTCGTGCGGGATTTCAGTCGGCGACGGACGGCTTCAGCCGACCAGCCACGGCAGGTCGTGGCCCATCCGGTCGCGCTTGGTGAGCAGGTAGGCCAGGTTGTGCCGACTCGCCTGCACCGGTATCGGTGCCCGGTCCTTGACCTTGAGTCCGTGGTCCAGCAGCGCGGTCTGCTTGTCCGGGTTGTTGGTGAGCAGGGTGAGCGAGCGCACCCCGAGATCGGTGAGCATCTGGGCCCCGAGGCTGTAGTCGCGGGCGTCGGCGGGCAGGCCGAGCTCCAGGTTGGCGTCCACGGTGTCCCGGCCCTGCTCCTGCAGCTGGTAGGCGCGCAGCTTGTGGCCCAGGCCGATGCCGCGCCCCTCGTGGCCGCGCAGGTAGAGCACCACGCCGCGGCCGGCCTCGGCGACCTTGGCCAGCGAGGCCTCCAGCTGCGGGCCGCAGTCGCAGCGCAGCGAGCCGAAGACGTCTCCGGTCAGGCACTCGGAGTGGACCCGGACCAGCACGTCCTCGCCGTCAGGCAGCCGCCCGTCGGCGTCCAGGCCGCCGGCAACCAGGGCGATGTGCTCGGTGCCGTCCAGGGTGCCGCGGTAGCCGACCGCGGTGAAGTCGCCGTGCACGGTGGGCAGGGCGGTCACGGCGACCCGCTCGACCTGGGACTCGGTGCGACGGCGGTAGGCGATCAGGTCCTCGATGGAGATGATCGACAGGCCGTGCTCGCGGGCGAAGGCCACCAGTTCGGGCAGTCGGGCCATGGTGCCGTCGTCGTTGACCACCTCGCAGATCGCGGCCGCCGGGGGCAGCCCGGCAAGCCGGGCCAGGTCCACGCCGGCCTCGGTGTGGCCCGGCCGGGCCAGCACCCCGCCGTCCACCGCGCGCAGCGGGAAGACATGGCCGGGGCGGGTGAAGTCACGGGCGGTGGATGCGGGTTCACCCAGCAGGCGGATGGTCAGCGCCCGGTCCACCGCGGAGATCCCGGTGGCCTCCACCTCGCGGGCGTCCACCGAGACGGTGTAGGCGGTGCCCTTGCGGTCCTCGTTGACCCGGGTCATCGGGGGCAGGCCGAGCCGGTCGGCGTCCGCCTGGGTGACGGGGACGCAGACCACTCCGGAGGTGTAGCGGATGGTGAAGGCGAGCAGCTCCGGGGTGGCCGCGGTGGCGGCGAAGATCAGGTCGCCCTCGTTCTCCCGGTCCTCGTCGTCCACCACGATCACGGCGCGGCCGGCCGCGATGTCGGCGATGGCCCGCTCGACCGGGTCGAGGCTCAGGTCGAGGTCGTTCGCGTAGGCGTTCATGCCGGGACTCCCTGCAGGGTGGGGGCGGGCTGCGGCAGCCGGGTGCGCAGCCACCAGGAGCGCAGGCCCAGCATCACCAGGACGAAGTAGACGAGGTAGACCAGGCCGGAGAAGGGCAGGCCGCTGGAGAAGGCGAGCGGGACGCCGACCACGTCGACCGCTATCCAGGCGAACCAGAACTCCACCCAGCCGCGGGCCTGGGCGACCATCGCCGCCAGCGTGCCGGTGAAGATGTAGGCGTCCGCCCACGGGGACCAGGAGAGGTTCCAGTGCTGGAACACCAGCGCCACCGCCACGGTGGCCACGGCGGTGCCGGCGACCAGCAGGGCGCGTTCGGTCCAGGTGGCGAACCGGATCCGGATGTCGCCGTCCTGACTGCGACCGCGCTGCCACTGGTACCAGCCCCAGATCGAGGTGGCGATCACCACCAGCTGCTTGCCCACCCCGCCGGACAGGTGCGCGGAGAGGTTGGCGCTGATCAGCACCAGGCCGGAGAGCAGCTGCACCGGCCAGCTCAGCACCGAGCGGCGCCAGCCGTAGGCCAGACCGATCAGGCCGAGGGTGTTGCCGACCACGTCGTTCCACTTGAAGTGCTCGCCGAACAGGGTGAAGGCGACGGTGTTGAGCGAGTTCACGAGGCGTCCCCCAGGGCGCGGGAGGCGAGCAGCCGCTCGACGTACTTGGCGAGGACGTCCACCTCGAGGTTGACCGGCTCGCCGACCGCCCTGGCACCCAGCGTGGTCAGCGCCAGGGTCGCGGGGATCAGACTCACCGTGAACCAGTCGTCGCCCGCCTCGACCACGGTCAGGCTGACGCCGTCCACCGTGATCGAGCCCTTGTCCACCAGGTAGCGGGCGATGCTCTGCGGCAGCGAGAAGCGCAGCACCTCCCAGCGCGGCTTGCCGCTCGCGTCCAGCTCGCCCGGGGAGCGGTCCAGCAGGGTGCCGGTGGCGTCCACATGGCCCTGGACGAGGTGGCCGCCGAGCCGGGCGCCGAGCGCCATGGCGCGCTCCAGGTTCACCCGGGAGCCGGGGACGAGCGCCCCCAGACTGGTCCGGTGCAGCGTCTCGGCCATCACGTCGGCGCTGAACTCGCCGCTGCTGTCAGCCAGTTGTTCGGGGGTGTCGACCACGGTCAGGCAGACGCCGCTGACCGCGATGGAGTCGCCGTGCCGGGCCCCCTCGATCACCTGGGGACCGCGCAGGCGGATGCGCGAGGAATCTCCGTACTCCTCGATGGAGACGACCTCGCCGACCTCTTCGATGATGCCGGTGAACACCCGGGTTCTCCTCGCGCTTTGAGCGCGGACTCCGGGGCGGCAGACATGGGAAGCCGACTACGGGCCCGTCAAGCAGCGATACTTCGAGGGACGACGGGTGGGCAGAGCCCTACCGCCGAACCGGACACGGCTCCCCGGGAGGAGGCCGCGGTATCGCCGTGACAAAACCCGTCGCGCACGCCTCCCATCCGGACTTTAACCGTCGGTCCAGGAGTTTCACCTGGTCAACCGGCCGCTGGCTGCGGACGGGTCGCGGACTGTAACCGCCGGTTCGGAGTTTCACCGACCCCGGAGTGCGCTGAACGTCACTGCTTACTGCATTGCGGTCATTGTGCCATGATCCGCAACCGGCAGGGGAGGGGGTGCGACTGTGCTCTCTTTCACGCCGGGGGCGGGAATGCCCGCGCCTGCGCGGGGGGCGGGAGCACGAGGCACGAGGCACGAGGCACGGGGACGCGGGGGCACGGGGGCACGGGGGCACGGGGCGACTGACTGTCAGATTCTGCGGAACCACCGGCCGAGGTATGCGGCGACCTCCTCCGGATGGCGGGCGGTCAGCGCGATGTGGCGGTCGGGGCGGACCAGCACCAGCGCGCCCGGCGGCAGCAGGCGCTCCTCCCCCGGGGCGGGCTCGACGGCGCGCACCACGATCGGCAGCGGGTAGCGGGCCAGCAGACGCGCCAGGTGCGGATCGCCGAGTGCCGAGCCGGACACCCGCAGCAGGGTCCAGTGCCGGTAGTCCAGCAGCTCGTGCAGCGCCCGCCAGTGGCCCTCGGTCCAGACCGGCAGGTCCGGTATCCGGTCCCCGGCCCGCTCCCCCACCGACAGGGCGCTCTCCCGGTGGTGCATGTCGAGGTCGCTGAGCCGGCTGCGGATCCGGTCGGCGGCCCGCCGGCTGCGCAGCAGACGCGGACCGAGCAGCCGCATGGAGAGCAGGGTGAGCGCGGTGCCGGGCAGTTCCATCCGGTCCCGGGCGGTCTTCCGCAACACCCGGAGCGCGGTCAGCCGCTGCTCACTGGAGTAGGTGTCCAGCAACTCCGGCTCGGACCAGCCGAGTTGCACGCTGGCCAGCTTCCAGGCCAGGTTGTGCGCACCGCGCAACGCGGTGTTGAGGCCGTGCGCGGCCACCGGCGCCCAGACGTGGGCACTGTCCCCGGCGAGCAGTCCCCGCCCGGAGCGCAGGGTGCGGGTGAACCGGTCCTGGAACCTGGCCCGGTTGGTCCAGAGCGGGTCGGTGGCGGAGAGCTTCACGCTGGGGTCGTGCGCCGCCCTGGCGACGAACGCGCTCATCTCGTCCAGGCTGGGCGGGGTGAGTTCGCGCTGGTCCGGGTCTGCGGTGAAGCCGTAGAAGCGGTAGCCGCCGCCGGGTCGGGGCGCAGCACCGACCGAGATGCCGTGCGACAGGAACATGTAGGTGTGCCCGGGGCGGGCCGGGTACGACCAGTCGGCGATCGCGTTGAACTGCACCACCTGCAGGTTCTCCCGCGGCCCGCCCTCGAAGGGCAGCCCGAGCGCCTTGCGGACCATGCTGTGCGCGCCCTCGCAGCCGACCACCCAGGAGCAGCGCAGGGTGCGCTGCCGGCCGTCCGGCCCGCGGACGTCGACCTCGGCGGCGTCGGCTCCGACGCGGACCGCCACCGCCTCGCTGGACCACTCGACCTTGCCGCCGACCTCCAACAGCCGCTCGCCCAGTAGGCGTTCCATGGCGTCCTGCTCGATGCAGAGCGGATGCGGGAACCGGGTGCCGGAAGCGGCCATCGCGACCTCGCCGAGTGAGCGGCCCGCCACCACCAGCTCGGAGGTGCGCAGCGCCACGCCGTTGGCCAGGAACCGCTCGGCGCAGCCGAGATCGTCCAGCACCTCCAATGCCCGCTGCCAGACCACCCCGGCCCGGGCCTGCCGCTTGCCGCTGTCCTCCCGCTCCAGCACCGCGACGTCCAGGCCGTACTGCCGCAGCCCGATCGCCAGGGCCAGACCGGTGGGCCCCGCGCCGACCACCACCACGTCGACCAGGGTGGGTGGATGCTTCTCCGACGTCATGTCAGCCACCTTGGACCAACAGCTGGGACGGGCCGTGGAAGACCAAGTCCTGGGTGTAGCGCACCGGTTCGGCCGCCTGCTCGGCAACTGCCAAGTGGGGGAACCTGGTGAGCAGCATCGTGAGCCCGATCTCCGCCTCGGCCCGGGCCAGCGGCGCGCCGACGCAGTAGTGGATGCCGGTTCCGAAGCCGCAGTGGCGGTGGGTGTCGCGGCTCAGGTCGAGCCGGTCCGGCTGCCGGAACCGGGCAGGGTCGCGGTTGGCGGAGCCGAGCACCAGCACCACCTTGCTGCCGGCCGGCACGATGCGGTCGCCGAACCGGTCGTCCTGCCGCGCGAGGCGGCTGATCATCTGGACGGGCGCGTCATAGCGGATCAGCTCGTCGACGGCGGCCGCGGCGAGCAGCGGGCCCGAGCGGAGGGCGGCCAGTTGGTCGGGGTGGGCGAGCAGCGCGAGCAGGCCCTTGGCCAGCAGGTTGGTGGTGGTCTCGTGGCCGGCCGTCAGCAGATGGATACAGGTGCCGACCAGGGTGTCCTCGGGCAGCGCGGAGCCGTGTCGGAGCATCAGGCCGATCAGGTCGTCGCGGTCCCGGCGGCCGGGGCGACGCAGTTCGGCCCGGAAGTAGGCGTCCAGCTCGCCGGCGGCCGCCTCGGCCAGCTGGAAGGCATCGGCCCGGCGGCCGGTGCGTGCGCTGGTGGCCAGTTCCAGGTCCAGGGCCTGGGCGCGGAACCAGGCGCGATCGTGCTCCGGCACCCCGAGCAGTTCGCTGATCACCAGCACCGGGAGCGGCGCGGCGAATCGCTCGACCAGGTCGGCCACGCCGTGCGCGGCCAGTTCGTCGGCCAGGCCGTCGGTCAGCCGGGCGGTGATCCGGCGGATCCGCGGCCGCAGCGCCTGCACCACCCGCGGCGTGAAGCTGCGGGCCACCAGGGCCCGCACCCGGGTGTGTGCGGGCGGGTCCATGAAGACCATCCAGTTGGCCACGGTGCGCTGCAGGTGCGGGCAACCTGCCGGGAACCGGGCCGGCGCGGGGCCGCGGCAGTAGTCCCGGCGGCCGGAGAGCACCTGGGCGACGGCCGCGTGTCCGAACAGGTACCAACTGCCGTCGTCGGCCAGGTGGACCGGGTCGCTCTCGCGGTAGCGGCGGTAGAGCGGGTAGGGGTCGGGCAGGTGAACTTCGGCCGGGCGGAAGCTCATTGGTCCACCTCGCAACGCTCGAAACGGCGGTTGGTCATCGGCCACCGCCCGCTATGGCGCGGCACACGGCAGGCCGGATCGTCGTAGGCCCACCCGCAACGGCGCGGCCTATGGCAGGTCGGAGCATCATCGGGCACCACCCGCAACGGCGCGGCGCACAGCAGGCCGGATCGTCGTAGGTCCACCCGCAACGGCGCGGCCTATGGCAGGTCGGAGCATCATCGGGCACCACCGCGCACGGTGTCGGCGAGCGCCCCGGGGTCGGCGGGCAACTCATCGGCGTGCCAGGCGACATGGCCGTCCGGGCGGACCAGCACGAAGCGGCTCCGGTAGACGTCCGCCCCGACCACCCCGAACGGGATCCTCCGATCGCTGAACGCCCGCTCCACGCCGTCGAGTTCGGTGACTGCCGTGACCAGCCGGAAGCCCGGCCCGTAGCTGTCGAGCACGCTGGCGCCGCCGGGCAGCCAGGCGTGCGGGGCGCGGTGGCCGGCCGCCGGCTCGGTGCGCCAGTCGGGCTCGGCCAGGCCGTCCGGGACGATCAGCGGCGACTGGTAGCGGTAGCCGAAGTGCACGTCGGGAGCCTCGAATTCGCGGCGCACCCCGCCATTCTGGAGACCGCGGGCCAGCTCCTGCCGAGCCCGCTCGCCGACCGGCGAGTCGAGCATCAGCTCCATCGGCAGTTGACGCCCCAAGGCACGCTGGAGGTTGCGGTTGGCCTCGGTGAGACTCAGCTCGGCGACCGGCCGCCGCTCGGTGTCATAGCAATCCAGCAGCCCGGGACCGGCCCAACCGGCCAGCTCGGCGGCGAGCTTCCAGCCGAGGTCGGCGGCGTCGGCCAGCCCGGTGTTCATCCCGAAGCCGCCGGAGGGCGAGAGGGTGTGAGCGGCGTCGCCGAGCAGCAGCACCCGGCCCTGGCGGAAGTGCTCGGCGACCCGGTGGGTGAGGTGCCAGACGTTCTCGGAGAGCAGCTCCACCGGTGTGTCCAGCGCGATCGCCGAGCGGATCAGGCCGAGCGCGTCCTGCTCGCTGTCCTGGGCCACCGTCAGCCGGTAGAGCTCGCGGCCGTCCATCGAGCGCAGCGGGTAGCGCAGGCCGGGCGGCTGGGTGAGGAAGTACACCAAGGCGTTGCGGGGGCCGAGTTGCTCGCGCAGCCGGGGCGCCCGGAACAGGATGTTGCGGAACACCCGGGTGTCGAAGTACTGCGGTGCGTCGACGCCGACGAGTTTGCGCACCGTGGAGGAGGCGCCGTCGCTGCCGACCAGGTAGCGGGCGGTGAACTCCAGGGTGCTGCCGTCGCGCAGGTCGGTGGCGGTGGCGCGAACCTGGTCGCCGTCCTGAGTGAAGGACTCCAACCGGGTCTGCCGGCGCAGCGGGCCGTCCGGGTGCACACCGACGGCCTCGCCGAGCAGCGGCATCAGCCAGTGTTGCGGGCAGACCTGCTCCGGCTCGGGGGTGTAGCTGAGCGACGGCCGGGTGTCGGCGGTACCGAAGTCCAGCCGGTGGATCTCGTGGCCGCCGAGCGCGGTGACCCAGGCGATGTCCAGCGGGTGGTCACCGGGCCAGCCGGCCGCGCGGACCCGGTCGGCCAGGCCCCAGCGGCGCATCAGCTCCATGGAGCGCGGCCCGACGGTGCCGACCTTGGGATGCTCCACCACACCGTCGGAGGCGTCCAGGACGACGCAGCGGACGCCGCGGGAGCGGAGGTCCAGTGCCAGCGCCAGCCCCACCGGGCCGCCACCGACGATCAGCACATCGGTCTCGTGAGTCTGGGCCTTGTTCGTCATCTGATTGCTCATCACACCACCCGGGTTCGGCGGAAGGAGTCGGCACGGCAGGTCATCGGCTCGGGCGCTGCGTCCGGCTCGGCGGGCAGCGGCCGCCAGGTGGTCGAAGCGCAGCACCGGGATTCGGGGGCCATGTGCTGGATTCCGGCAGTCGATCACCGAGGCGCAGCTGTTCGATACGCGCCAGGGTTTGACGGTGGTGTTCGGAAATACGCATCGCACCGCTTTTCACCGACAGTGTGTCGGACCCGGGATGGAAGCGGCAGGTCGGAATGCGCCCGCCAATACGATGATCTGCTTCAAGGATTTCCACCTGACAGCCGTGACACTCCAGTTCAGCGGCTGTGACCAGGCCGGCCGTTCCGGTGCCGATCACGGTGACCTGGCGGCCAGCGCGCATGGCGGCACCCTCCTGGAATCGACTCCAGTAGATCCTGGAGTTCGGATGCGGTGGAATTGCCGACAGTATTTCAAGGGTGGGGTCTGATAAAACCTGATGGCCCGCGAACACCGGTTCACGGGGTCCTGGCGTCCGCCCCCGAATGCTCGGGGGCGCCGGGGGCGGACGCCGGGGGTGGCGGAGGCGCAGTCGACCGGTCATCGGCCCCCGCGGTACCCACCGGACGGGTGAATCGCCCGCCGCCGGCCGGGTCCACCAGCACCAGCGCGCTGATCGCGGTCGGCGCCGGGCTCACCGACACCACCCGGTCCGCACGGAACCCGGGCCAGGAATCGCCGTCGAACTGCGGCGCGCTGGTATCCGCCACGGGCAGGGTCAACGGGTTGCCGCAGGCACACCGCGCCCTGGGCACCCCGCGGTCGTCGACCAGCACGGCGCTGCCCGCCTGCAGGACGGACTGGAACGTCGTCGGCAGCCCGTCCGCGAAGCCGTGGCTGGTCACCCTGGTATCCGCCCGCAGCAGGACGGACGTGAGCGAATGCAGATAGTCCGGGAGTGCGCCCTGTTCGACTCCCGCCGTGTCGGCCCACGCCTTTCCCCGGTCGGCGTGCGCGGCGAGGAAGCCGGCCAGCTGTCCGACGTCGCAGCTGGCGGAGTGCTCGGTACCGCCGTAGAGGCCGGGGGTGCCGCCGTTCACCGTTCCGGCGGGCAGGGTGGCCGCGCTGCCGGCGGGGGTCGGAGGAGCGGCCGTGCTGCCGGCGGGGGTCATAGGCAGGGTGGCGACCACCGAGGGGGTGTAAGGGTCACGGCCGAAGGAGCCGGCGGCCTGCCGGGTGACCTCGGTGGATCCGGTGTTGACGGTGGCGGTGCCTTCGGACGGCTGGCGCTCGATCAGGAGTGCGGCCAGTCCTGCGACCACCACCACCCCGGCTCCTGCCGCCACCAGGGCACGCGAGCGCTGCCACCAGGGTCGACGGGGGCCACCACCTGCGGGGCCGACCGTGGTGCGCGGGGGCGACGGCGGGGTGGGCGCTTCCCCGAGGGGCGCGGACTCTGCGGCGGCCGGCTGACCGGGCGCTTGCTCGGGGCCGGCCGCCGGCCCACTCGATGACTCGGTGGGCTGCTCCGAATCTGACGGCTCTTCAGCGCTCACGCCCCATTCTCCCCGTGCGCTCCGACGCCCTCGCAACCGCTGCTGCGTTGAACGGGCCACCAGGCGCACCCACGTGGGCACGAAGGGCGCCAGCCCCCTCGCGTCTTCGTGGTGATCGCCCGGCTCGACGGCTCTGTCGACTGCGTCCATTGCATTCATCGCATTCATCGCGGCTGCATTCATTGCGTCGATCGGCTGGGTCGATCAGCTGCGCCGATTGCGTCGATCAAGGTCGTCACCTGTCGTGATAGTGTCGTCACACAGAGCACAGGGACCACTTCTGCCCCTTGTGCCTCAGGGCCTTCTGCCACCCAAGACACACCTTCAGTCGCCAGGACGAGAATCGATGCGCGAGGACACGCTGCTCCGCCCCGCCACGACCGGCACCACCGCACCGCTGACCGGAGTCGCCCTGACGGCCACCGGTCGCGGCTTCCCCCTTCAGCTGGCGATCCACCAGCTCCGGCTGCTCGGTGCCGAGTTGACTGAACATCATAAGTCTTCCGCGCCAGCAAGATTGACCTTGGGCGTCGGCTCGGGCACCGTCACCTGTGCGCTCGACTGGGCCGGGCCGGTGGCGATGCCGCTGGCGAGTGAGGCGGACGTGCAGGCGGCCTGCGGGTTGGCCGCCGTGCACGGGCGGCGGTACGGCACGCCGCAGCCGCTGGGCATCGAGTACGCGAGTGCGGTGGCCGGAGTGCTGGCCGTGCAGGGCCTGTTGGCCGCTCGCCTCGCTGTTCTGCGCGGCGGCTCGGCACGCCGGGTGCGCACCTCGGTGGCGGGTGCGGCGTTACTCGCGGTCGGCCAGTACCTGGCGGCGGCGACGGCGGACGATCCGCCCGAGCCGACCCGGGCCGACGCCGGACCTCCGCCGTTCACCAGCGCCGACGGGGTGCGGTTCGAGATCGAGGCGCTGGACCCCGGGCAGTGGCTGGCGTTCTGGAGCGGGCTCGGGGTGGCCCGTCCGGTGGTCGGGCAAGGCTGGCCGCCGTTCCAACTCCGTTTCGCCACCGGGAGTTGCGCACTTCCGGTGGAACTCGACCTGGCCACCCGGCAGCTGAGCTACCGCCAACTGACCGATGCGGCCGTCTCGGTCGGGGTGTCGATCGTCCCCGTCCGCGCCCAGGGGCCGAGCGGCTACCGGCTGCCGCCGTGGCGGATCGAGAGCGTCCCCGGTCCCGGTTCGCCACTGCCGCCGGCGCCGGCCGGTGCCGGCCCGCTGGCCGGGCTGGTGGTGGTCGAGATGACCCGGAGGCTTCAAGGTCCGTTGGCCGGGCACCTGCTGGCACTGCTCGGTGCCGAGGTGATCCGCGTCGAGCCGCTCGGCGGGGACCCGCTGCGCGGGGTACCGCCGATGGTGGGCGAGGTATCGGCCCGGTTCCATGCGCTCAACCGGAACAAGCGGGTGTTCGAGGCCGACCCGCGCTCCCCCGCCGGCCGCCGGGCGATCCGTGAACTGATCGGCGGCGCCGAGGTGTTCCTGCACAACCTGGCCCCTGGCAAGGCGGAGTCCTTCGGGCTCGACCCCGGGCAGCTACTGACCGAGCAGCCGGGCCTGGTGCACGCCTGGGCATCGGGCTGGGGTGAACTCTTCAACGCCGACGGCAACGCCTTGGACGGCAGCACCATGAGCGGCGGCATGCGTGGCGGCACCTTGAGCGGCAGCACCTTGAGCGGCAGCACCTTGAGCGGCGGCTTTCTGCCGGTGGGCACCGACTACCTGGTGCAGGCGCACAGCGGACTGGCGGCGTTGGTGACGCCGCCCGGACGGCCGGTGGCCCCCGCCCTGCTGACCATCACCGACATCTTCGGCGGCCTGGTCAGCGCGACCGGAGTGCTGGCCGCCCTGGTGGCCCGGGCCGGCAGCGGCTTCGGGCAGCGGGTCGACTCATCCCTATTCTCCGCCGCCGTCACCCTGCTGGACATGGCGTCCCCGCCCGACGTTCCCCCAGCCCGCTTCCCTGCCGTCGCCCCCGAGGAGTTGGCCGCCGACCCCCGGTTCGCCGCCGCCCTCCAGCACGACAGCTGCGTACTGCCCCGGGCGCCCTGGCAGTTCGACGCCTGACCGGCCTGCCACGGCACTTCGCGCACTTCGACACCTGGCAGGTCCGGCAGTTCGACGACTGACCGGGTCCCGCACATCCGACCCACGGAGCCCCCATGAGCTGGACCTCCCGCCAAGGCATCACCCTCGCCGACCGCATCCCGACTGCCCTGCGCCGCGCCTGGTCGGCGGACGGCCACTACCTGGACAGCGGCATCTACCAGCTGTTCCGGCAGCGCGTTCTCGCCCACCCCGACCGGGATGCGGTGATCCACGGCGACACTGCGGTCAGCTATGCCCAACTCGACCACTGGGTTGGACGGTTCACCGGCGCGCTGACGGCGGCCGGGGTGCGTGACCGGGAGATCGTGGCCGTCCGGCTGCCGAACGGGTGGCCGGCGCTGGCCGCCGAACTGGCCGCCGCCCGCCTCGGATCGGTGGCGCTGACCTTCCCGGACGGCCCGGGCAGCAGCGAGGCCCGCTCCCTGCTGGCTCGCTCCCGAGCCACCGCGCTGGTCACCACCAGGCCGCTCGACATCACCGATCTGCCCCACCTCAAGGCAGTTCTGACGCCCGAGCAGCTGATCGCATGGCAGGAGAGCGCCGCCCCCGCGCCGTCGGCTGACCCCGATGCGCCGGCCCGCATCCTGGTCTCCTCCGGCTCCGAGGCCGAGCCGAAGATGATCGCCTACTCGCACAATGCCATGGGCGGCGGCCGAGGCAACTACCTGCGGGCCATCTACGACGGCGAACCGGCGCCCCGCTCCCTGATCCTGGTGCCGCTGTCGGCTTCCTACGGCTCGCTCGGCACCGTCTCGCTCTACCGCCACGGTGCCACCCTGGTGCTCCTCGACCGCTTCGACCCGGTCGCCGCGTTGCGGACGATCGCCGAGCACCGGGTGACGCACCTCTTCGCGGTGGCCACCATCCTGCGCCGTATGACCGCCCAACCACCGTTGAACGGAAAGGACTTGAGTAGTCTGCAAGCGGTGATCGCCAGCTGCGACGGGCTGCCGGCCGGGGTGCTCGCCGCCGCCCTGGAGCGGTTCGGCCGCCCGGTGAGCAACGTCTACGGCTCCTCGGACGGCGTCAACTGCCGTGGCGAATACCGCATCACAGGCGCCGAGACCACGGTGCTGGGCCGCCCGGACCCGGCGGTCTGCGACTTCGAGGTCCGCGACGAGCAGGGCTGCCCGCTCCCGGCCGGCACCGCCGGGGAGTTGTGGGCGCGCGGGCCGATGACCCCGCTCTGCTATGTCGGCGCACCGGAGTTGGACGCCCGCAGCCGGGACGCCACCGGCTGGGTGCGGACCGGCGACCACGGGCTGGTCGACCGGCACGGCAGGCTTCAACTACTGCGGCGCAACAGCCAGTTGATCAAGCGCGGCGGGTACTCGATCAGCCCGGCCGAGGTGGAGCGGCACGCCGGTGCGCACCCGGCGCTGGCCGAGGCGATCTGCGTGCCGGTGCCGGACGCTGACCTGGGCGAGCGGCTCTGCGTCTGCGTGGTGCCGCACCAGGACCACCCCACCCCGACCCTCGCCGAGCTCAACCACTTCCTGGAGGAGCAGCGCGGGTTGGAGCGCCGCAAACTGCCCGAGCAGCTGGTGGCGCTGACCACCCTGCCGCTGGGCAGCACCGGCAAGCTCTCCCGCACCGAACTCTCCCGGATGGCACGGGAGATCCTCGCATAGCGGGGGCTGCCGGAGCCGGCTCCACAATGAAGGAACCGGCTTCACGTCACCTGCTGCCCACGTCACCTACTGTCCAGGTCACCTACTGGGAGTCTCCGTCATCTGCTGCGAGCCGAGCACCCGCAGCAGTTCCATGCGGCCGGCCGACTCGCTGCCCGGTCGGGCCGTGTAGACCAGCAGCAGCTGGCCGTCCCGCGCGCCGCAGAGCACCTCGCAGTCCACTTCGATCGGCCCGACCACCGGGTGCAGCACGGTCTTGCGCCCGCTGCGCCGGGTGGCCACGTCGTGCCGGGCCCACAGCTCGGCGAACTCCTCGCTGGTGGCCAGCAGTTCGTCGACCAGTTCGGCGGCCTCGGCGTCGTCCGGCTGAGCCGCGCGCACCGCCCGCAGGTTGGCCACATGGCTGCGGGCCAGCTCCTCGTGCTCGGCCGCCGGAAACCGCTCGCGGCTGGCCGGGTCGGTGAACCACGCCCACATCACGTTGCGTTCACGCGGCGGCAGTTGGGAGCGGTCGCCGAGCAGCGCGATCGCCATCCGGTTCTGCGCCAGCACATCGCCGAGCTTGGAGACCACCTGCGCCGGGGTGTCGTGCAGGCGGTCCAGGATCAGCAGCAGGGCGGGCTGGAGGTGGGTCAGCGTGCGCCGGGTGCGCGGCGGTTCATGGCCGGCCAGGTGGAACAGGTGGTTGCGCTCGTCCTCGGTGAGCCGCAGCGCGCGGGCCAGCGCGACGAGCAGCTGCGGTGAGGGCTGCGGGCCGCGAGCCTGCTCCAGGCGGGCGTAGTAGTCCACCGAGAGGCCGGCCAGTTGGGCCACCTCCTCGCGGCGCAGTCCGGGGGTGCGGCGCCGGGCGCCGGGCGGCAGCCCCACGTCGGCGGGCGCCAGCCGGGCGCGGCAGCGGCTGAGGAAGTCGGCGAGTTCCGTGCGGTCCGTCATGATCCCAGGATGCCGGTCGGCCGTCCGGCCGATCCAGGGCGGGTCTATCCAGGGATTGCCGGTCCCTGGTTGGGCGAGCCGCTGCTCAAGAGGTCTCTCCCGCTCCCCGAGCGGCGTCGGCAGGCTGGTTGTCGAGCCGGCGGACGGCGCCGGACGACGATTCAGGGAGAGACCATGGCGAGGATTCTGGTGACCGGTGCGACGGGTCAGGTCGGTCAGCGGTTCGTGCCGCGGCTGGTGCACTGGGCCGGCACCGACACGGTGCGAGTCCTGGTGCGCGACGCTGCCCGGGCCGAGGCGCTGGCCCGGCTGGGCGTCGAGGTGGTGGAGGGCGACCTGCGGGACGCCGACGACCGGGCGAAGGCGCTGGTCGGGGCCGACGCGGTGGTGAACGTGGCCGCCGCCTTCCGTGATGTGCCGAACGAGGAGGCCTTCGAGGTGAACCGTGACGCGGCCGTGGAGCTGGCCCTGCAGGCGCTGGCGGCGGGAGTGACCCGGTTCGTGCAGACCAGCACCAATCTGGTGTACGCCGGGGGCCTGGGCCGGCCCGCGGAGGAGGACGACGAGCTGGCGCCGGGTCCGCTGTTCGGCGCCTACGCCGAGTCCAAGGCGCAGGCCGAGCTGGCGATGCGGGAGTTGGACCCGGCGTTGGGCCTGACCGTGGTGCGGCTGGCCTTCGTCTACGGCGAGGGCGACAGCCACCTGCGGGACGTGGTGCAGCGGGTGGCGAGCTGGCCGGCGCACAAGCGGCTGGCCGTGGTGCACCACGCGGATGCGAGCCTGGCGCTCTGGCGGGCGCTGAGCACGCCGGGTGCGGCCGGGCGGGCCTACAACGTGACGGGCGACGCGCCGATTTCGGCCGTCGAGCTGCACCAGCTGCACGGCGTGCCGCTGCCGGCTGACGCGGCCGGCCGGGTGGACGAGGACCCGTGGCACGGCTTGGTCTCCACCGCCCGGATCCGGGCGGAGCTCGGCTGGCGTCCGCTCTTCCCGTCGGTCTGGACGGCCCAGGACGCCGGGGCGCTCTGAACCTGCCACGCTGTCCGGTGCGGTGACGGGAAATCAGGCCTACTTAAGGATCGCCTTATTGACGCACCACATTGGTCTCGACCAATGTGGTGCTGTCGCCGGCACGCCCCCACCGTCCCCGGCAGCGCACCCCCGTGCCCTGCCCCGCCCCGAGGAGGACCCGCCCATGAGGCGCGTCACCCTGCCCGCCTTCGTGACCACCGCCCTGCTGGCCGGAGCCGTACTGCCGCTCTCCCTGCCGGCGGCCGCCGCCCAGACCGATGCCGGCGTCTCCGGGCTGGTCGCCACCGCCTCGTCGCCGCAAAGCTGGTCGAGCGGCTTCGAGTTGGACTTCACCGTCACCAACCACACCAACACCACGGTGAATTCCTGGTCCATCACCTTCGACCTGCCAAGCGGTGAGACCATCGGCGGCAGCGCCTGGAACGGCACGCTGACCAGCAGCAACGGCCACTACACGATCACCTCGCCGAGTTGGGCCTCGCCGCTCGCCCCGGGCGCCTCGGCGCCCGGGGTCGGGATGGACGTGAGCGGCAGCGGCACCCCGGTGCTGCCGGTCAACTGCCTGATCAACAACCAGTCCTGTGCCGGCGGCCCGGTGGACACCACCCCGCCCAGCGTGCCGACCGGCGTCGCGGTCTCCGGAACCGGCCCGGGTGCCGTTACCTTGAGCTGGCAGCCGTCGACCGACAACGTCGGCGTGGCCGGCTACCGGGTCCATGAGGGAAGCGCGGTGGTCGCGTCGACCACGACGGGCACCAGCGCCACGGTGTACGGGCTACTGGCGGGCAGCAGCCACACCTTCACCGTCACCGCCTATGACGCGGCCGGCAACAAGTCCGCGCAGTCGGCCGCCGTCACCGGGATCGCCGGCAGCGGCAGCACGGCCGGCGTGGCCGCGCCCTTCGTCGACCTGGGTGCCTACCCCACGCCCAGTCTCACTCGGATCGCGGCCACCACCGGCCTCAAGCAGTTCTCACTGGGCTTCATCGTCAACGGCACCAGCGCCTGCACGGCCAGCTGGTTCAACGCCTACGATCCCGGAACCGCCTGGGACAAGGCCGACTTCGACGCCTTCCGGGCCACCGGCGGCGACATCCGCCCGTCCTTCGGTGGCGCCAACGGCACCGAACTGGCCCACTCCTGCGCCGATGTGGCGAGCCTGACCGCCCAGTACCAGAAGGTCGTCGACGCCTACGGGTTGGACCGGATCGACTTCGACATCGAGGGCGCGGCGGTCTCCGACCACGCCTCGATCGACCGCCGCTCGGCCGCGATCGCCGCCGTGCAGGCCGCCCAGCGGGCCAAGGGCCGCGACCTCAAGGTCTCGTTGACCCTGCCGGTCCTGCCCAGCGGCCTGACCAGCGACGGTGTCTACGTGCTGCAGTCCGCCAAGGCGGCCGGCGTGGCGGTGGACGCGGTCAATGTGATGGCAATGGACTTCGGCGACACCGAGGCCCCCAACCCGGCTGGCCAGATGGGAAGTTACGCGATCCAGTCGGCCCAGTCGACCCGGTCCCAGATCGCCCGGGTCTGGCCGAACCTGACCACTGCGCAGACCTGGGCGATGGTCGGCGTCACCCCGATGCTGGGCCAGAACGACAACGCCGACGAGGTGTTCGGCACCGCCGACGCACAGCAGTTGCTGACCTTCGCGCAGCAGAACCACCTCGGCGAGCTCTCCTTCTGGGAGGTCACCCGGGATGGCAACGCCTGCACCGGTGCGCTGTTCAAGTGCACCAACATCCCGCAGACGCCGTACCAGTTCTCCAAGCTGTGGGCGGGCTACACCGGTTGAGGCTCGTTTCGCCGGTCGGCCCCGGCTCTTAGCCGGGGCCGACCCCGTCTCACGCCCAGCTGGAGTGCAGCGGCTTGCCCTCGGCGTAGCCGGCCGCGCTCTGCACGCCGATGATCGCCTTCTCGTGGAACTCCTCGAGGGATCCGGCACCGGCGTAGGTGCAGGAGCTGCGCACACCGGCCACGATCGAGTCGATCAGGTCCTCGACGCCCGGGCGGGCCGGGTCGAGGAACATCCGCGAGGTGGAGATGCCCTCCTCGAAGAGCCCCTTGCGCGCCCGGTCGTAACCGGACTCGTCGGCCGTCCGGTTGCGCACCGCGCGGGCCGAGGCCATGCCGAAGCTCTCCTTGTACTGCCGGCCGTCGGGCGCGGTCTGCAGGTCCCCCGGCGACTCGTAGGTCCCGGCGAACCAGGAGCCGATCATCACATTGGAGGCGCCGGCGGCCAGCGCCATCGCCACGTCACGCGGGTGCCGCACCCCGCCGTCCGCCCAGACGTGCTTGCCGAGCCGACGCGCCTCGTCGGCGCACTCCAGCACCGCGGAGAACTGCGGCCGACCGACGCCCGTCATCATCCGGGTGGTGCACATCGCGCCCGGGCCGACGCCGACCTTGAGGATGTCCGCGCCCGCCTCGACCAGGTCACGCACACCCGCCGCCGACACCACGTTGCCGGCCACGATCGGCACCTGCGGATCCAGCGCCCGCACCGAGCGCAGCGCGTTGATCATCGTCTCCTGGTGCCCGTGCGCGGTGTCCACCACCAGCACGTCCGCACCCGCCTCGATCAGCGCCTTGGCCTTGCCGGCCACATCCCCGTTGATCCCGACGGTGGCGGCGACCCGCAGCTTGCCGGCCGCGTCCACGGCCGGGGTGTAGAGGGTGGCCCGCAGCGCACCCTTGCGGGTCAGGATCCCGACCAGCTGCCCGTCCGCGTCCACCACCGGAGCCAGCTTGCGGTGGCCCTCGCCGAGCGCCTCGAACGCGGCGCGCGGGTCCACGCTCTCCTCGAGCACCGTCAGGTCGCGCGACATCACCTCGGACAGGCTGGTGAACCGGTCCACGCCCTGGCAGTCACCCTCGGTCACCACGCCGACCGGCCTGCCGTCCTCGACCACCACCAGCGCCCCGTGCGCCCGCTTGGGCAGCAGCGCCAGCGCATCCGCCACGGTGGCCCCCGGGGTCAGCGTGACGGGCGTGTCGAACACCAGGTGCCGCTGCTTCACCCACCCGATGACCTCCGCGATCACCTCGGTCGGCAGATCCTGCGGAATCGCCACCAGCCCACCCCGCCGGGCCACCGTCTCCGCCATCCGTCGCCCCGCGATGGCGGTCATATTGGCTACCACCAGCGGAATCGTGGTCCCCGTCCCATCGTGCGAAGCCAGATCCACCCCCTGCCGGGACCTCACCGCAGAGCGGCTGGGGACCATGAAGACGTCGTCGTACGTGAGGTCGTACGGTCCCGAATAACGGTCGTCGATCGTGCCGGTCTGGGAGTTCAAGAAACGCATGGGAGCGGGCTCTCTGCCTTCGGGAGGGTAGACCTCGGGTGCAATAGGGGGCCGGCCGGCCGAGCGCACTCGGGCGCCCCGCACCCAACCGACGAGTCTCATGGATACCCGGATCGAAAGCCAGTTCACACCCGAACGTTGAAGATCCGCACAACGAAGATCACCAATCCGGTTCGGCGCTTCATAGGAACATCCAACGCCAGCCGGGGTCGCCTCCACTCGGCGAGTGGTGCAGCACTGCACCGAGCCTGATGTGCGGAATAAGATCTCCGCCTACCTGTTCCTGTGGCCACACCCATACCCCGAACAAGCGATCGCCCGCACTACCGTCCGACCTTCGCCATGCTGCTGTTCGGCGTCGGCGCATTCTCGCTGCTGGCGTGGGCGCGCGTCGGGTCTCGGCCAGGCGCACGGTGGAGTCGCCGAACTGCAGCACGGCGGCGAAGTCGGAGTCCGCCACAGTGCCGCGTTGAGTACGGGTCCGGGCACGACGGATCAGTCGGCTCCGAGCTGGTCGTACCAGCGGGCGATGGAGTCCTTGTAGCCCTGCGGCATGACCAGGTCAGCGATCTGATTCTTCGCGAAGAGGCCGACCTCCTTGTGCTCGTTGCTCACCACCGGGGCCTGCTCCGGGCCGAGGAGCCGGCAGCCGTAGGTGACGATGAAGACGTGCCGGTCGGGGATCGGCTGGTACATCCAGACGTCCAGGAGCGGGCCGGCGGCCACGTCCCAGCCGCTCTCCTCCTGGACCTCGCGGGCCGCGCAGTCCGCAGGTTCCTCGCCGAGTTCGAGCTTGCCGCCGGGCTGCGATGCCACTCGGTCACCGTCACCGTCACCGTCGAGGCGGGCAGCAACTGACGCCCGTGCCCGCCTCAGCACGGCTGACAAGAAGATCAGGAATCGTTCATGAAGAGCCGACCGTGCCGGGCACGGTGGGATGGTTGAGCAGCAACGAACCGGCGGACCGTGCCCCGGGAACAATGGACTCGACAGCGCCCGCCCCAGCCTGTCACGATGCGCCTATGACCTACGGAATCGAGTTCAACTCCGCCCGGTGAGCGCCCAGGACGAGCGCGAGGCGCTCACCAGCTCACCCGCCCTCTACGACCGGGCCCGCCGCTTGCTGCGCGAGTCGCCCGACCGGTTGCCGCCCGAGCGCGACTACCACTTCCCCACCCTGCCCGGCAGCGACGGGTCGGAGGAACCCGACGAGCCCGTGCTCACCCGGGCCGCCGCCGAGGCCGCCGTCCGGGCCGCGCTGACCCCGCTCCCATCCGACGTTGCCACGTTGCACCACCGGCTGGTCCACCTCGTCCTGCCCAAGCGGCAGCTCTGGGTGATCCGGTCCGCCGTCCAGGCGCTGCCGCTACCCGGCGCGGACCAGGAAGCCGCCCGCGCTCTGGCCCGGGAACTGGTCCGCACCGGCACCACCGTGACCGCCGTCAGCGTGGGCATAGCCCTGCTCGGCCGGGTCGGCGAGCCAAAGGACGAACCGCCGCTCTCGCTGCTCGGCGTCTTCCCCCAGTTCTCCGGGCTCGCAGTGGCAGCCCTCGACCGGATCGACCGCTCGAGCGCTGCCGCAACCTGGCTCGCCGCGACCCGCCATCGGCCGCAGTTGCGTCCGCTGATCCGCGCGGTGCGGTTGGGCGGGCCGGACGCCGTGCGGGCGGAGCTGCTCGCCCTCACGGTCACGCCTCGCCTCATCGGCAGTGAGACCGCCCACCGGATCGCAGCCGCCGCCCGACTGCCCGAACTGCTCGACCGGTACCCCGACGACACCGAGCTCCTCGCCCGGGCCGCCCGCCTGCTGGTCCGGATGGGCTGCACCCGCGACTACTGGGCCGACCTGGCCGCCTACCCCGACGCCCGGGCCCTCTACGAGCGCGTCGTCCCCCGGGCCCGACTGCTGCCCGCCACCGTCGCCCACCACGCCACCCTGCTCGCGCTTGCCCTCGACCTCGGCAGCGGGCCTGGGGTGCTGCTGGACTGGACACTCGGCGAGCGCGAAGCGCTGCTCCAGGGGCTCGGCTCGCTGCTCGCCGAACCCCGGTGGGCCGACGCGGTCGAGACGGGCGCGGGCAGTGCCGTCCCGGAACAGCGGCTGCAGGCCGGCTGGATCCGGCGCACCGGGTGGCGACCCTTCGAACTGCCGTCTCCCGCAGAGCGGTTGCGGTTCGAGGTGGTGGTGGGCGAGCCCGTGGACCGGGAGCCGGTCGAGGTCCGGATCCTGCTCGACGGGCGTCCGCTGGTGCCCGCAGCCTTCGGCCTCGGGCCCGCCAACTCCCCCGAGTACCTTCTGGACCAGGGCCGGCTCCAGGCGGGGCCCGAGCCGCGCGAAGTCCAACTCGCCGAGGCTTACTGCACCGAGGGCTGCTGCGGTGCGCTCCATGTCACCATCCGCCGCGAGGGCGACGAGGTGGTGTGGGACAACTGGCGCAGGCCCGCGCGGCATCCGCTTCTCTCCTCCACCGCAGACGAGCTGCCCGCCTACCGGTTCGATGCCGCCGCCTACGACGCCGAACTCGCCCGGGTCACGGCTGATCGCTCCTGGTCCTGGCCCGCCCGGACCACAGCCCGACTGATCAGGTCAGGGCTGACCGAGCGCCCGGAACTGCTGCTGCGCTGGGAGGCGCGAGCCGGCTGGGTGACCAGCGGTCACGAGGACCCGAACACAGTCGTGGTGACCTTCTGGCACCTGCCGGGACTGGTCGCCGGTGACCGGCGCCTGCTCAGTGACGGGTTGCAGTTCTGGTGGGAGGTGCCGGACGACGGCCGCCCGCCCGAGGAGCAGGCGGCCGAGGTCCTGAGCCGGCTGGCCGGGGAGGACCCGAGGAACTACGCGAAGTTCTGCGGCGGCAACGGCGCGCTGGCCAAGGAACTGGGGTACTTCTGGCCACCGCGTAACCCCTGACGGTCCACCAGCGAGACGCCGTCCGTCACATCGCGCGCAGTGTGACGGTCCGCCACCGATCACGAGTACGCCGCCCAGCCCGACGCAGCACCAGCCCGACGCAGCACCAGGCCGTGCTGCTGGGCCGGGCGGCTGCCGTCGAACACGACGTCGCGCTTGGCAGCCCGACACCGCCCGCGGTACCCGAACGGGTTGGCCGAGGGGGTGCGTCTACGACCTGACCGTCAGCGACCTGCACGTTCTGCCCGAAGGTCGACACCGTGGCGAACGACTGGATCGCCACGGTGCCTGCACGCGAAGATGCCCACCGGTGAAGAGGTCTCCCCCATCGGAGTAGAAGAGAGTGTCGGTCGTGATCATCCTGGTCTTCGGAATCCCTCTTGTGTGCTGGGCGCTGGCGGCCCGAACGTTCAGGGGAGGCTGGATCATCGGGACCGTGCTCGGGCTCTGCGTGATGGCCGAGATCGCGCTGGCGGAGGAGTGGATCCTCGCCGGCGCGAAGGTCACGCTGCTGCTGGTGTTCGCGTTGGCGACCGTGGCGGTCCTCATCACGGGCATCGTTGTCGAGGGGCGTCGCGTCGGGGTGCGCAAGCTGAGATCGTCCGGGGTTCGGGGAGTCCTCGGCCTGATCCTCTCGGGCCTCTACTGCGTCATCGGCCTCGGCTACATCCTGATGACCGCCTTCCTGCTTGTGGTCAATGGGCCGTTGGCCTCCACTCCTTCCAGCGCGGAGGTACTGCCCCTGCCCGCCGGGCTGGCCGTCGCGGAAAACCGCGAGGGCTGCGGCTCCGGTTCGCAGACGATCTGCTCGCGGGAGATCCAGGTGCGGAGCACGACAGGACTTCCTGATGACGCGGTGGTCCGACAGCTCCGAGACCACTTGACGCAGACAGGCTGGCAGTTGGCCCCGGATACGAACGGCAGCTGGGGCGGCTGCCGCGCCGAAGGCCGGCTGCTTGACCGGCAGCAGGTGTGCGTCGACGTTCAGGATGATCAGGGCCGGGTGATCGCGCTCGTGGAGACCACCGATTCCTGGTAGACGCCCGGCCCGGAACAGTGCGAGGCCCGGTCGGCGACCGGGCCTCGCACTGTTCCGGGCCGGGGTCAGGGAGTAGGGGCGGGCTCGGCCTGCGGGGGCAGGAGGGAGGGCCGTAGATCCATCGCCACCACCATGTCTGACGTGCAGTCAGATCTGGCGGTGGCGATGGCGGTAGAACTCGGCGGTGTCGGGCTCCAGCGGGGTGTTGCCCAGGAGGAGGTCGGCGGCCTTCTCTGCGAGCATCATCACGGGGGCGTAGATGTTGCCGTTGGTCACGTACGGCATCGAGGACGCGTCGACCACGTGCAACCCCTCAAGCCCGTGCACCGCCAGGGTGGCCGGGTCGAGCACCGACATCTCGTCGGTGCCCATCTTGGCGGTGCACGAGGGGTGCAGCGCGGTCTCGCCGTCCTTGGCCACCCACTCCAGGATCTGCTCGTCGGTCTCGACGCCCGGTCCGGGCGAGATCTCTCCGTCGCTGAATTCGGCGAAGGCGTCCTGGCCGAGGATCTTGCGGGTGACCCGGATCGCCTCGACCCATTCCCGGCGGTCCTGGTCGGTGGAGAGGTAGTTGAACCTCAGTGCGGGGTGCTCGCGCGGATCCTTCGACTTGATCTTCACCGAGCCGCGGGCGTCGGAGTACATGGGTCCGATGTGCACCTGGTACCCGTGCCCACCCGCCGGCGCGGAGCCGTCGTAGCGCACTGCAAGGGGCAGGAAATGGAACATCAGATTGGGGTAGGCGACGTCGTCGTTGCTGCGGACGAAGCCGCCGCCCTCGAAGTGGTTGGTCGCTCCGGGACCCTTGCGCAGGAAGAGCCACTCGGCGCCGATGAAGGGGCGCCGCCACATCTTCATGGCCGGCTGCATCGACACCGGCTGCTTGCACGCGTGCTGCACGTACACCTCCAGGTGGTCCTGGAGGTTCTCGCCGACGCCGGGCAGGTGCTGGACGGTCCTGATGCCGAGTGCGTCCAGCTCCGCGGCGTTGCCCACCCCGGAGAGCTGGAGCAGCTGCGGGGAGTTGATGGCACCGCCGGAGAGGATCACCTTGCCACCGCTCACCCGGTGCAGCGTGCCGCCCTGACCGTACTCCACGCCGACTGCGCGCTTGCCGTCGAAGAGGACGCGGGTGACCAGGGCGCGGGTCTGCACGTCGAGGTTGGGGCGGTCCTTGACCGGGTGCAGGTAGGCGCGGGCGGCGCTGAGGCGGCGGCCGCGGCGCAGGTTGCGGTCGAACGCGGCGAAGCCCTCCTGGCGGTAGCCGTTCACGTCGTCGGTCAGCGGGTAGCCTGCCTGCTGGACGGCCTCGAAGAACGCCGAGAACAGCGGATTGGAGACCGGTCCGCGCTCCAGGACAAGGGGACCCTGGTGTCCGCGGAAGTGACGATCTGGGGGCACCCCCGGCCGGAGGCTGGGGGAGGCTCCGCCGCGGGCGCCCTCCTGGTCGGCGAGACAGTTCTCCATCCGCTTGAAGTAGGGGAGGCAGTGGGCGTAGTCCCAGTCCTTCATGCCGGGGTCGGCGGCCCAGCGCTCGTAGTCGAGCGGGTTGCCGCGCTGGAAGATCATGCCGTTGATGCTGCTGGAGCCGCCGAGGACTTTGCCGCGGGCGTGGTAGATCTTGCGCCCGTTCATGAACGGTTCCGGCTCGGACTGGTACTTCCAGTCGTAGAAGCGGCTGCCGATCGGGAAGGTCAGGGCGGCCGGCATGTGGATGAAGACGTCCCACAGGTAGTCCGGCCGGCCGGCCTCCAGCACCAGCACGCGGTTGGCGGGGTCGGCGCTGAGCCGGGCCGCGAGCGCGCAGCCGGCAGAACCTCCGCCGACGATGATGAAGTCGTACTGCTGCAAGGTCATGGGTGTTCCTGCCGTTGCTCTCGGCACCTGGGAGGGTGCGGTACCAAACCGGGCGGTGGTCGGGCGATAGCGAGGCCATGGGGGGGGCTCACCCGGGGAGAGGTGACGCCGATTCTGCGAGTCTGGCGGGGTGGCGAGTTCAGCTCTGGAGGTCGAGCGTTTCTCCAGTCGAGCGTTTCCCTAAGTGAGACTGCGTTCAGATTGCGCAACAGTCTCCGGATCGATCCAAGGCTCGTCAAGGCTCTCCACCTCCTCTTGTCATCCTGTTGTGCTTTACGCAACAGCGTGCGTAGTCTGAAACAGCTTTGAGGAGGTGATTCGCATTGGCTCACGCCGTGCAGTGGCACGTGGAACGCCTGGTCCCGCTCAACGGCGTCCGCACAGTCGTCTTCCACTGACACCGACGCCGCACCTTTCCAGGAGTCCGCGATGTCCCACCGGTTGCCCGAACACCCCGACTGGCTGTGGCGCACCCCCGACCCCAAGCGCTCCTACGACGTGATCATCGTCGGCGCGGGAGGCCACGGGCTCGCCACCGCCTACTACTTGGCCCGCAACCACGGCATCACCAACGTCGCCGTCCTCGATCGCGGTTGGCTGGCCGGCGGCAACATGGCCCGGAACACCACCATCATCCGGTCGAACTACCTGTGCGAGGAGAGCGCAGCGCTCTACGAGCACGCGTTGAAGCTCTGGGAGGTGCTGCCCCAGGAGTTGGAGTACGACTTCCTGTTCAGCCAGCGCGGCGTGCTCAACCTGGCCCACACCTTGCAGGACGTCCGCGAGGGCACCCGCCGGGTGAACGCCAACCGGCTCGGCGGGGTCGACGCCGAGTGGCTGGACACCGACCAGGTCCGTGACTTCTGTCCGATCGTCAACACCTCTCCCGACGTGCGCTACCCGGTGCTCGGCGCGACCTTGCAGCCGCGGGCCGGCATCGCCAAGCACGACCATGTCGCCTGGGCACTGGCGCGCAGGGCGGACGAGTACGGCGTCGACCTGATCCAGGACTGCGAGGTCACCGGATTCCTGCGCGACGGCGACCGCGTGATCGGCGTGCGGACCAACCGGGGGCCGATCAACGCGGGGAGGGTCGCGCTGGCCGCCGCCGGGCACAGCAGCGTCCTCGCCGACCTGGCCGGACTGCGGCTCCCCGTTCAGAGCCATCCCTTGCAGGCCCTCGTCTCCGAACTGCTGGAACCCGTACACCCGACCGTCGTGATGTCCAACCATGTGCACGTGTACGTGAGCCAGGCGCACAAGGGCGAGCTGGTGATGGGCGCGGGCGTGGACTCCTACAACGGCTACGGGCAGCGCGGGTCGTTCCACATGATCGAGCATCAGATGGCCGCCGCGCTCGAACTGTTCCCGATCTTCGCACGGGCGCACGTCCTGCGGACCTGGGGCGGCATCGTCGACGTCACCCCCGACGCCTCGCCGATCATCGGCCCGACGCCGATCGAGAACCTCTACCTCAACTGCGGGTGGGGCACCGGCGGGTTCAAGGCGACGCCCTCCTCCGGGTGGGTGTACGCGCACACCATCGCCACCGGCGAGCCGCACCCGCTGGCCGAGCCCTTCGCGCTGGAACGGTTCACCACCGGCGCGCTCATCGACGAGCACGGCGCCGCCGCCGTCGCGCACTAGGAGTCAGAATGCTGCTGATCGCCTGTCCCTGGTGCGGCGAACGAGAAGAGCTCGAGTTCCACTACGGCGGCCAGGCCCATGTCGCCTACCCGGCGAACCCCGAGGGCCTGTCCGACAGCGAGTGGGCCGAGTACCTCTTCGTCCGTGACAACCCCAAGGGCCCCTTCGCGGAGCGCTGGTCACACGCCGCCGGATGCCGGCGCTGGTTCAACCTGATCCGACACACCGTCACCCACGAGATCCTGGCCGTGTACCCGGCCGGTCAGCCGAAGCCGGTGATCCCATGACCAATCCGCCGACCGACCCACCGACCCATCCGCCGACCGACCCGCGCCGCCTCCCGCACGGCGGACGGGTCGACCGCTCCGCTCCCCTGCGCTTCACCTTCGACGGCGTGGAGTACACCGGACTGCGAGGCGACACCCTCGCCTCCGCCCTAATCGCCAACGGCGTGCTGCACACCGCGCCCAGCCTCCACCGCGGGCGGCCACGCGGCATCGCCACGGCCGGAGTCGAGGAGCCCAACGCCCTGGTCCAGATCGACGGGCCCTGTTCGGAGCCGATGCGGCTCGCGACGACGGTCGAACTGTACGAGGGCCTCTCGGCGACCAGCCTGCGCGGCCTCGGCCGCCTCGACCCGGCGCCCGACGAAGCCGTCTACGACAAGATGCACGTCCACACCGACGTCCTGGTCGTCGGCGGCGGCCCGGCCGGCCTGGCCGCCGCCCTCGCCGCCGGACGCTCCGGCGCCCGGGTCGTCCTGGTCGACGACCAGCCGGAACTCGGCGGGTCCCTGCTCGCCGGGCGGGAGAAGATCGACGGTCGTCCGGCGCTCGACTGGGTGGAGGACGTCCGTGCGGAGTTGGCCGCACAGGCCGACACTCGGATCCTCACCAGGTCGACGGCGACCGGCTACTACGACCACAACTACCTGCTCGTCGCCGAGCACCGCACCGACCACCTCGGCCCGCACCCGGTCCCCGGCATCTCCCGGCAGCGGCTGTGGCACATCCGGGCCCGGCGGGTGGTCCTGGCGACCGGCTCCCACGAGCGGCCGATGGTCTTCGCAGGCAACGACCTGCCAGGCGTGATGTCTGCCGCCGCCGTGCGCGCGTACGTGAACCGGTACGCCGTGCTCCCCGGCTACCGCACCGTCGTCCTCACCACCAACGACCACGCCTACGCCACCGCGCTCGACCTGGTCGCGGCCGGCGCGGAGGTGGCAGCGCTGGTCGACACCCGGCCCCAGCCGCCCGCCGACCTGGTGGACTCCGCGCGCCGCACCGGAATCGAGGTCATCGTCGGATCGGCCGTGGTCGGCGCCCGGGGCGAAGCGCGCGTGGCGGCGGTGCGGATCGCCGCTCTCGATACCGACGATGCGATCAGCAGCCCCGTCCGCGAGATGGCGTGCGACCTGCTCGCCGTCTCGGGGGGCTGGAGCCCGGCCGTTCAGCTGTGGAGCCAGTCCCAGGGCAGCCTGCGGTACGACGAGGAACTGGCCGCATTCGTCCCCGCAGAGGCAGCGCAGCATGTCGACTGCGTCGGCGCCGCGCGCGGCATCCTCGACCTGGCCGGGTGCCTCGACGACGGGTTCGCCGCCGGGGCCGGAGCGGCCGGACTGGCCGGCTTCCCGGTCGCCGTGCCCTCCCCCGGCCTTCGGCCGGGCGGACCCCCGTACCCGCCCGACTCCGGTGGCGGCCGGCCCTCTCGGCCACGACCGGTGTGGGTGGTACCCGGCGAGGACGGCGACCCGTCCGAATGGAGCGACCACTTCGTCGACCTCCAGCGAGACGCGACGGTCGCGGACGTGCAGCGCGCGATCCGGGCCGGGATGCGCTCGGTCGAGCACATCAAGCGGTACACCACCATCGGCACCGCGCACGACCAGGGCAAGGCGTCCGGGGTGAGCGCCACCGGCGTCATCGCCCGGCTGCTCGGCGCCCGCTCGCCGGGCGAGGTCGGCACGACCACCTTCCGCGGCCCGTACGTACCGGTCTCCTTCGCGCTGCTCGCCGGCCGCGAACGCGGTGCCCTCTTCGATCCGGTGCGCACCACCGCGATCCATCCCTGGCACGTCCAGCACGGCGCCGTCTTCGAGAACGTCGGCCAGTGGAAGCGCCCCTGGTACTACCCGCAGCCCGGGGAGTCGATGGAGGCGGCCGTCCTGCGCGAGTGCAGCGCGGCCCGCGAGGGCGTCGGCGTGATGGACGCCACCACCCTCGGCAAGATCGAGGTCATCGGCCCCGACGCCGGCGAGTTCCTGAACCGGGTCTACACCAACGCCTTCGCCAAGCTGGCCGTCAACTCCGCGCGGTACGGCGTGATGTGCCGCGCCGACGGCATGGTCTTCGACGACGGCGTGACCGTACGCCTGGCCGACGACCGCTACGTCATGACGACCACGACCGGGAACGCCGCAGGCGTCCTCGACTGGCTGGAGGAGTGGCTGCAGACCGAATGGCCCGGGCTGCGCGTGCGGTTCACCTCGGTGACCGAGCAGTGGGCCACGGTCGCGGTGGTCGGCCCCGGATCCCGCGAGGTCGTCGCCGCCCTCGCCCCGGATCTGGACGTGTCGAACGACGCCTTCCCCTTCATGACGGCACGTCAGACACGCCTGGCCAACGGCGTCTCGGCGCGGATCTGCCGGATCTCCTTCTCCGGCGAACTGGCCTTCGAGATCAACGTCGCGAGCTGGTACGGCCTCGCCACCTGGGAGTCGGTGATCCAGGCCGGCAAACCCCTGGGCATCACCCCTTACGGCACCGAGACCATGCACGTACTACGCGCCGAGAAGGGCTACCCCATCGTCGGCCAGGACACCGACGGCACGGTCACCCCACAGGATCTCGGCATGGAGTGGGTCGTCTCCCGGCAGAAGGACTTCATCGGCAAGCGCTCCTTCGGCCGCGCGGACACCGCACGCACCGACCGCAGGCAGCTGGTCGGCCTGCTGCCGGTGGACCCCGCCGTGCTGCTGCCGGAAGGCGCGCAACTCGTGGCGGATGCCGAAGTCGCTCCGCCCACGCGGGCGCTGGGACACGTCACCTCCAGCTACCGCAGCGCGGCGCTCGGCCGCACCTTCGCCCTGGCACTCGTCGCGGGAGGGCGGGAGCGGCTGGGCGAGACGGTGTACGCGCCGCTGCCCGGCGGCGTGATCGCCGCCACCATCACCGACACCGTTCTCTACGATCCGAAGGGAACCCGCCGTGACGGCTGACACCACCCTGCGACGCAGCCCGCTCGGGCACCTCGCCGACGTCTTCGCTGAGCACTCGACCACCGGTGAGCGGAGTGTGCGGCTGCGCGAGGTGCCCTTCCTGGCCCAGCTCGACCTCCAGCTCTACCCACGCAGCGCGGCTGTTGAGCGGATCGCATCGGCACTGGGCGAGCCGCTGCCGACCGCCCCGGACACCGCCGTCCAGGCGGGCGACCTGCGGGTGCTCTGGCTGGGCCCGCAGCAGTGGCTGCTCATCGGCCCGGACGGCTCCGCGCCCGCGACGGCGGACCTGCTGAACGCGGCGCTGGAGAGCGAGCCCGGATCGGTGGTGGACGTCTCCGCCAACCGCACCACGCTCGAACTGGCCGGCCCCGCAGCCCGCCAGGTGCTGGAGAAGGGCTGTGCCTTGGACCTGCACCCGCGCACCTTCGGTCCGGGCCGCTGCGCTCAGACCCTGCTCTCGAAGGTCAACGTGATCCTCCACCAGGTCGATGCGGAGCCGACCTACCGGCTGCTGGTACGCGGGTCCTTCGCGCAGTACCTGGCGGACTGGCTGCTCGACGCGATGGAGGAATACCGGCAACCGCCGCTCGCGCCCTGACGAGGTCGTTCTTTGAGCCCCGCAGCGCACGCTGCGGGGCTCAAAGAACGATGTGTGCCCTGAACTCAGAACACGACCACCGAGCGCAGCACGTCGCCCTTGTGCATGCGGACGAAGGCGTCCTCGACGCTGTCCAGCGCGATGGTCTCGCTGACGAAGGCGTCCAGGTCGAGCCGGCCCTGCAGGTGGAGGTCGATCAGCATCGGGAAGTCGCGGCTGGGCAGGCAGTCGCCGTACCAGGAGGACTTCAGTGCGCCGCCGCGCCCGAAGACGTCCAGCAGCGGCAGCTCCAAGGTCATCTCCGGGGTGGGCACGCCGACCAGCACCACGGTGCCGGCCAGGTCGCGGGCGTAGAACGCCTGCTTGTACGTCTCGGGGCGGCCGACCGCCTCGATCACCACATCGGCGCCGTTGCCGCCGGTCAGCGCGCGGATCTTCTCCACGGCGTCCCCGGCGGCGGAGTTGACGGTGTGGGTGGCCCCAAGCTTCAGTGCCGTGGCGAGCTTGCGGTCGTCGATGTCCACCGCGATGATCTTCGCCGCGCCGGCCAGCCGCGCTCCCGTGATCGCGGCACCGCCGACACCCCCGCAGCCGATCACCGCGACGCTGTCACCGCGGCCCACACCACCGGTGTTGATCGCCGCGCCCAGCCCCGCCATCACCCCGCAGCCCAGCAAGCCGGCCACCGCCGGAGCAGCCGCCGGATCCACCTTGGTGCACTGCCCGGCCGCGACCAGCGTCTTCTCCGCGAACGCGCCGATACCCAGCGCCGGCGAGAGTTCGGTACCGTCCAGCAGCGTCATCCGCTGCTTGGCGTTGTGCGTGTTGAAACAGTACTTCGGCCGCCCGCGCCGGCAGGAGCGGCATTGCCCGCACACCGCACGCCAGTTGAGGATCACGAAGTCGCCTGGCGCGACCTCGGTCACCCCCTCCCCCACCGCCTCCACCACGCCGGCCGCCTCGTGCCCCAGCAGGAACGGGAACTCGTCGTTGATCCCGCCCTCCCGGTAGTGCAGATCGGTGTGGCAGACCCCGCAGGCCTGGACCTTCACCACCGCATCCCCCGGCCCCGGATCGGGCACGACGATCGCCTCGACCCGCACCGCCTGACCCTTGCCACCTGCGACAACACCCTTGACCTGCTGGGACATCGAACTCAGCCTTCCTGTAGGCGGAAAAGGACCCGTCAGCTGCGCAGCCGGTCGGTGACCCACTCGTGGAACGCCGCGATGTGGTGCTCGCTCGGGACCAGCACGCCGCCGGCCCGGTAGGCGCGCGAGTCCATGGCGGGCTGGCAGCGCTCGCAGGCGTCGAAGTCCTGCACGTTTACCCGGTGGAACAGCTCCACCGAGCGGGAGACGTCGCGGCCCGTCTCGACCACGTCCTTGAGGAAGAGCCAGTCGCACTCCACGACGGTGTGGTCTGCGGCGAGCGGGTACATCCGGTGCACGATGACGTGGTCGGGCACCAGGTTGACGAAGACCTGCGGCTTCATCGTGATCGCGTAGTACCTGCGGTCCTGGTCCTCGGAGACGGTCGGGATCCGGTCCACGCCCGCGCTGCCGTCGACGGTGAATCCCTGGACCTCACCGGCGAACTCCGCACCGTGCCCGACGTAGTACTGCGCGGCGTATCCGTCGGCGAACTCCGGTAGCACCTCGGTCAGTTCGGGGTGGATGGTCGCGCAGTGATAGCACTCCATGAAGTTCTCGATGATCAACTTCCAGTTGGCACGCACCTCGTAGCGAATCCGGCGGCCGACCGAGAGTTCGTGGGTCTGGTAGCGGTCGATGGCGGCCGGATCGCCGAGCCGCTCGGTCGCCGCGCCGATGATGTCCGCCTCGAAGGAGGGCGGTTCCTCGGCCAGGCACACCCACACGTAGCCGAGCCATTGGCGCACGTGCACCGGGGCCAGGCCGTAGGTGGTGCGGTCCACGTCCGGCATGCCGGTCAGGTTGGGCGCGGCGATCAGCTTGCCGTCCAGGCCGTAGGTCCAGGCGTGGTAGGGGCACTGGAAGGCCCTCTTGACCTCGCCGGTCTCCTCCGTGCACAGTCGCGCGCCACGGTGGCGGCAGATGTTGAGGAACGCCTTGACGCTGTTGTCCCGGGCCCGGGTCACCAGCACGCTCTCCCGGCCGACCTGCACGGTCTGGAACTTGCCCGGCTTGTCGAGGTCACCCGCCCGCACGGCGCAGAACCACATCTGCTCGAAAATCTTCTCCTGTTCCAGCGCGAAGACCTGCGGGTCGGTGTAGGAGGAGCCGGGGAGGGTGGGGAGCAGGCTCGGCGGGAGTTCGGTCGCGGCCACGGCGGTGTGCCTTTCGTCAGGGTCGGCTGCGGGCTTTCAATGACCGGGCTGTCAACAGCGGTGCTGCCAACGGCGGTGCCGTCAAAGGCCGGTGCCAGCGGCCGACGTCAACGGCCGTGCTGTCAACGGCGGATGCGGGCCATCTTCGGGTCGAACAGCGGCTCCTCGGTGATGGTCGCGGGCAGCTGCTCGCCGAAGTACTCCACGGTCACCCGGGTGGCGGGGCCGGCAGCAGCCCGAGGCAGCCAGGCGTAGGCGAGGGAGGCGCCGATGCTGTACCCGTAGGCGGCGCTGGTGACGTACCCGGCGGGGACGCCATCCACGTACACCGGCTCCTTGCCCATGACCACGGCCTGTGGATCGTCGAGCAGCAGGCAGACCAGCCGGCGCGAGACCGTCTCCTCGGTGATGCCCAGCAGTGCCTGCCGCCCGAGGAAGTCGCCCTTGTCCATCCGGACGGCGAAGCCGAGTCCCGCCTCGAAGGGGTTGTGCTCCGCGGTCAGGTCCGTGCCCCAGGAGCGGTAACCCTTTTCCAGGCGCAGGCTGTTGAAGGCACTGCGGCCGGCGGCGAGGACGTCGAGCGACTGCCCGGCGGCCCAGAGGGTGTCCCACAGCTTGGGGCCGCAGTCGGCGGTGGTGTACAGCTCCCAGCCGAGTTCGCCGACGTAGGACAGCCGCATCGCGGTGACCGGCACGTTGCCGAGGTAGGCCTGCTTCGCCTTGAAGTAGCCGAAGGCCTGGTGCGAGAAGTCCGTCTCGGTGAGCGGCTGGACCAGGTCGCGGGCGCGCGGGCCCCAGAGGCCGATGCAGCAGGTGCCGGCGGTGATGTCGCGGACCTGGACCGAACCGTCGTCGGGCAGGTGGCGGGTCAGCCAGTCGAGGTCGAGGTTACCGTTGGCGCCGACCTGCCAGCGTTCACCAGAACCGTGGCCCGGGCCGAGCCGGGCCACCGTCAGGTCGCTGCGTACGCCGCCGGTCTCGTCCAGCAGCAGGGTGTAGGTGACGGAGCCGACCGGCTTGTCGAGCTGATTGGTGGTCAGGTACTGCAGGAAGGCGAGCGAGCCGGGGCCGGTGACTTCCAGCCGCTTGAGCGGGGTCATGTCGTACATCGCCACGCGCTCGCGGGTGGCCAGCGCCTCGGCGCCCGCGATCGGAGACCAGTAGCGCGAGGCCCAGGCACCCCGGCCGGGGATCGAAGCCACCTCGGCCAGACCGGCGTTGGCCTCGTACCAGTGCGGCCGCTCCCAGCCGGCGGCCTCAAGGAAGTGGGCGCCGAGTTCGCGCTGGCGGGCGTGGAAGGGGCTGACCCGCAGCGGGCGCGGCTCCTCCATGGGCTGCAAGGGGTGGATGATGTCGTAGACCTCGACGAAGTTCTGGCAGCTGCGCTGATGCACGTAGGAGGGGGCGAGCTGGACTGGCTCGAAGCGGTTCAGGTCGCACTCGTGCACGTCGGTGCGCGGCGTGCCCTCGACCAGCCACTCGGCCATCGCCTTGGCCACGCCTGCCGAGTGGGTCACCCATACCGCCTCCGCGACCCAGAAGCCGCGCAGCTGCGGCGACTCGCCCATCAGCGGGAAGCCGTCGGCAGTGAAGGAGAAGATGCCGTTGAAGCCCTCCTCCACCTTGGTCCGGGCGAGCGCGGGCAGCAGTTCCTGCGAGTCGGCCCAGGCCTGCTCGAAATCCGCTGCGGTGAACGGCAGCATCGAGGGCATCGAGGGCGCGCCGGCACTCGGGTGCGCGACGTCGTCGAGGTCGACGGGCAGCGGGCGGTGGGCGTAGGAGCCGATGCCGATCCGGTCGCCGTGCTCGCGGTAGTAGAGGTCGCGGTCCTGGTGGCGCAGGATCGGCTTGGAGGCTTCCAGCGCCTCGCTGTTGTGGCCGGCCAGCGCGGGGACCGGGGTGGTCCTGGCGTACTGGTGGGCCAGCGGCACCAACGGGACGGTGAGCCCGGCCATCCGGCCGATCTTCGGCCCCCAGAACCCGGCGCAGGAGACGACCACGTCGGCTGGGAAACCGCCCCGGTCGGTGGCGACGGCGGTGACCCTACCGCCCGCCGACTCGATCCCGGTGACGGTGTGGTGGGGCAGGAAGCGGGCACCGCGCTCGATCGCCCGCCGGGCCTGTGCCTCGCCGGCGCGCACGGCCTTGGCCAGTCCGTCGGTGGGCACGTGCAGACCGCCGAGCACCTGGCCCGCGTCGAGCAGCGGGTGCAGAGCGGCGCACTGCTCGGGGTCGAGCAGCGCACCCGCCACCCCCCAGGAGGCGGCCAGCCCGTGCTTGCGGTTCAGCTCGGCGAGCCGCTGCGCGGTGGTGGCCACCTCAAGCCCGCCGACCTGTCGGAAGCACCACTGGCCGTCGAGGGTCAGCGCCGCGTACTTCCGGACGGTGTAGGAGGCGAACTCCGTCATGGTCTTGGAGGAATTGGTCTGGAACACCAGACCGGGTGCGTGCGAACTCGACCCGCCGGTGGCGAAGAGGGGGCCCTGCTCCAGCACGGTGACGTCGGTCCAGCCGCGTGCGGTGAGTTCGTCGCTCAGCGCGCAGCCGACGATCCCGGCACCGACGATCACGACTTTCGGTTGGACTGTCAAGGCATCCATCCCCTCGGGAGGTAGCTGCGGCGGGCTGGGGGTCGGCCGGCGTCCCGAACAGCGGGGACGGCCCGACGTCCCGAACGGCTAGGACAGCAGGGGAGTTGCATATTGCGCAGCTGGCTGCGCAATAAGAAACAGACTCGGCCTCACAGTGTGAGCTGTCAAGAGCCCGCCGTCAGCAGCCGCCAGGGGTCCACGGCGGCACTCGGGGAACCGCCCTCTTGACAGGGATTTGAGGCCCTTCCATACTCGCCGCAAAGTTGCGCATGAAGACAGACGTCTCGTATCGCGCAACTCATCGAGAGGTGGCAGCCTGTGCCCCTGACCAGTGACCCCGCCTGTCTGCTGATCGACGGCGGCTGGACGACAGCCGAGGACGGCCGGCAGCGAGCCATCGTCAATCCGTTCGACGCGTCCGCGCTGGCGTTGGTCGCCGAAGCGTCAGCCGTCGACGCGGACCGGGCCGTACGCGCCGCGCGGGCGGCCTTCGACGAGGGCTCCTGGGCCCACGCCCCGGCCGCTCGCCGCGCGGGCGTCCTGACGGTCACCGCCGACGCACTCCAGGAGCACCGCGAGGAACTGGCCCTGCTGGAGACGCTCGACACCGGCAAGACCCTGTCGGAGAGCCGCGCCGACGTCGACGACGCCACGGCCGTACTCCGCTACTACGCGGCACTGTCGGCCTCCGACGCGGGCCGCACGGTCGAGACCGGACGGCCCGACGCGATCAGCCGCGTGGTGTACGAACCGGTGGGCGTCTGCGCGCTGATCACGCCGTGGAACTACCCGCTGCTGCAGATCTGTTGGAAGCTCGCCCCGGCCCTGGTGGCTGGCAACACCGTGGTGGCCAAGCCCAGCGAGCTCACCCCGATGACCACGATCCGCCTCTTCCGGCTGCTCCAGGAGCAGTTGGAGCAGGCCGGCGCGCCCAGCGGCACCGCCAACCTGGTCCTGGGCGGCGGCGCCGTCGGCGCCGCCCTGGCCGAACACCCCGAGGTCGACCTGGTCTCCTTCACCGGCGGTCTCGCCACCGGCCGCTCGGTGATGCGGGCGGCGGCCGACACGGTCAAGAAGGTCGCCCTGGAACTCGGCGGCAAGAACCCCAACATCGTCTTCGCCGACGCCGACCTGGACGCCGCGGTCGACTTCGCGCTCACCGCCGCCTTCCTGCACTCCGGCCAGGTCTGCTCCGCCGGCTCACGACTGCTGCTGCACCGAAGCCTGCATGCCGACTTCACCGCCGAGCTGGCCCGCCGCGCCGACCTCATCCGGCTCGGCAACGGGCTGGAGAAGGGCACCGAGACCGGCCCACTGGTCTCCGCGGAACACCGGGAGAAGGTCGAGCGCCTGCTCGCGGGCGCACTCGCCGAGGGCGCGGTGCTCCGAGCCGGCGGCGGCCGGCCCACCGAGCCGGAGCTCCAGGCAGGCTTCTTCCTGCGACCCACCGTGCTCGACAGTTGCCACGCCGGCATGACGGTGGTGCGCGAGGAGGTGTTCGGCCCCGTCCTCACGGTCGAACTCTTCGACGAGGAGGACGAGGTGGTGGCCCTGGCCAACGACACCCCCTACGGTCTGGCCGGCGCCGTGTGGACCCAGGACGCCGGACGAGGCGAGCGGGTCGCGGCCCGGCTCCGCCTCGGCACCGTCTGGATCAACGACTACCACCCCTACGTGCCGCAGGCCGAATGGGGTGGGTTCAAGCAGTCCGGCACCGGCCGCGAACTCGGGCCGTCCGGGCTTCGCGAGTACCAGGAGACCAAGCACGTCTGGCGCACCGTCATCCCCGTGGCCCAGCACTGGTTCGGCGGCTGACGCAGCATCACTTCGCCCTGGGTCCACCGGTCCTCGCAGCACGCACCTCCCCCACACCCCTGCCTGCATGCCTCTGGAGCGATCTTGAGCAATCCAGGAACCACCAGCGGGACCAGCACGGCTCCCTCGCCGACCGACGACACCGCGGACCTCGCCCGCTTCGGTTACCGCCAGGAGCTGGAGCGTTCTCTCGGCTCCTTCTCCAGCTTCGCCGCCGGCTTCAGCTACATCTCGATCATGACCGGCGTCTTCCAACTCTTCGGCTTCGGGTTCGCCTCCGGTGGCCCGGCCTTCATCTGGACCTGGCCGCTGGTCTTCATCGGCCAGGGGGCGGTGGCCCTCTGCTTCGCCGAGATGGCGGGCCAGTTCCCGCTGGCCGGCTCCGTCTACCAGTGGTCCAAGCAGATAGCGCGGCCGGCCGTCTCATGGATGTCCGGCTGGATCATGACCGTGGGGGCGGTCGTCACCGCGGCCGCCGTGGCGGTCGCCTACCAGATCATCCTGCCGCAGGTCTCGCTGGCCTTCGAGATCGTCGGCGGCGCCGACGACGCCGGGCAGACCACGACGCCCAACGGTGCCAAGAACGCGATCCTGCTCGCCCTGGGCCTGATCGTCTTCACGACCATCGTCAACATCATCGGCGTCCGGCTGATCGCGAAGATCAACAACTTCGGCGTCGCGGTCGAACTGATCGCCGTCACCCTGCTCATCATCATGCTGGCCGTGCACATCAAGCGCGGTCCGCAGGTCGTCCTGCAGACCCATGGCACCGGGGCCGGCCACTCCTGGGGCTACCTCGGAGCCTTCCTGGTGGCCTCGATCATGAGCGCGTACGTCTTCTACGGCTTCGACACCGCCGGATCGCTGGCCGAGGAGACCAAGGAGCCGCGCCGGCACGCTCCCCGCGCCATCCTGCGCGCGCTCACCGCCGCCTTCCTCGCGGGCGGACTGCTCATGCTCGTCGGCATGATGGCGGTCGGGAACATCAAGGCGCAGGAACTCGGCACGCTCGGCATGCCCTACCTGATCAAGAGCGCGCTCGGCACCGGCCTCGGAGACGTCTTCCTGGTCTGCTCGGCGATCGCCATCACGGTCTGCTGTCTCGCCGTGCAGACGGCCGCCATCCGACTGCTCTTCTCGATGGCCCGCGACGGACGCCTTCCCTTCGGCACCTCGATCGCCAAGGTCTCCCCCAAGTCCGGCACCCCGGTGCTGCCCGCCGTCATCACCGGTGTGCTGACCATCGCCCTCCTGCTCGTCAACATCGGCAACCAGCGGGTCTTCTACATCCTCACCTCGGTCGCCATCCTGCTCTTCTACATCCCCTACCTGCTGGTCACCGCCCCGATGCTGCTGCAGCGCCTGCGAGGCCAATGGCCCCGGGCGGACCACGGCCCGTACTTCAGCATGGGCCGCCGGGGGCTCGTGGTGAACATCGTGGCCGTGCTCTACGGCGTGGCCATGACCGTCAACCTGGCGTGGCCGCGGGCCGCCGTCTACGGCAACGACCACTGGTACTACCAGTGGGGCGCCATCGTGTTCACCGCTGCGATCGCGGCGATCGGCGGCCTGCTCTACCTGCGCTACCGCCGGGGCGGCGCACCGCGGAGCGCGGGCGAGGGCTTCGCCGAGGCGGTGGCGACCGAGTCCTGAGCATCCGAGCGGGGCACCGGGACGTCCGGCGCCCCGCTCCCGCGCCAGGCTCACTCCAAGCGGAGGTACCCCAGCCGGGCCGAAACCTGCTCAGCTGCGGACCGCACCGCGGCGGCCACCTCCGGGATCCGGCCCTCGGTCAGCCGGAAGGAGGGACCCGAGGCGCTGATGGCGGCCACCACCTGACCGTTCTGCGCGAAGACCGGCGCCGCGACCGCGTTCAGGCCCGGCTCCAACTCCTCGACACAGAAGGCGAAGCCCTGCATACGGACCTGCTCCAACTGCTCCACCAGGGCATCGGAGTCGGTCAGCGTGCGCGGCGTGAACCGCTCCAGCGGGGCGGCCAGCCTGGCCTTCAGCACCTCGCCGGGCAGGTGGGCCAGCAGCACCTTCCCGCTGGAGGTGGCGTGCAGGGCCGTCCGCTGACCGATCCAGTTGTGCGTGGTGAGGGCCGAAGGGCCGAAGACCTGGTCGATGTTGACGGCCGCGTCGCCGTCCAGGATCGCCAGGTTGATCGTCTCCGCGACCTCGACGGCCAGCCGCTCGCAGACCGGCCGGCTCTGCTGGGACAGGTCCATCCGGACCGTCGCGGCGCCGGCGAGCCGGATCAGGCCCAGGCCCAGGCGGTACTTGCCACGCTCGCCCGACTGCTCGACGAGTCCGCGCATCTCCAGGGCGGCGGCGAGCCGGAACGCCGTCGACTTGTGCACCCCCAGCTCCGTTGCGATCTCGGTGACGCCCGTCTCTCCCCGGCGAGCCAGGATCTCCAGGATGGTCACCGCCCGGTCTACCGACTGCACCGGGGACTCCGTCTGACTGTTGCTCATAACGCAACAGTATGCACCCTGCGCGGCCGTCCAAGGGGGGCCATGGGCGCCCTCTTGACAAGGCCCGGGAGGGTCGCAACCATGTTGCGAATGACGAACTTTGTTGCGTCATACGATACACGGGAGGTTCCCATGATCACGGTGTGCCGGATCGAAGACCTGCCCCCGGGCGAGGCGCTCCGGGTGACGGACGGTGTAGCGGCACCGGTCGCCCTCTTCAACGCCGACGGTGTCGTCTACGCCGTCGACGACACCTGCACCCACCAGGACGCCTCGCTCGCCGACGGCTGGCTGGAGGGCTGCTTCGTCGAATGCCCCCTCCACGCGGCCTCGTTCGACCTTCGCACCGGTCGGCCGACCTGCCTGCCGGCCAAGGAGCCGCTGCAGACACACCGGGTCACCGTGGAGGACGGCCACGTCCTCCTCCACGTCACGCTCGGCGAACCGGCATGAAGTCGATCGCCGTCGTCGGAGCCTCACTGGCGGGCTTGAGCATGGTCCGCGCACTCCGCGAGGAGGGCTACGACGGCTCGATCACCGTCGTCGGCGAGGAGCGCCACCAGCCGTACGACCGCCCGCCGCTGTCCAAGGGCTTCCTCAGGGGCGACCTGGACGCCGACGCGCTCGCGCTCGGCAGCCCGGACGAGTACGCGGACCTGGCCGTGCGGTGGCTGCTCGGCCGGCGGGCGGCACGACTGGACCCCGCCACCCGCACCCTCGCCCTGGCCGACGGCCGGGAGCTTCGCGCCGACGCGGTCGTGGTCGCGACCGGCGCCGTCCCCCGTACGATCCCGGGGACCGAGGGCCTGGCCGGCGTCCACACGCTGCGCACCCTGGACGACGCCGTGGCCCTGCGCGGGGCACTCCTGAGCGGCCTGCCCCGCGTCGTGGTCATCGGCGCGGGCTTCATCGGCGCCGAGGTCGCCTCCACCGCCCACGCGCTCGGCCTGGAGGTCACCGTCGTCGAGGCCGCCGAGGTACCGCTCGAACGGGCCCTGGGACGCGAGATGGGACTGGTCTGCTCCTCGCTCCACACCGACCACGGGGTTCGCCTGCTCTGCGGCATCGCCGTCGCGAGCCTCACCGGCGAGCGCCGCGTCACGGGCGTGCGGCTCGCGGATGGGCGGCTGCTGCCCGCCGACGTCGTCGTGGTCGGCGTCGGGGTCCGGCCGGCGACCGACTGGCTGGCCGGTTCCGGCGTGCTGGTGGACGACGGGGTGGTGTGCGACGCCGGTTGCGCAACGAGCGTTCCGGGCGTGGTCGCCGTGGGCGACGTCGCCCACTGCCCCAACCCGTTCACCGGGCAGCACGCACGCATCGAGCACTGGACCAACGCGACCGAGCAGCCGAGGACGGCAGCCCGCACGCTGCTGTCACGCACACCGGCGGCCCCGCCGGCCCGGCCGCCGTACTTCTGGTCCGACCAGTACCAGGCCCGGATCCAGCTCGCCGGGCACGTCGCTCCCGGCGACGCGCCGCAGCTCGTCGAGGGCGATCTCGACAGCCGCTCCTTCGTGGCCGTCTACCGGCGGGACGGGCACGACGTCGCCGTGCTCGCAGTGAACCAACCCAAGATCTTCAACCGGCTCCGCCGCACGCTCACCCCGTTCCCCACCGCCGTCGCAACGACCGCCTCCTGACGGTGCGGGTGCCGATTCTGGCCGCCCTCCCACCAGGGCGTGTCCCACTGGCCCAGATAGCTCACCTCCAGCACGACGGGTCGCGTCACCCCGCGGCTGGTGAGATCGCCGGTGACCTCGAACCCGCCCGCGCTCACCTGGTGTACCCGTGACCCGACGAACCTACCCGGTCGGCGAGCAGTCCAGGAGCTCGGCGCGGGTCGGCGGGTCGGCACCCGGGCGGGTGCAGGTGAGGGCCGCGGTGCGGGCTGCCAGGGCGAGCGAGTCGACCACCTTCGCGGGGAGCCGGTCCGCTCCGGTGGCGGCCCGCAGCTCGTCCCGCGCGAACACCCGCTCCCCCGCGCCGCCGCCCAGCAGCCCGGCCCGCAGTAGCCCGCCGAGCAGGCCGGCCATGAAGGCGTCACCCGCGCCGACCGTGTCCACCACGTCGACCGGGGTCGGCCGGACCCGATGGCTGCCGTGCCGCCAGAAGGCCCGCGCGCCGCCGGCCCCGAGTGTGAGCACCACGAGAGAGGGGCCGGTCCGCGCCCACCGCGCGGCCACCGCGGCGGCGTCGTGCCCGGGGTAGAGCCAGCCGAGGTCCTCCTCGCTGGCCTTCGCCACGTCGCTGAGGGCGACGAGTTCCTCGACCCGCGGCCGCTCCTGCGCCGCCGTTCCCAGCAGCGCGGGCCGCAGGTTCGGATCGTAGGAGACGGTGGCTCCTGGCCGCGCCGCCCGCACGGCCGTGAGCACCTGCGCGGCGCCGGGGGCGAGCAGCGCCGCGATCGATCCGGTGTGCAGGTGGGCGACCGGGCCGGTGGCGGCCGGATCGGTCGCCGCGGGCGGCAGGATCCAGCTGACGTCGAAGCGGTAGTCGGCCGCGCCGTCGGCATCGAGGACGGCAGTGGCGGTGGACGTCGCGGCGTCCACGACCGACCCGTCGGTGAGCAGCACCCCGCTCTCGCCGAGGTGGCGCCGCAGCGCCAGGCCGTACGCGTCGCCGCCCACCCGGGTGGCCAGGCGCACCGGGTGGCCGAGCCGGGCCAGGCCGAGCGCCACGTTGGCGGGGCTGCCCCCGGGGACGGCGCTTCGCCGGCCGTCCGGTCCGGCCAGGATGTCGGTGAGCGCCTCACCGATGACCAGGGTCGACGGCTCGGCGGCCGGCTGCCCGATGCCTGCGGTCATGGCGTGATGACGATCTTGCGGCCCTTGCCGGACTGGAACTGCCGCAGTGCGGCGGCGTAGTCGGCCAGCGGGAGCCGGTCGCTGATGAAGACCTGCGGGTCCAGCACCCCGGTGGCGAAGAGGTCCGCCGCGCGCTCGTAGCTGTGCAGGACCGCCATCGAGCCGGTGATGGTGATCTCCTGGTTGTAGATGCGGTAGGGCTCGATCGTCGCGCGGGCGGCGTAGTCCGCGACGCCGAACTGCAGGTAGGTGCCGCCCTTGCCGACCCGGCCCAGGGCCTCCTGGATGGCCCGCTCGTTGCCGGTGGCGTCGATGACCACGTCCCAGCCGCGCGGGCGCTCGATCTCGTCGGCGGCGGTGACGGCGTTGGTGCAGCCCAGCAGGCGGGCGGCGGTGAGCCGTTCGCTGTTGATGTCGACCACGTCCACGCTGGCCGCCCCAGTGCGTTTGGCAAGCTCCAGCATCATCAGGCCCATGGTGCCGGAGCCGTAGATCAGCACGCTGGCGGCCAACCGGCTGCGCAGCACGTCGTATCCGCGCACCGCGCAGGAGAGCGGCTCGATGAGGGCGGCGTCCTGGGTGCGGACGTGCTCCGGCAGGCGCACGCAGTTGGCGACCGGGGCGAGGGCGAACTCGGCGGCCGCGCCCGGGACGGTGACCCCGATCGCGGCGAAGTGCTCACACAGGTTGCTCCGCCCGATCCGGCAGTAGTGGCACTCGTGGCAGGGCAGCGAGGGGTCGACGGCGACCTGGTCGCCGATCGACAGCTCACCGACCCCGGTGCCCACGGCGACCACCTCCCCGGCGAACTCGTGGCCCGGGACGATGGGCAGGGTGGGCGCGAACTCGCCCTGCAGGATGTGCAGATCGGTGCCGCACAGGCCGCAGGCCGCCACCTTGACCACCACCTCCCGCGGACCTGGTGCCGGATCCTCGACGGTCTCCACGCTCACCACACCGGGCGAGCTGATGACGGCAGCCCTCACTGCTCTTCCCCCAACGAGATCTGACGACCGGTCATTTGACGGCTCATTTGACTGCCCCAAGCGAAAGGCCCTGAACGAGCTTGTCCTGGGCGGCGAAACCGGCGACGAGCACCGGCACGGAGATGCAGACGGCGGCTGCGCACACCTTCGCCAGGAAGAGGCCCTGGCTGGTGACGAAACCGGTGAGGAAGACCGGTGCGGTGCCGGCGACGACGCCGGTCAGCACCCGGGCGAACAGCAGCTCGTTCCAGCTGAAGATGAAGGAGATCAGCGCGGTGGCCGCGATGCCCGGCATGGCCACGGGCGCCACGATCCGCCCCAGGACGGTCAGCAGCCCCGCGCCGTCGATCGAGGCGGCCTCCAGGATCTCCTTGGGCACCTCGGCCAGGAAGGAGCGCATCATCCACACCGCGATCGGCAGGTTCATCGAGGTGTAGAGGATGACCAGCAGCCAGATGTCGTCCAGCATCCCGGCGTTCTGGGCGATCAGGTAGATGGGCAGCAGGCCCGCCACGGCCGGCAGCATCTTGGTGGACAGGAAGAAGAACATCACGTCGGTCCACTTGCGCACCGGCCGGATCGACAGCGCGTAGGCGGCGGGGATCGACAGCAGCAGCACCAGCAGGGTCGAGGCGACGCTGGCCGTCAGGGAGTTGATCAGCGGCGGCCACGGGCTGACCCCGGTGCCGGCACCGAAGAACTCCCGGTACCCCTGCAGGGTGAGCCCGGCCCCGATGCTCGGCGGATTGGTGGCCGCGGCCGACTCGCTGTGCAGCGAGGTGAGCACCATCCAGGCGAACGGCAGGAAGAAGAGCACCCCGCAGAGCCAGGCCAGCAGCCCGAGCAAGGCGCCGTTGCGCCGGGTCGAGGCGGTGCGGCGGCGCGAGGCGGGCAGGGTGGTGGCGGCGGTCACAGTGACTCCTCCCGGAACAGCGACGAGACGGTCCTCAACGCGAGGGTCGCGAGGAGGATGGTGCAGATGACCACGAGGACGCCCTCGGCGGACGCCTGACCGTAGTCGTGGCCCTGGTAGAAGGTCCGGTAGACGGCGTAGGGCAGGTTGGCGGTGCCCAGACCGCCGGAGGTCAGCGTGAAGACCGCGTCGAAGTTCTGCACCACGTAGATGCTGCCGAGCAGCGAGGCGAGCTCCAGATACCGCCGCAGGTGCGGGAAGGTGAGGTAGCGGAACACCTGCCAGGTGCTCGCCCCGTCCACCCGGGCCGCCTCGACGACGTCCATCGGCCGGCTCTGCAGTCCGGCCAGCAGGATCAGCATCATGAACGGCGTCCACTGCCAGATCAGCGAGGCCTCCACCGCGAGCAGCGGAGTGGTCGACAGCCAGTCCGGCTGCGGCGCGTGGGAGCTGCCGAACAGGCTCCAGAGCCAGGTCAGCGTGCCGTTCAGCAGGCCGTACGAGGCGTTGTAGATCGCGTGCTTCCAGAGCAGCGCGGAGGCCGCGGGCACCACCAGGAAGGGCGTGATCAGCATGGTGCGCACGATGCCGCGGCCCCGGAAGCGGCGGTCCAGCAGCAGCGCCAGCACCAGCCCCAGCAGCAGGCTCACCAGCACCACGGCGGCGGTCAGCAGGGCCGTGGTCTCGATGGACGAGCGCAGCGTCGGATCCTCGAACGCCGCGGTGTAGTTGGACAGGCCGCCGAACCCGCGGTTGCCGGGGTCCAGCGCGTTCCAGCGCATGAACGAGATCACCAGGGTTCCCACGAAGGGCAGTTGGGTGACGACGATCATGAATACCAGCGCCGGCAGCAGCGGCGCCCGGCGGGACCAGGCGCCCCGCGGCCGGCCCGCCGCCCGGCGCGCGCCGGGTTCGGCGGACCGTGACACCCTGCTGGGGCGTCCGGTGATCGAGGTAGTGCTCACGTGCGTGTCTCCGCTCGGGTGGGTGCGCGGGGGTGGTGTCAGTGCCCCGCGTACTTGGCGCCGACCTTGGCAGCGAGCGCCTGACTGTTCTTCAGCGCCTGGTCCACGCTGATCTGGCCCGCGATCGCGTCGCTGATCTGCTGCGAGACCTGGGTGCCCAGATCGGTGAACTCCGGGATGCCGACGAACTGGATGCCCGGCGCCGGCCGGGGCGCCACGCCCGGGTTCTGCGGGTCGACGCTGGTCAGCGCGGTCTCGGTGGCCTGGGCGAACGCCGATGCGGAGGCTACGTAGCTCGGGTTGCTGTACGTCGAGGTGCGCTTGCCGGCCGGGACGCGGGGCCAGCCGAGGGTCTGGCCGACCAGTTGCTCGTACCCCTGGCCGGAGGCCCAGGAGATGAACTTCCAGGCGTCGTCCTGGTGCTTGCTGGCCTTCTGCACGCCCCAGGCCCAGGTGTAGAGCCAGCCCGAACTCTTCGTCTGGTCGACCGGCGCGGGCGCGTACCCGACCTTCCCGGCCACCGGCGAGTCCGAGGCCTCCAGCGAGCCGGCCGCCGAGGTCGCGTCGTACCACATGGCGACCTTGCCCTGCTCCAGGTCGTTGAGGCACTCGGTGAACCCGGACTGCGGCGCGCCCGCCTCACCGTGCGCCCGCACCAGGTTGACGTAGAAGTTCGTCGCGGTGGTGAAGGCCGGGGAGGTCAGCTGGGCCTGCCAGTTCTGGTCGAACCAGGTGCCGCCCATGGTGTTGACCACCGTGGTCAGCGGCGCGATCACCTCGCCCCAACCCGGCTGCCCGCGCAGGCAGATGCCCTTCATCCCCGGCTGCGCCCCGTCGGCAGCGGCCGCCAGGTCGGCGACCTGCTGCCAGGTCGGGTTGGCGGGCATGCTCAGGCCCTTGGCCGCGAAGACGTCCTTGCGGTACATCAGGAACGACGACTCGCCGTAGAACGGCTCGGCGTAGATCTGGCCGTTGTAGGTCAGCGCCTGCTGGATGGGGGGCAGGATGTCGCTCTGCTGGAACCCGGTGTCGCCGGCCGCGTGCCCGCTGAGCGAGGCCAGCCAGCCGTTCTTGGCGTAGAACGGGACCTCGTAGTTGCTGATGGTCGCGATGTCGTACTGGCCGGACTGGCTGGAGAAGTCCTGGGTGAACTTGTCGCGGGCGTCGTTCTCCGGCAGCACGGTGAAGTTGACCGTGATGCCGGTGGTCTTGGTGAAGTTGGCCGCGGTCAGCTTCTGCAGATCCGCCATCTGCGGGTTGTTCACCATCACCACGTTGATGGAGTGCGCCTGCGAGCCGCCGCCGGCGCCTCCGGCGCCGCTGCACCCCGCGAGGGTGGCGGCACACAGGACCGCCGCGCCCAGCGGCACGGCCCGGCGCAGGACTGCCTGTCTGTTCGTCATGATGCGTGTTTCCTCACTCTCGGCGAACCCGGTCGGGTGGGACCGGTTCGGGGCACGTGCGACCGAGGCGGCGGCCGTCGCGTCCTGCGGAGACGCCGGCGGTCGCGCCACGAAGCGCGGTTCTTTCTCGGGCCTGGTGCCTCAGGCCCGAATGACGTGCGGTCCAAGTAGCGCGTAGCGATGGGCTTCCGCACTGGACAGTTCGGTGTCGGTGACGATCGTCTCGAAGTCGCCGACCTCCGCGAAGCGGCAGAAGCTGCTGGCTCCGAACTTGCTGTGGTGACCCATGAAGACCCGTCTGCGGGACACCTCGAGGGCCTTGGTCTTGACGTCGGCCACCACGGGATCGGGAGTGGTCAGGCCGAGGTCGCGGGAGATCCCGTTCGCTCCCAGGAACGCCAGGTCGATGACGAAACCCGAGAGCATCGCGCAGGCCCAGGAGCCCACGGTGGCCATGGTCCGGCCGCGGACCCGGCCGCCCAGCAGCAGGACGGTCATGTTGGCCGAGTCGGCCACGGCCGCGGCGGTCGACAGCGACGCCGTCACCACGGTCAGCGGACGGTCGGCCGGCAGCAGCGCGGCGAGGAGCTGCGGGGTGTAGCCCTCGTCGATGAAGATGCTCTCCGCCTCGCCCACGAGCTTGACGGCTTCGGCCGCGATCCGGCGCTTCGCCTCCACATGCCGGGTGACGCGTTGAGCCAGGTCGGTCTCGAAGCCGGCGCTCTCCACCGGATAGGCGCCGCCGTGGGTACGACGGATCAGCCCCCGGCGCTCCAAGTCGCTCAGATCGCGCCGGATGGTCTCCACCGCGACCTTGAAATCGGCGGCCGCGGCGGTGACTTCGACGCGCCCCTCCTGGCGGGCCAGGGCCAGGATCCGGTGCTGCCGGTCCGCTGCCCGCATCTCCGGTTCTCCTTCCGCCCGTTCGGACATCGGAAGCCCGAATGTGCCCGTGGAAGATTTATACCCCCCCGCCGAGACCACGGACAGCTCCGCAGCCGACCGGAACAAGACCGAATTGTGCCCGCAGCCAACGGAGATGAGAGCAGGTCAGCGGCTTCCAACGGCCCGGTGGCCCGCCCCGGATTCCCGATTGCCCGGATTCCGGCCCCGATGACCGCCATTCCCGGGCACTCCGCCCGGGAATGGCTACCGGACTACCGGGTTCTGCCCTGCTCAGGGCGCCCTGATGGAACACGGTCACGGGGCTTGACCCGGATGTCGGCCACCGGCACACTCGGACCCCGATGGTCCGGGTGGGCCGCAGTCCTGTGCCAATGGTGACGAAGCATCGCCCACCCTAAGTTCGGACCTCGGGATCACCCCGGAGACACTGCGGAGCTGGATCCGGGAGCGGTCGGCAGACCCGTGCCCCCAGGCCTCCTGAGCGCCCGCGACAGCGGTGCGCCTCTGGCCTCGTCGCATTGCCCTTTTCGCAACAACACGCACCCACGCGCACCCACACGCTCCGCAGAGCGAGACAACGCCCTTTCCAGCCGCGCCGAGTCAGGACTCTGCTTCCTCCGAGGGAGACACCGTCATGGAGAACGGCTGTCTGAGGGTCGAGACCCTCGGACCACTGCGCGCATATGCCGAAGGACGAGAGCTTCTCCTCGGCTCACCGAAGCAGCGCGCGGTGTTCGCCGTTCTCGCGCTGAGGACCGGCAGCTTCGTCTCGCGTGACGATCTGATCGACTGCGTCTGGGGCGAGTCGCCGCCGACCACCGCCGCCGGCAACCTCCACACCTACGTGTCCGGCCTTCGCCGGGCCCTGGCCGGTCTGGGCGAGCCGCTGACCAGCTCGGGATCGGGCTACACGCTCCAACTCGACCCCGGGCAGCTGGATATCAGAGCTGTCGAGCGGCTGGCAACACGGGCTCGGAGCAGCCGGGCCCAGCAGGACCCGGTCGCTGCGGTCACCGCCCTCGACGAGGCACTGGTCCGCTGGCGCCCGGGCTCCGCGCTCAGCGGCCTGCCGGGTCCGTTCGCCGCCGAGCACCGCACATGGGTGTCGGACCTGCGGCTGCGCCTGCTGCTGGAGCGTGCCGAGCTTCTCCTGGAGCTGAAACAACCGACCACGGTGGCCGACCAGTTGAGGGGCCACCTGCCGGACAACCCCTACCACGAACGGTTGCGCGCCCTGCTGATGACGGCGCTGCGCCGCAGCGGCCGGACGGCCGATGCGCTCGCGCAGTACCACGACCTGCGCAAGCTGCTGACCGAGGATCTGGGGATCGATCCCTCGCCCGAGCTGCAGGCCCTGTACTCATCGATCCTGACCGACAACGCCGGGCCGCACACCTCCTCGAGGGAGCCGGCCACCACCGCTCCGGTCCGGCCGGCGCAGCTTCCTCGCGGCGTCGGTGGCTTCGTGGGTCGGGTCGCTTCGGTCCAGCAGGTGCTGGCCGCGGCGCGCACCGCGTCGGGTGAGGGCGGGGTCGACGAGGCCGGGTGCCCGCAGATCGTGATGCTCGTCGGGGTCGGCGGCGTCGGCAAGACCGCGCTGGCCGTGCACTGCGGCCGGCTGCTGGCCGCCGAATACCCCGACGGCCAGTTGTACGTGAACCTTCGCGGCTTCGACCCCAAGCACCCGGCGAGTTCGGCCGTGGACGCGCTGCACCACCTGCTCACCTCGCTGAACCCGGGGAAGATCCCGGCAGACCAGGAGGAGCGGGTCGCGCTGTGGCGCAGCATCGTGCAGCACAAGCGCATGCTCATCGTGCTGGACAACGCCGCCTGTGCCGACCAGGTAGAGGACCTGCTGCCGGGCGGCGGCCCCTCCTTCACCGTCGTGACCAGCCGCAACCGGCTCAGCGGCCTCGCGGTCCGGTACTCGGCCCGCCGGGTGACCCTGTCGCCGTTCACCGCCGAGGAATCGCTGAGACTGCTCCGCGACTCGATCGGGAGCGCTCGGGTCGGCGCCGAACCGTCGGCGGCGCGGCACCTCGCCGACCTGTGCGACCACCTGCCGTTGGCGTTACGGATCGCCTCGGAGCAGGTGACCGCGGGCCCCCGGTCGCGGATCGCCGACCTGGTCGCCGACCTGGAGGATGTGCGGCGCCGACTCGATGGCCTGCAGATCCCGGACGACGAGCTGTACTCCGTACGCGGCGTGCTCTCCTGGTCCTACGCCAGGCTCGACGCCGCGGCGGCCCACGCGTTCCGCATGCTCGGGCTGTTCCCGGGGGTGAGCATCCGCGTCGAGGTGGCCGCCGCGCTGCTGGACGTCCCGCCGTCGGCGGCGGCAGCAGCACTGCGGAGCCTGGCTGCCCAGCATCTGGTGGAGACCGCCGGCAGCAGCTACTGGATGCACGACCTGACACACATCTACGCCGAGGAGGTGTCCCGCAGCGGCGAGACGAGCGCGTCACGTCGAGCGGCGCTTGAGCGGGTACTCCGGTGGTACGTGAGGACCCTGACGCAGGACCGCAAGGACACCCAGGTCGAGCTTCCGTCAGCCCATGAGGCCGAGGTCCGCCACGAGCCGTCGCGCTTCGACGGTCAGCAGGAACTCGTGGCCTGGTGCGCGCAGGAGTGGGAGAACCTCGCTCCGCTGGTGCGCACGGCGCAGCGGATCGGCTGTCACGAGCAGGCCTGGCAGCTGGCGTACCTGCTCTTCGACTACTTCTGCGCGGCCGGGCAGGCCCGGACCTGGGTGCACACGCTCCTGATCGGGATGCGCAGCGCCGAAATGATCCAGAACCGACGAGCCAAGGCGGTCCTGCTCAACCACCTGGGCACGGCCCACTCTCGACTGGGGCAGCACAGTGCCGCGCTGCACCATCTTCAGCATGGCCTGCGGCTGTTGGAGGATCTCGGCGACGACGTGCTGCGCAGCGGTCTGCTCGGCAGTCTGGCAGCCACGCTTCGGCAGGCCAAGGACTACGCGGCCGCTCTGCCCCACGCCAGAGCTGCTCTGGACCTGGCGCACCGTGTCGGGCTGGAGTACCACCAGGCGGGATGCCTCGACGTCCTCTGCGAACTGCACGCCGAACTGGGCGAGTTCGAGGAGTCGTTGCGGTACGGGAGGCCTGGCCTCACAGCGGCGAGAAGCTGCCGGAACGTGCTGGCCGAAGCCAACATCCTGATCAACCTGGGCCTGGCGGAACACGGGCTCCACAACGCCGAGAAGGCAGTGCGGTACCTCCAGGACGCGCTGTCGCTGTCCGAGACCGGCGGCGACCACTACCACGAGGCCCTGGCCCTGTTCGGTCTCGCCAAGGTGCACCGCTCGGGATCGGCCCGGCAGGCGGCCCACGGCCTGGCAACCCGGGCGCTGCTGCGGCTGCGGGGGTTGGAGGCCGGGGAGGTCGCCGATGTCACGGATTTCCTCCGTACCCTGGATGCCGACTCCCCACCGGTGACAGCGGAGGATTCGGTGCGCCGCGCCGGATAGCGCCGCTGCGCTGGTGCTGCTGCCAGATCAGCACCGCCTCGACCCGGCTGCCCGCCCCGAGCGACCGGAAGATCCGGTTGATGTGGTTCTTCACGGTCTTCTCGCTGACGTGCAGTCGCGCGGCGATCTCGGCGTTGCGCACACCGCGGGACACCAGGGCCATCACCTCGTGCTGACGCTGCGACAGGACCGCTACCGGGGTGTCGGCGTCGGTGTCCGGCACTGCGGCCAGGTGCGGCCGGCTGTGCGGGACAGGGGGCTCGGCCGCCGGCCGGCCACCGACCTCGACCACGCTCAGCCGGTACTCCGCGCACAGCCGGCGAGCGGCCGGCCGGTCCGTGACGGCCGCACCCACCGCACCGGCCGCCGGTCTGACGGCGACTTCGACGTAGGGCATGCGCACAATCTCCACGGCCAGGTTCTTGCTGGCGAACACCTGCCGGATCTGGGCCAGGATGTCCGGGCTCGTGATGGCGATCCGCACGCAGGTGGGACCGGCGCAGGTGGGACTGATCGGCACGGACGCGGCGGCAACTGTCATACGCTCAGCGTGGCGGAGTCGGCTTCAGACCTTCTTCACGTCCGGTACAGACACCGGAGCCAGCTGGGCGAGCACTTCGTCCTCGGTGGGGACGTCGACGCGGTCCGCCCAGCGCAGCGTCGACACGATCATGTCGAAGAGCAGGACGACGGCCTGGACCGGCTCGGCGTCGACGTCGCCGTCGGTCAGCACGGTGAAGGTGAGCAGTCCCCACACGCCGGGCGCATCCGGATTGGACACGTAGTACGAGACCTGCCAGGACGGCGCCTTGCGCCGGACCCGGCCGCTGTCGATGACCGAGGCCACCCGCACCGCCGGGGCACCGCCGATCTCCAGGTAGGTCCCGTCGGCCCCCGCATCGGCAAGGATGGAGGCCAGCAGCCGCTCCGGGTCCTCGTTCTCGTCCTCGCTTTCGAGGACGGTCACCAGCATCGATCCGGGCAGCCGGATGCCGCTGAACTCCTGCAGCGGCAGCAGGACCGAACGGGCGCCCTGCCGCGCGGCCTCGTCGGTCGCCTCGGTGAGTTCCTTGCGCAGCATCTTGCGCCACGGACCCGCCTTGTCCCGCGGCAGCGAGTCGGGCAGGTGGTGGTGGACCATGTCGTCGATGATCCGGCGGCGCAGCCTGGTGGTGTCCGGTGTGGTGGGAATCTGCGCCCAGCCGTCCGGGAGGACGAGTTCGAAGTCGATCACGCCGGCCCTCCCCCGGTGGCCGCGACGAAGCCGAGCAGGGCCGGCCCCCCGTCGGTGGGAGCGCATTCGTCGGCTATCTGGTGCATCAACTGCTCGACTCCGTTGCCGATCAAGGCCATCAGTCCCATCTCGAAGACGAGTGTGGTCAGCATGACGTCGATGCCGACGCCCGGCGCCCCGCCGGTCGGCGGCACGTCGAGGCGCATCGCCGCGTTCACGCGCGCGTAGGCGGCGCCCTCCGGGCTGCGGCACAGGGCGAACACCCGCAGCCCGTCACCGATCGAGGTGGTCACGTAGTCGACGACGGGCTCGCGTGCGTCGCCCGCCATGCCGCGGGCACCGACCAGGTGCATCAGGTAGTTGGGGTCCCCCGCCACGGGCCCGCGGAAGTCCACGACCACCGGGACGGGCGCCCACCTCGGCCGATCGCCCACGAACGCCGCGCCCCAGGCCAGCCGGGCCCCGGTGGGCAGCCGGCCCGCGCGTTCCAGCAGCCATCGGGCGGTGTCACGTCCCACCATGTCCGAGGTGATGGGGAACTCCGCCCCGGCATCGGCGGGCCAGGTCGCGCGCACGGCGGCCAGGCCCTCGGACGTCCACTCCTCGAACAGGCCCACCAGGTACTCGGTCCACTCCTCGTGCGCCGGCTCGCCCGGCCGCACGGGCGGCACCCACTCCCAGTGCCACGGCTGCTGCGTCAGCGCCGCCAGATCGTCGTTCATCTTCTCTCCCGTGCTCGCTAGGAGGGGTTGACCGAGGGAATCCACCCCTGCAGCCGCCCGCCGGTGTAGATCAACCCGCCCATGCCGAACGCACCGTTGAAGCCGCCCCAGGCGAACCAGAGCGGCGAGATCTTGCCGCCGATCGCCGCCATGATGCCCGACAGGTCGCGGAAGCCGCTCAGGCCGCCGATGACGCCCGACCAGTCCCCCAGGAACTTCAACGGATTGCTGAACAACGTCCCCCACAGCTCACCGGCCTTCCCCAACTGCATCCCCGCCGATTGCCAGAATCCGATCTCGGGGGTGACCCCGCCGAACTTGCCCAACAACCAGTTGGTGGCCGGGTTGTTGAACCAGTCCGACATGTTCGTCCACCCGGTGGCCGGGTTCACCGGAATGGTGAAGTCGCCCGGGGTGGTGTTGACCCCGGTGGTGACGGTCGGTCCGGTCCTCACCCCCGCCGGTCCCACCGGTTGCAGTTCGATGGGCGCGCCAGGGCCCCAGCGCAGTTGCGGCGGGTTCACCGTGATCGGGCGCGGCCGGCCGGCGAGAGTGCCGAGGGTCTTGGCGGCACTGGCCATACCCTTGGCCACCACCGAGGCGATGGCGCCCAGGCCGGCCAGGCCGAGCCCGACGGCCCCGAGGATGACGTCGGCCAGGCTGCCCTTGCCGTCCTTGTAGAGCACGATGTTGGCGACCAGCGTGACGGCGCCGGCCACCACTCCGGCGAGGACCAGCACGTCCACGCCGGGGATGAGGATCGCGAGGACGCCAAGGATCATGCCGATGATGGCGAAGATCTGGCTGATCTTGGCCATGACGGCGTCGAGCTTGTCCTTGTAGGTGTCGGTCAGCCCGTCGTCGTATCTCCTGGCGCTGACCGCGTCGCCGAAGCGCTTGCCGGCCACGTTGAGCGCGTCCAGCGCGTTGTTGAGCCGCGTCTTCGCCGCCGACATGTTCGCGTCCGCATCGGACTTGGCCTTGTTCTTGTCGTTGCCCTTCTGCTGCTCCGCGGGGGTGGTGGTGCCGTCCGAGCTCTTCTGCGGATCCGGCATGCCGTTCGCCTTGGTCTGGGCGGTCTTGGCCGCCTCGGCGTCCGTCAGCGCAGCGGCGGTCTCGCTGAGCCCCTGGTCCAGGTCCGGCTCGTACTTGCCGATCTCGTTGGCGACGTCGTGGTAGCGCACGGCGGCCTTGGTGAGTCTGTCGTTGAGCGAACTCGCCTCGGACTTCAGCCCCTGGACGTACTGGCCGGCGAGGCTGTCACTGTTGGTACTGACGATCTGCTGCAGCTTGGCGGTCGCGTCGTCGATGGTCGTGGCGATGTGGGCGTAGCGCTTCTGTGCCGCGGCCACCACGTCGGGGTCGGCGTGGACAGGGTCCGAGTGCCGGTCCAACGGCGACCAGTCGAGATTTCTGATGGACATTCAGTTCTCCTTGACTTCGCCAACTTGGCGAATCGTCAGCTCTTCTGGAGCGAATCCAGCAGCTGCTTGTCCCCCTGCGTCCAGGCGGTGTCGATCTTGGTCACCTTGTCGCGAAGGGCCTTCATGTCCTTGACCATCGCGTCGCGGTGGACGGTCCAGTTGGCGGCGAAGTCGCCCATCGACAGATTGGCGTTGTGCTGTCCCCAGAGCCCCTTGTCGTCGTTCTGGAAGTCCAGCGCCCCCTCGAACTGGCTGATCAGCTCGTTGAGGTCGTTGATCAGGGTCTGCAGGTCCTTCACCACGAGGTCTGCCATCACTGCTCCCGGTTGTCGTGGGCGGGATTGCCGGGCGGGGCGGCCGCCGGCAGCGGGATCCGGGCGGGCAGCAGGCTGCCGCTCCCCAGGTGCACCAGGGCCGCGCCCGCTTCGACCCTGGCGGCGGTCTGGGAACGGGACAGCCGGACACCCACCAAGTCGCCGTCGCTCATGTTGGGCGGCGACAGCAGCACGCCGCGCCGATTCTTCTTGATGTCCGCCTGCCAGCCGGAGAAGCCGTTCGCCACCGAGGCGACCTCCCCGCCGATGATCACGCCCCGCCTGCTTCCGGAGGCTTTGCGGACGAACGCCTTCAGCCAGTCCCGGCACGGCAGGTCGCGCCATACCTCGGCATCGTCGACCACGAGCACCACCGGACCGGCACCGGGGTCCAGCAGGTCGGCGAACTCGGTCTCGGTGGGGACGTCGCCGGTGATGACACCACGCACGCCGGGCCTTCCCGCGAAGCCGCGCAGCAGGGAGTTCATGGGGGCGCCGATGACCACCTCGGTCCCGCCGCGCAGCAGCGACTCCGTCATGACGGCGAGTGCCGTGCTGCGCCCGGACCGGGACGGCCCGGCGACCAGGAAGGTCGGCTGATCGCCCAGCAGGTCGGCCCCGACCGGCTCCAACTCGTCGCCGGCGACCCCGATCAGTGCCCACATGGGGGCCGGGGTCCCGACCATCTCCCACGCCTGCTCGAAAGGCACTTGGGTGGGCATCACCGCGATCCGCTTGGGCCGTGCCGACTTCGCGACGGCCGCCTCCCGCTCGACCAGCCGGGCCGCCAGCGCGTGCACCGCGGCGACCTGCGCCGGGCCTGCCGGGTCGGCCGCCACCAGCGCGACCTGGGTCTCGATCGCGCTGCCCGCGCGGTAGCCGCGGCCCGGCGGGAGGTTCTCCGGGATCTTCCGCGGGTTCAGCCCGGCCAGGCTGGCATCGCTGCGGTCCGACAGTCGCAGCACCAGCTTGTCCTCGCACAGTGAACTCATCCGGCCGCTCAGCAGCATGTGGTCACCGGCGATGACCACATGCACCCCGGCGCTGGCGCCTTCGCGGTGCAGGGTCTGGATCAGGTCGGTCAGCGCCCCGCCGTCGTACTCGCTGAGGGTTCCCATGAACCCTTCCCAGCGGTCCAGCAGCAGCACGACATGGGGTAGCCGCTCGGTCTCCGGCCTGGCCGCGCGTTGCTCGGCCACATCGGCGAAGCCGCCCTCGCCGAGCAGTCGCTGACGGTTCTGCACCTCGGTGTGCAGGCGCTTCAGCAGCCGGGCGGCCCGGTCGGCCTCCGTGCGCTGCACCATCGCGCCGCAGTGCGGCAGCTTGGTGAGCGGAAGCAGGGCGCCGTTGCCGCAGTCGAGCCCGTACAGGTGCAGGTCGGCGACGCTGGAGGCGCTGGCCGCGGCTGCCGCGAAGGTCCGCAGCGCAGCGGAGCGCCCGGAGCGCGGGGCGCCGATGATGTGCAGGTGCCCGAAGGTGGCCAGGTCCACCGTCACCGGTTCCTGGCGTTGCTGCGCCGGCAGGTCCTGGACCGCCCAGGAGAACGACGGGTTCCCCGTCGTACCGCCGACCGGATCCGGCGCCAGCTCCACCACCGGCGACAGCGGCAGCGGCGGCAGCCACGGCCGGCGCTGCGGGGCGATCCCCACCATGTCGTTGGCCTGTCGGATCGCCGCCACCAGGACCGACAGGTCGGTCACCTCATCGGTCTCGGCCGCGCTTTGCGGGCGCTGCGGCGCGGGCAGTCCCAGGTCCAGCCAGGAGACCGGCTGCAGGAACGGAGCGACCACCACGGCCGTACGGTCGGCCCGCGGGCGGCGACCCCCCACCCGGCCGGTCTGGAACGGGATCAGCGAGCTGTGCCCGAGCCGGGCGTAGGCCCGCCCCGGGGTCGACGCCGAGATGCTCGCGGCGTCCCGGGCGTCGATGACATCGGTGCTCTCTCCGGCGTCGGTCACCCGCAGCGCGACCCGCAGGTTGGTGTTGGCGCGGATCTCCGCCGAGACCACACCGGACGGGCGTTGGGTCGCCAGGATCAGATGGATGCCCAGCGAGCGGCCGCGCTGAGCGACGTTCACCAGGCCGCTGACGAAGTCGGGCAGCTCGCGCGCCATGGACGCGAACTCGTCGATGACGATGAGCAGGCGCGGGATCGGCGCCAGTTCCGGCCGCCGGCCGGCGTAGTCGAGGTAGTCCTCGAGGTCCTTCGCGCCCGCGGCCGCCAGCTGGTGCTCACGATGGGTCAGCTCGGCGCTCAGCGAGGTGAGGGCCCGTTCGACGAGATGCGTGTCCAGGTCCGTCACCAGGCCGACGGTGTGGGGCAGGTCGACGCAGTCCTTGAACGCGGCGCCGCCCTTGTAGTCGACCAGGACGAAGGTCATCGCGTCCGGGCGGTTGGCCACCGCCAGTGATGCCACCAGGGTCTGCAGGAACTCCGACTTGCCCGAGCCCGTGGTGCCCGCGACGAGGCCGTGCGGGCCGTGGTTGACCAGGTCGAGGGCGAACGGGCCGTTGAGCGAGTACCCGACCACGGCCTTGGTGCTGCGGCTCGACGAGCGCCAGCGGCCGGCGAGCGCGGCGGCGGTCGGGTCCTGGAGACCGAGGATCTCCAGCAGCCGCGCGGAGGGCGGCAGCGCGGCCTCGCCCCCGTTCTCGCTGACGTCGCGCAGTGGCGCCAGCTGGCGCCCGGCCGCCTCGTACCAGCTGTCCGACACCTCGTCCGCGAGGATGCCGTCGAGCTGCGCGGCGCGCTGCCGGCGCAGGGTGACCGGCTGCCCCTCGCTCCCGATGACGACGGTCGCGCACTCCTCCGGCAGGGTGCGTTCGTCGGCGTCCACGCAGATGCTGTAGACGCCGACCGCAGGCCCCTCCTGAAGGACCGTCACCACTCCGGGCAGCGCACGCAGCCGTCGGGCGCCGTCAAGCACCACGACGATGTCCGGGTCGGCGAGCACGGCCCCGGCGCCGGCGTTGAGTCGCACCTGCTGGCGGGCGGTGATGAGCTCGATCAGCTCGGCGACCCGGTGGCCGAGCGTCTCGGCGTCCGCGCCCACCAGCGCCAGGGCCTGCTGCCCCAGCATCGGCCGGGTGTGCGGCAGCCAGGCCGCCCACTGCCACAGGGGTTCGCCCGCCGGGTCGGTCAGGATGTACAGCTGCACGTCGCGGGGGCTCTGCAGCACGGCCAGCTGACCGACCAGCCAGCGCGCCATCCGCCGCGGCCAGCCGTCCGGCCCTGCGACACCGACGACTCCCGTCTGCGCGATGGAGAAGGCGGCGGGGACGTCATGTGCCGCCCGGAGATCCTGCTGGCGCTGCGTGCCTTCAACCTCCTCGACGGCGATCCTGGTGGGCAGGTCGGCGATTCCGACCCGGACCAGCAGGTGGTCCGGATCAGTGCGGCGGCGCTCCCAGAGCCGTGCCCTCGGACCGGTCGCGATGACGAGCAACTCGCCCGGGTCCGGGCCGGCGGCGCGGCAGTCCAGGCGTTCCTGTTCCATCGCCGCCGCGATCTCGGCCTCGGTGGCGGCGAGTTGGGCCTGGTACTCGGCCAGCTGCCGCCGGTAGCCGATCCGGCCCTGACGCCGCCCGCTGAACCAGTTCCCGACCATCATGACCGGCGACATCGCCGCCATCATCAGGAACATCGTGTTGTTCGTCAGCACCGCGATCAGGCCGCCGGCGACGGCGGGCAGACCGGCCGCCAGCCACGGCAGCGCGCTCGCGGCCGACTGCCTGGGCTGGACCGGGAGGCGAAATGCGGTGCGCTGTACCGGGGGTAGCAGCCGAGGGGGGCGGTTGTAGTCCAAGTACTCACCGTCGTGCGATGGTTCGATGACGGCATCCGGGCGCAGCACCGGGTGCGCCTCCAGGATGCTGTCCCCGACCCGGAGTTGGACCGTCTCCCGCCAGGCGACCTCGCGGTCGGGCAGCGGGGCGCGGCCCAGCCGGACGGAGGGCGCGGCGGCCCGCACGTGCACCGAGGCGTTCAGGGACACCCGGACGACGGCCATCACCTCCGCCGGGTCACCACCCTTGGTGATGTGGACACCGGCACCGGATTGGATTCGGTGCTCGCCTGCGTCGAGGTACCAGACCCGCCCGGCACCGGCGCCCGCCACCACCCGGACGGTGACCAGGCCGGCGCGGCGGCTCTGGACCGGGCCGGGCCGGCCGAGCCATAGGACGGACCCGTCGTGGATCCCGCTGGCCGCCAGTGGCTGGGCGAGGTCGAGCAGTTGATCGGCGAGATAGACCGCCGTCACACCCGGGTCGCCGGTTGGCAGGGCCTGCGACACGTCGAGGCTGTCCAGCAGGTTCTTGACGACGTCGCGCAGGAGCGTGGCGGGATCGGCATCCACGACCACGTCGGCCGACCAGTCCGGACGCCGGGCAATGGTGATCATCATGGGCATGGTTCCCAACCCCTCATGAGTGCGGGCTCCCGCGCCGCCGGTACGGCCGGCGCGGGGCACGCGTACGGTGCCCGGACAACTCCGGGCCGACTGCTACTTGTTGAGGGAGCCGGAGAGCTGGGTGTCCATGTCCCGCATCGCGGTCACGGCCTTGTTGAGCCAGGTCGACAGCTGTTCCAGGGTGTCCATGGCCTGAACGGCCGAGGTGTTGAACTCGCGGTGCACCTCGTCGAACTTGCCCGACGCCTGCTCGGTGACGAAGCCGTTGCTGGTCAGGTTGTCGACGATGGTCCTGCACTGGTTGAGCTTGTCGTCGATGTCGGCCTTGTTGTTGCTCATCGTGGTCGCCGCGTCCACCATCTCCTGGTAGGTGACGTTCAGATTCGCCATGGTGAGTCCCTTCTGGTGCTGCTGCCGGGCGTCGCGGTAGGCAGCGACACGTTCGGCACGGACGATGTCGATGCTAGGAACGGACCCGATGCCGGTCCAGGACCCCGGGGAGGGCTTGGGCCCAGGGGCCCAAGCCCTCCCCGGGGTCAGCGTTGACACCTCCCCCGCGGGAAGAGCAACGTTTGGAAGAGACCGGATGCCCCGTTCACGCCGGCCGATGCGGGGCGGCTTCTGACGATGCGACAGCCGCGCCGGGCGGGGTGCACACCGACACGACCGGCCGCCCACAGCCGAGGAGACACAGGTGACACTGCTGAGCCGACCCGATGATCGCGTTCATGGTCGCGGCAACTGGCTTGCCCGGATGCGCAGGTCGCGAAGGGCCGAGCCGCGATCGGGGCCGGGCCCGCGCACCGATCACGGCCTGTGGACCGTGGACCGGGTCGTGCGCGTCCTGGCCACCGCCTGCGACCGCGAGAACCGCGCTGTTCCGGTGGCCCACGCCGTCGTCGTCGGGCCCGACACCGTCTGGCTCCGCCTGAGGACCCCCGACGAGCGGCCCCCTGCCGGGTGGACCGCCGAGCAGGGCGGCCGGACCTGGCATGCGCAGCTGCGCCGGCTGCAGGGCGAGAGTGTGGCGGAGTCGCTGACGGAGCCGTACCCGCGACTGGTCTCACTCGGCGACACCAGCAAGGGCTTTGTGCTGCTCAACCTCAGCCAGGCCGGCGGCATCATCAGCCTGGAGGGCGATGCCCGGCAGGCGAGGGCCCTGGCCGAGGACTGGACCCGCGAGCTCACCGCGAGCCCGTGGTCACGGGATGTGCGGGTGGTCCGTATCGGGTTCAAACCCGGCCCGGCGGAGCGGTTCGGATCGACCGAGGCACCGCCCCTGGCCGACGGCGATGCCGAACTGGGCGACGAGACCGGCGGAGTGGCACTGCTGACCGGTCTACCCGGCGGCCGCGACCGCGAGTTCATCTACCGGCTGGCCGAAGATCCGGAGGGACGATGGTCGGTGGTCGTCCTCGGCCGGGTCGACCATCCGCGGTGGCGCTTCACCATCGACGCAACCGGTGTCGTGGACACCGGCCTCCTGGACGAGCCCGTGGCCCGCCGGCTGAACTCGGCAGTGGACGCGCCTGCCCACGAGGCAGTCGATGCCGATCCTGCCGGCCACCCGGCCGGCGGGGCCGCACCCGAAAGCCGCCGGGGCGGGCGGCTGTTCGCCCGCGCGTGGGTCGCCGTCGCCGCCGTGGTCGTCGCCTGCCTGGTGGGCGGCGCCCTCGTACTCACGCTGAAGGGCTCCTCCTCGCCCTCCGCACCCGTGGCTCAATCCTCCGGCAAGCAGACAGTCGCGGCCACGAGGCCGACGAGCAGCACCCCGCCCACGAGCACGGCGGCCGCCGCGACCGGCGCGACAGCGCTGGTGAACTCCGGCGCCGGCAAGTGCCTCAGCGGTTCAGCGGGCTCGGACGGCACACCGCTGATCCTGTTGGCGTGCGACGGCAGCGTGACCCAGAAGTGGATCTCCGCCTCCGACGGCACGATCCGGACGAACGGCCTCTGCATGGACGCCGCCTGGGGCGGCACCGCCGCCGGCACGGTCGTGCAGATCGCGAACTGCAGCGGCAACCCGGCACAGCACTTCTCCCTCACCAGCAACACCCTCTACTCCGCGCAAGCCAAGATGTGCGCGGGCGCGGTGAACGGCGGCACTGCGATCCAGTTGCTTCCCTGCGACCAGAGCGGGGCCGAGCTCTTCAAGCGAGGCTGAACGCCGTCGCCCGCCGATGATCTGTCAGCACTGCGGGCAGCTCCCAACGCAGACCGCTGAGTGAACAGCGAGACCGTCCTGGCGCTCCAACCACCTTGATGTGAACGTGTCGTGGGGTGACAGCAAGCACTGCTGTCACCCCACGACACCGCGCGATCCTGGTGGCTGATTGCAACTTCTATGCTGCGAGGCTTAGCTGAAGTCCCCGTCGGCCCCTGCGTCGTGGAGATTGCTCACGGACATGCCGGCCTCACCGTTCGGTCGAAGGGAGAGTGTACGTTGTCGGCACGGGTCGCTCGCTCCGTGCCGACAATGCGGTTCAACGCCGGTGCAGGACCAGGCGAGTGGCGAGGCCGCCGCCCACGCCGGCCAGCACGGCCACCGGCAGCCACCAGGCCGGCCAGGACAGCAGTCCGAGCGAGGCGTCGAGCGACCAACGACCGGGTCCGGTGGCGGACAGCACTGCGCCGATCGTGACCAGCACCAGCGGGTACTCGAACCCGTCGTTCTGCACCCACAGCCCGTGCGGCCGCTTGACGGTCAGTGCCACCGTCATCACGCCCATCGTCCCCGCGGCGGCCAGCGGCGTCAGCAGGCCCGCCGCAAGGAGCAGTCCGGCACCGATCTGGGCGCCTCCCGCGGTGAGCGCGGTGAACACGCCTCCGCGAAAGCCGTCGCCGCGGAACTCCTCGGTGCCGCCGGCCAGCCCGCGGCCGCCCAGGTGGAAGCTGACCTTCTGGACTCCGTGCCCCGCGACCAGCAGGCCGGCGACCAGCCGGAGCAGCAGGAGACCTGTGTTCACTGGCGAACTCTCTTTCCCTGGTCCTTGGTTGACGGTCAGCCGGCTGCGTGCTCGTTGATCATGGTCTGCGCGTAGACCACGCCCAGCCCGTAGGCACCCGCGTGCTCCTTGACCACGTCCATGACCGGCAGGTAGGTCTCGGTGCGGGCCCAGTCGCGCTGCAGCTCCAGCAGCACCTGGATCCAGGTCACCGGCACCGCGCCGGCCGCGGTCATCCGCTGGATGGCGTGTTCGTGGGCCAGCGGGCTGACCCCGCCGGAGGCGTCCGAGACCACGTACACCTCGTAGCCCTGGTCCAGTGCCGACAGGGCGGGCAGCACCAGGCACACCTCGGTCCACAGGCCGGAAAGGATGATCTTGCTGCGCCCGGTGGCCTTGACCGCCTCGACCAGGGCCGCGTCCTCCCAGGCGTTCATCGAGGTCCGGTCGACCACCTCGTGGTCGGGGAAGACCGCCTTCAGCTGAGGCAGGATCGGACCTGAGAAGGACTCGGCGGCCACCGTGGAGAGCACCACCGGAACGTCGAAGACCCGGGCGGCCTTGGCCAGGCCGACAGTGGCGTTGATGATCGCCGTGCGGTCGCCGCTGCCGGTGCCGAAGAACATCTGCGGCTGGTGATCGACGAACAGCATCATCGAGTTGTCCGGCGTCAGTAGGTCGGAGCTGGGGGCGGCGTGCACGGAGTCGAAGTCGACCATGGCCGTTCTCTCTTTCGGCTGAAGGGGTGTCACGGGGATGTCGGAGGCGACGCCTGCGCGGACATCGGCGCGGACATCGGCGCGGACATCGGCGGGGGCATCGGCGGGGCGTCGGCGGGGCGTCGCAAGGCATCGAAGGCTCGGAACGCGAGCTGTGCCGCTGACGCTCCGGCACAGCCAGGACGCTACCGAGCAGCGCCGGGACATCTCTTCTCCCGCCGCGCCCAGGACTGTTCCCACACTGCACTCGGCGCCACCCCGCCACCGGCCTCGGCGCTGCCCGCGGTGTCACTGCCCGCACAGGACAGAGCCGGTGCGTGCAGAGGAAAGTCGCAGCTCGACGCCGCCCTAGGTTGACCCGTGCCAGAGCTCAACGGGCTGTGCAGCTCGCGCTGTTCGACCCGAACGACAAGGACGGTCACCATGCCTTTCATCACGGTCGGCGAAGAGAACTCGCACGCCATCGACCTGTACTACGAGGACCACGGCTCGGGCCGGCCCGTGGTGCTGATCCACGGCTGGCCGCTGAACGGGGCGTCCTGGGAGAAGCAGGTGGCCGCGCTGCTGGCCGCCGGCAACCGCGTGATCACCTACGACCGCCGCGGGTTCGGCGCCTCCGACAAGCCGGCCTTCGGCTACGACTACGACACCTTCGCGGCCGACCTCGATGCCGTGCTGACCCATCTCGACCTGCGGGACGTGGTCCTGGTGGGCTTCTCCATGGGCACCGGAGAGGTCACCCGCTACCTCGGCAGCTACGGCTCCGAGCGCGTCGCCAAAGCGGTGATGCTGGGCGTGGTACCGCCGTTCCTGCTGCGCACCGACGACAACCCCGACGGCGTGGACGGCATCGTGTTCGAGGAGATCCAGGGCGCCATCCGGGCCGACCGCCCCGCGTTCATCGCGGGCTTCCTCGCCGACTTCTACAACGTCGACGTGCTCGGCGGCGAGCGGGTGAGCGACCAGGTGGTGCAGTACAGCTGGAACGTCGGCGTCTCCGCGTCCGCCAAGGCCACGCTGGACTGCGTCCCGGCCTGGCTCACCGACTTCCGGGCCGACCTGCCCAGGATCGACGTCCCCGTACTGATCATCCACGGCGACGCGGACCGCACCCTGCCGCTGCGCTCGACCGCGATCCCACTCTCCCGGAGCATCGAGGGTGCCCGCCTGGTGGTGCTGGAGGGTGCCCCGCACGGGCTGATCTGGACGCACGCCGAAGAGGTCAACAAGGAACTGCTCGCCTTCATCGGCGACTGACCAACCGACCTTTCGAGAGCGAGAACTCATGTCGAGCATGCCTGTTGCCGGGGTCCGCGCCGGCAACCCCGACCAAGCCGCCGACCTGGTGGTACGCAACGCCAAGGTGTACACGGGCGACCCGGCGCGGCCGCAGGCGAGTGCGGTCGCGATCCGCGACGGCCTGCTCACCGCCGTCGGGGACGATGCGGACGTCATCCCGCAGATCGGCCCACGGACCCGCGTAGTCGACGCGCTCGGCCGGCGTGCCGTACCAGGCCTGAACGACTCGCATCTGCACGTCATCCGGGGCGGTCTCAACTACGTGCTGGAGCTGCGCTGGGACGGCGTGCCGACGCTGCGTCAGGCGCTGGCCATGCTCCGGGTCCAGGCCGAGCGCACTCCGCCCGGACAGTGGGTCAGGGTGGTCGGCGGCTGGTCCGCGGACCAGTTCGCCGAGCGCCGGCTGCCCACAGTGGCCGAGTTGAACGCCGCGGCGCCCGACACCCCCGTGTTCGTCCTGCACCTGTACCAGTCGGCACTGATGAACCGGGCGGCGCTGCGGGCCGCGGGATTCGACCGCGACACCCCGGACCCGGTGGGCGGCCAGATCGTGCGCGGCCACGACGGACAGCCGACCGGACTGCTGCTGGCCGCCCCCGGCGCCCTGCTGCTCTACTCCACGCTCGCCAAGGCGCCGACGCTGGACGAGGCCGAGAAGGCCGCGTCCACCCGGCACTTCCTGCGCGAGCTCAACCGCTTCGGGCTGACCTCGGCCATCGACGCGGCCGGCGGCTTCCAGAGCTTCCCGGAAAACTACGGCACCGTCATGAAGCTCGCTCAGCGGGGCGAGTTGACGCTGCGGATCGCCTACCACCTGTTCCCGCAGACCGCCGGGCAGGAGCTGGACGACCTGGCGCGCTGGGTGGCGACCGTCCGCCCCGGCGACGGGGACGAGTGGCTGCGCCTGAACGGGGCCGGCGAGAACCTCACCTGGGCAGCGGCCGACTTCGAGAACTTCACCGAGCCGCGCCCGGAACTCGGCCCGTACGAGGCCGGATTCGAGCAGGCCGTCCGGCTGCTGATGGAGCACGGCTGGGGTTTTCGGCTGCACGCCAGCTACGACGAGACGATCCGCCGCGATCTGGCGGTCTTCGAGAAGCTCGCGGCCGAGGGCCTCTTCCCGGGCGGGAACCGGTGGCTCTTCGACCACGCCGAGACGGTCTCCCATACCAGCCTGGACCGGATCGCCGCGCTCGGCGGCGCCGTCTCGGTGCAGAACCGGATGTCCTTCCAGGGCGAGGCGTTCGTGCGCCGCTACGGCGCCGCCGCAGCTGCCGGGGCGCCGCCGGTGCGGGCGATGCTGGAGCGCGGGCTGACGGTCGGCACGGGCACCGACGCAACCCGGGTCTCCTCGTACAACCCGTGGGTCGCGCTGCACTGGCTGGTCTCCGGGCGCGCCGTCAGCGACCGCACGCTCTACCCGGCGAGCAACCGGCTCAGCCGCGAGGAGGCGCTGGAGCTCTACACCCTGGGCGGCGCCCGGCTCACCGGCGAGCAGGAGGTCAAGGGCCGCCTGCGGGTGGGCTGTTACGCCGACCTCGCGGTGCTCAGCGCCGACTACCTGACGGTGGACGAGGCCGACATCGCGCACATCGAGTCCGTCCTCACCGTGGTCGGCGGCCGCATCGTGCACGGCGCCCAGGAGCACGAAGGCCTCGCCCCCGAGCTGCCGGCCGTGGTCCCGCTGTGGAGCCCGGTGGCGCGCTTCGGCGGCTACCAGGCGACCCCCGCGCCCAGCCTGACGGGCGTCCGGCAGGCCGAGCGGGTGATCGAGGCAGCCGCTGCCTCCGACGAGCAGCGCGAGTGGCGGCAGGCGCGCGGACTCCTGGTCCCCGGCCAGAGCGGACCGGCCCTTGACGACCCCTGCTTCTTCTGACGCACCCCCAGGCCCGCCGGGGGGGGCCCCGCCCCCCCCCCCCCGGGGGCCCCCCCCCCCCCCGCCCCCGCCCGGGGCCCCCCCCCCCCCCCGGGGGGCGGGCGCCCCACGGCGGCACCGGCCGGAGGCCGGGCACTCCACCGACAGCCGCGAAAGGACGCCCCGATGACGACCCCTCAGGCCGAGAGCGCCGTGGCCGCCGCGCAGGTCCGCGACCGACACCCGCTGGCCCTGGCCCTGTTCGCGCTGACCGCGGTGAGCGGCCTGATCGACGCGGTGAGCTACCTGGGTCTGGGCCACGTGTTCACCGCGAACATGACCGGGAACGTCGTGGTGGTCGCGTTCGCCCTGGTGGGCACGGCCGGCTTCTCGATCACGGGCTCGCTGACCTCGCTCGCGGCCTTCCTGCTGGGATCGGTGCTGGCCGGCCGCCTGGCCCTCAGGCACCGCGGTGGCCGCCGGGCGCGCTGGCTGCGCAGCGCGCTGCTGGCCGAGACGGCGCTGCAGGGCGCGGCGACCGCCGTGGCGTTCACCGCGGGCGCGCGGGCGCAGGAGGCGATGATCGCGCTGCTGGCCGTGGCCATGGGCCTGCGCAACGGCACGGTCCGCAAGCTGGGGGTGCCGGACCTGACCACGACGGTGCTCACCCTCACCCTGACCGGCCTCGCGGCGGACTCCTCGCTGGCCGGCGGCGGCAACCCCCGGCTGGGCCGGCGGGTCGGTGCGGTCCTGGCGATGCTCGCGGGTGCCGCTCCGGGTGCCGCGCTCGTCATCCACGGCCACCTTGCCTGGGCCCTGCTGACCAGCACGGTCCTGGTCGCCGCAGTAGCGATCGGCTACCGCGAGCGCGACTGAGAGCGCCATCCGACCCCGCTCCCCCTGCCAACTCCACATCACGAAAGGTCACTTCACATGACCATGCGCCTGTCCCCTCGACTGCTGACGGCGGTCACCGCCGTCGCCGCCCTCGCCTTCGCCACCGCGCCGTCGGCTCCCGCGACGGCCGACGCCGCCCGCCCCGACAGCGGCATCGCCGTCAGCCCCCAGTACGACACGGCACACGTCTACGTGACGCCCGGTGCGATGGACTCCTTCGTCAGCAGTTGGGAGTCGACCTTCGGCGGCACCAACACTCCGCAGGCCCTCGTCGACGTCACACCGACCCCGAGCCTGACCAAGTCCGAGCTCGTCCTCTCCCCGGTCGGCACGCTATCCGTCTTCGACTACCAGACGCCGGTTCCCTATCCGTTCGGCGCCGAGCGCACCGGCTGGCTCGTCCAGGACCTGGACCGGGGCGTGCGCAAGGCCGAGGCCGCCGGGGCGACCCCGGTCGTCACGCCGTTCGCCGACCCGATCGGCCGCGACGCGATCGTGCAGTTCCCCGGCGGCATCGACGCGCAGCTGTACTGGCACACCAAGGCGCCCTCGTACCCGCCGCTGGCGTCGGTGCCGGAGAACCGCCTGTACCTGCCGAGCAGCGCGGTCCGCGAGTTCCTCCGCACCTACCTGGCCTTCACCGGGGGCACGGTGGTCTCCGACGACCGGCACGCGCCGGGCGCCGAACTCGGCCTGCCCGGCACCTCGTACCGGCGGATCCGGATCAGCTCGCCGTTCGGCGGCGCCTCCGTCGCGGTCACCGACGGGCACCTGCCCTACCCCTTCGGGCGGGAGAGCACCGGCTACGCGGTGACCGACCTGAGTGCGACGCTGGCCAAGGCCCGGGCCGCCGGCGCGACCGTGCTGTGGGGGCCGTTCACCTCCCCGCAACGGGACAGCGCGATGGTGCAGTTCCCCGGCGGCTACATCGCCGAGATCCACGACGGCGGCTCGCGGTCGTGACCGGCCGGGGACCGCGACCGGCCCTCGAACAGCCAGGGCACGCAGACACGCAGCGCAGAGGATGATGACAGTGCAATCCGGAATATCCATCGTCGGAGACGTGACCGCCGACCCCACCACCGCGCGAACGCCGAGCGAGCACGAGCGGATCAAGGCCATCGCCACCATCGCGCTCAAAGCGGAGGAGGTCGGCCTGGACGCACCGGCTTCCCACCGCCCGCGTTGCGCGAGGCGATCGAGGCGGTCACCGCGGCGGACGGACTGATCGCCGTGACGCCGATCTTCAGCGCCTCGTACAGCGGACTCTTCAAGTCCTTCGTGGACGTGATCGACAAGGACGCGCTCACCGGCTGTCCGGTGCCCGCGCGCACCACGGCCGAGACGGTCGTCCCGTTCGCGGAGCAGCTCGCGGCGCTCTCCCCCGGCCGTCCGTGAGCAGGCCCTCGCGCGTGCTTGATCGCCATCTTGTTGAATGCTAAATTAAATGCCCCGGGCCACCGCCCGCAGCCCGACAGCAGGAGGAACGATGACCAGCAGGGTCGTGGACAACCCCGACCGGTCGCGGTTCGAGATCACGGATGACGGTGAACTCGCAGGCTTCGCCGAGTACTTCCGGCACGAGAACGAGATCGCGTTCATCCACACCGAGATCGACCCCGCCTTCGCCGGCCGCGGCCTCGCCGGTGTCCTGGCCCGCGCCGCCCTCGACTCCGCCCGGGAGCGGGGGCTGGCCGTACTGCCCTACTGCCCCTTCATCCGAGGCTGGTTGGGCAAGCACCCGGACTACGTCGACCTGGTGCCCCAGGACCAGCTGACCCGCTTCGGCCTGTGACCACCGTCCCGACCACGGCCGCCGCCCGGGAGTTCGTCCGGGCGGCGGCCGTGGTCGCCACCAGTACCGACGAGGACTACCGCGTCGACATCCGCTCCGGTCGGCACCGTCTGACCGCCGACGAGCCGGCCTCGGTGGGCGGCGCCGACACCGCCACCAACCCGACCGGCCTGCTCCTGTCGGCGCTCGGCTCCTGCACCGCGATCACCCTGCGGATGTACGCGCAGCGCAAGCAGTGGCCGCTGGAGACCGTCCGAGTCCACCTCGGCTACGAGAAGGGCCCCGACAAGACGGCCCGCATCACCCGGCGCATCGACCTGGTCGGCGAGCTGGACGAGGCACAGCGCGCCCGGCTGCTGGACATCGCCGAGCGCACGCCCGTCACCCGGGCCGTGTCCGGCGGCACACCGATCGTGGAGGATTCCGCACGCCATGAATGAGCCCGACCAGACCGCCCCCACCGTGCGCGGCGGGCGCGAGGAGGTCCCGGCCGGCCCTGTCCGGGAGTTGCTGGCGCCCCGCGAGACCGCACTGGGCGGCAGCACCGTCGTGCGCCGCCTGCTGCCGGGCCTCGGTCGGCGGATGGTCGGCGCCTGGTGCTTCGTCGACCACTACGGCCCCGACGACATCGCCGACGAACCCGGCATGCAGGTCCCACCCCACCCCCACATCGGCCTGCAGACCGTCAGCTGGCTGCACCAGGGCGAAGTCCTGCACCGCGACAGCCTGGGCAGCCTGCAGACCGTCCGGCCGCGCGAGCTGGGCCTGATGACCTCCGGCCGGGGCATCTCGCACTCCGAGGAATCGCCACGCCCGCACGCGCGTCTACTGCACGGCGCCCAGCTCTGGGTCGCACTTCCCGAGGCCCACCGCCACACCGCCCCCGCCTTCGAACACCATGCCCAGCTGCCCGAGATCACCGCCGCCGGCCTGCACGGCACTGTCATCCTCGGCTCCGTCGACGGCACCACCTCCCCCGGCACCACCCACACCCCGCTGGTCGGCGTCGACCTCACCCTGCGCGAAGGCAGCTCCACCCGGCTACCCCTGGAGCCCGACTTCGAGTACGCCGTGCTGACCATGTCCGGCCTGACCGAAGTGGACGGCGTCCGTCTGGAACCCGGCTCGATGCTCTACCTGGGCGGCGGGCGGCGGGAGTTGCCCCTGCGCGCTCTGGCCGACGGCTCCCTGCTGCTGCTCGGCGGGGAACCCTTCGAGGAGAAGCTCGTCATGTGGTGGAACTTCATCGCCAGAGACAGCAACGAGATCGCACAAGCACGAGAAGACTGGGAGAAGGGGGTCCGGTTCGGTGAGGTGCAGGGGTACAACGGGGAGCGCCTGCCTGCTCCGGCGCTGCCGTCGACGCCGTTGAAGCCTCGAGGGAATGTGCGCTGACCTGGGGAAACGTTGCGCTCGGCGGGCGCGATGACCCCGCGCGTGGCCAGCAGAGCGGCTACCGTCCAGAGCCAGAAGAGGTAGCGAGCACAGCCCCGTGCCGCACCAGCGAGCGGACATCGTGAGAGTTGAACCGTTCTCAGGTTTACGCGTGTACAGCAGGGTCTATTCGTACTGATGCTGACTTTTTGCTGACTCTAACCGGTTCCTTGATCACTCAGCTGGTCGAGCGAGCACCTGACCCCGGGTCTGTCCAATGAACGTGTAACTCGGTTGGGTTGAGTCAGCGACGGCCGGCGGAGAGTCGGCCGTCGAAGGCGATCTCGAAGGCGTTGAGTGCGGCCCGAAGTGTGTAGGGCAGACTGCCGTGGTGGTCGCTGCCCGCTGCGTGCGGGCTCGGCGCGGCTGCCGTCGGCCGGCGTTGCGGGCGGGCGGGCGCGGGCGCCCGGACGTCGTGCGGTGCTGGGATCCTGCCCTGGCGGACCCGCCGTTGCCTCCCCTGCCAGGCGGCTGTCGGTCCCGAAGTTTCCCGCACACCCCCGGCTTGTACGCTTGCTCGCCTGGAAGGTCTGCGGTTCTTGGTTGGAGGGTCCGGTGCGCGTCCGTCGATGGATAGGTGTGGTTGCGGGAGCCGTTGTGCTGAGCAGCCCGACGGTCGCCTATGCCCGCGGTGGGGGCGGCGGTCACGGGTTCGGGGGCGGTGGCAGCCATAGCGGTGGCGGCCATGGCGGTGGCGGCTTCCACGGGTCGATTGGCGGCGGTTTCGGAGTCGGCCTCGGGAGCGGTTTCGGGGCCGGTGGCGGTGGGCTCGTCGCCGTGCTGGTGATCGTGGCCGTGGTCCTGCTGATCCTGTGGCTCAAGTCCCGTCGCCGCAAGGCGGCGTGGGCAGGCGACCTGAACACGGTCTCGGACCGCACGGCGCACCGCGCGGACGCACAGGCGCGCGAGCGCGCTGCCCGGGTCTCGGCCCGGGTCGATGCCATCGCCGACACCGATGCGACTTTCGACCGCGCGGCGCTCGAGCGCCGCGCGGTGTGGCTGTATGTAACGGCCCAGCGGGCCTGGACCGGACACGATCACGCCACGCTGCAGCGGATCCTGTCCCCAGTGCTGTACGGCAAGTGGGCCGAGGAGCTGCGCGACTACGAGTCGCGTGGCGAGGTCAACGTCGTGGAGATCGTCGACGGTCCGGTGGTCGAGCTGGTCGACGTCGCCAACCGGGCGGGTGAGGTGAACGACACCGTTACCTTCCGGATCACCGCGACGCTCCGCGACTACGTACGCCGCGGCGACGGCCGGCAGGCCGTGCGAAAGGACGGCTCGACGCGCCCGGTCGAGTACTGGACACTGCGCAAGAACGCGGCCGGCGAGTGGATCGTGTCCTCACTCGAGCAGGCCGCCGAGGGAGCGCACCGCCTGAACAGCGCCATCGAGACCGACGGCTGGGACCAGAAAGCGGTCGTCCGGGACGCGGTGCTCGAGGTCGCGCAGAAGAGCACTGTCACCGGGGCGAGCGACATCCTCTCCCTCACCAACATCTCGTGGAGCACGGACGCCGACAACGCCGCCAGCGATCTGAGCGTCCTCGACGGCCGCTTCGACAGAGCGGTTCTCGAGGTCGCCGTCGAGCAGTTCCTCGAGGAGTGGGTCCTGAACGACGGCAGCCTCGACTTCACCCCCGTCCGCACGGTTCGCCGGGCCGTCCTGCGCGAGGCCACCGTCACGTCGGTCACGGTGCGCTCGCTGGTCTCACGCGACCCGGTCGTCTTCCGCGTCGCGGTCAACGCGCAGGGCGTCTACTACGAAGTCGACCGCCGCACCGAGCAGGTACTGCGCGGTGACGCGCACAAGCGCAGGCCGATCGCCTTCACCTTCGACCTGCGGCTGGACGACACCTCGGCCAAGGCATGGATCGTGATTGCCGCCGACACGCAATAGCCGAACCCTTCGCCGCCACCACGGCCCCTCACGCGCATCCCCCTGTCCCCGCCACTCCAGGATGTCGCGGTCGACGCTTCAGGCCGAGCACGCTCGCGCCGACCACGGTCAGGCCGACCAGCACCGCGCCGGCCGCCGACCGCGTGCTGAGGAACGTCAGCCCGCCGACGACCAGGCCGATGAAGGCGGCCGCCAGGAGGATGGTGACGGTGCGCAGCATCAGGAACGGGGCGGGGAATTCACGAGTGCAGCTGACCAGGCAGCCATGGACACACCGGTGTCGCCTGGCGCGATGTCTCCGCACACGCACGACATCGTGGTGGCCATCGAGACCGCCTCGGAGACCCACTCAGGCTGAAAGCTGACAAAGCATCACAGAACATCCACTAAGCACCGACCGCCCGTCGCACGAACCGGCGCAGGTGCGCCCGCACCACCTCGGGCTGCTCCAGCCAGGGTTCGTGCCCGGCGTCGTCGATCCGGGCCAGCGGGACGTCGAGCTGGTGCGCGAGTGGCTCCAACGCCGCCGGCGCCCTTGCGTCCGGATCTCACTCATGCACGGGAATCTCCCGGGAAGTTGACCCTCCACCAGGCATTCACCAGGCACGTCAACCTGCTGTGCAAGGAAGCACCCGGACGGGCAATTGCCATCCCCATGCCCGTATGACTTTCTGGAATCACCCGCCAGCCCCCTGCAAAAAGACCAACAGGCGGCCCGTGAACGGTGAAAGGATGACGATGAGCACTGCCCCCGAGGCAACCACAGGCAGCGAGAGCCCCGCCCCCGTGATCAGCACGGTCGCGGGGACCGGAGTCGCGGGCCCCAAGGGGGACAACGGGCCTGCCGTCCGGGCCGAGTTGAACCGCCCGTTCGGGATCGCGGTGGACAGCACCGGCACCCTCTACTTCGCCGACCGCGACAACCACCGGGTCCGGAAGGTCACGACCGACGGGAGGATCAGCACGGTCGCGGGCACCGGCACCGCGGGCTTCAGTGGTGACAACGGCCCTGCGGACAAGGCCCAACTGAACTACCCGCGCGGGGCGGCGGTGGACAGCGCGGGCACCCTCTACATCGCCGATGGCGACAACCACCGGGTCCGGAAGGTCACGACCGACGGCACGATCACCACCATCGCCGGCACCGGCACCGCCGGCTCCACCGGCGACAACGGTCCGGCTGACAAGGCCCAACTGATCAGCCCGTTCGGGGTGGTGGTGGACAGCACCGGCGTCCTCCACATCGCCGACTACGACGACCACCGGGTCCGAAAGATCACGACCGACGGCACCATCACCACCATCGCCGGCACCGGCTCCGCCGGCTTCAGCGGCGACGGCGGCCCGGCGGACCAGGCCCAACTGAACCGCCCGCACGCGCTGGTGATGGACAGCGCGGGCACCCTCTACATCGCCGAGAGCGGCAACCACCGCATCAGGAAGATCACGACCGACGGCACCATCACCACCATCGCCGGCACCGGCTCCGCCGGCTTCAGCGGCGACGGCGGCCCGGCGGACCAGGCCCAACTGAA
>NZ_JARZAH010000019.1:0-145971 GCF_029892145.1 Kitasatospora sp. GP30
TGTCGCAATCCACACCGAGCCAGAAGGCCCTCACTCATTTCAAGATCACCGCGCCGTGACCCCTGTCACCAACCTCCGTGGTCAGTACAGCTAGGGCCCGTGTGATGTTGTGATCAATATTGCGGTTCCATGTTCACTCGAAACTGGAATCCGATAGGACTCTGTGTGACGCGTAGACAACTCACGTACAACACTTGAGTAGTTGCCCTATCCCAGGAAGGTCGCCCACCGGGTCTATGCGACCGCCTCACTGGAGGCGTTCCTAGAGGGGCGCGTCGAAGCGTTCGCTGGGCGAGGCAGCGGACCCGGTCTACCGGGACGTCGTCTCCAAAGGTTCGAATTCGCCGCGCAAGGAGAGCATGTCTTGAGTGCCGTCCATCGCCGGGATCCACCGTTTGCGCCCGTATACGGCGATCGCCTCGATGAGCTGCTTTCGCTGCGTCTCGCTCAGAGGGCCGAGAACACACACGGGGGGCCGCATCGCAGGGTCCATTGTGACGATTCGCAGACGCTGGTATGGCCAGCCTGCCGGGCGCAGCAAGGTGAAGGGCGGTGCGGTGGGCTCAAGATCGAGATGCACTCCTGTGAATTCATGAAGCGACGAACTCTGGATGCGCTGGATGACGACGCGTTGAATGTCCTTCCAAGCGAAGCTATCACTGCCGGCCGCCGTGGCTGTTGTAATGCCCCCGGATCCGATGATCAGGCTCCAGCGAGACCCAACTATGCGAGCTCGGTCATCCTTCACTCGCCTGACCGTTGCATTCAGCAAGAAGCACAGCTGCACGGGCACGACCAGGCCGACAAAGAAGCCAACCAGAGGGATGACGACGGCCATCGCTTTTTGGATACCATTCATAGACGACGGATCTACATCGACGATACTCGCGAAGTAAAACAAGCACAGGCTATCGACGATGCAGAGCAGCAATGCCAGCAGCCATTGCTGGATAAGCGATCGTTTCATCTTGGAATTCGTATATGATGAAAGAGGCTCATTTCCAGTCCACGAGATCTGAATGGACCCAGGTTCGTTCACCTGGGTCGGCGGGTGGGGCTTCGCCTCTTCGGGCTGCGCGAGTCGTTTCAGGGCCTCGTCGGCGGTGGGGCGATCCTCGGGGGCACCAGCCAGCATCTCCCGGAGGAGACCTGCCAAAGGTTCGGCCCGCCCCGTGGCGCGTGGAGCCTGATGCTGCGCTGCGAGAAGGTCGTCTTTAGGGAAGGGCAGCTCACCCTCTGCGGCTTCGTAAAGTGTGACTCCGAGTGAGTAGATGTCAGACCGAACGTCCCCGCGAATTCCCTGCCAGCGCTCCGGTGCGGCGTAGCCGGGTGTTGCGAGCACCATGTGGGTCGCGGTGATCTTTGAGTCCGTCTCATGTACCGCGATCCCGAAGTCCGTGAGAAGGATCTGGCCTTCGGTGGTGAGCAGCACGTTGGCTGGCTTGATGTCTCGGTGGGCGAGCCCGATGCCATGGGCGGCCTTGAGCGCTTTCAAAAGCCCACGCCCCAGGGAGATCACCCTGGCTTCCGGCAGAGGACCGCTGCTCAGTTCGTCAGCCAGCGAGTTTCCGTCCGCCAGTTGCATGACAATCCACGGGGCTCCGTCGACCTCGATCACGTCGTACACAGTGACGATGTTGGGGTGGCCTCGCAGCCGCGCGGCGTTGGCTGCCTCTCGCTCCGCGCGTGCGAGGAACTCGGCGCGCTCTTCGTCGGACAAGCTTTTGGGCAGATGCATTTCCTTGACCGCAACATCGACGCCGAGCCGGGTGTCCCGGGCTCGCCAGACCCGCCCGAAGCCTCCCGAGCCCAGCTTGCTGACCAACTCGTAACGCCCGCCGATCACCTGCCCGTTCCCCACGCTCACCGTTCGTCCCCTCCGACATCGCCAGGAGCCATGTTCCCGCCAGAGACGGGCTGGACAAGAAGATTCCACGCCTGCACGAACCGTTCCCAATGACGGGTGGGATACGCATCGGCGGCGTAGGAAGTGCACTTGAGCCGTCGGGCAGGTGCAGCAACGTCAGACCCGTGCCGAGGATGCCGAGGCCGCCCGAGTGCACCGTGGCCACCACGAACGGCCCAACACCAGCTCCCGATGCCGACGGAGCCATTGTGAGTTCTCGGTCCTAGGGCGTGATGTTGTGATCAGCCAGTGGTCGGCAGGAGATCATCGATCCAGATCATCGAGGCGCGAAGGTGGAGGCCGGCGAGGTAGCTCTCGGGGGTCTTGTCGAACCGTGTGGCGATGCCTCGCCAGGCCTTCAGCTTGTTGATCAGGCGCTCGACGGTGTTCCGCTCCTTGTAGAGCTCGGCGTCGTGGCCGACGGGTCTGCCGCCCCTGCTGCCCTTCCTCTTCCGGTTGGCGGCCTGGTCCTTCTTCTCCGGGATGACCGCCTTGATACGCCGTTTGCGCAGGTAGGCGCGGTTGCCGCGGGACGAGTAGGCCTTGTCCCCGGCGACCGCGTCGGGCCGGGTGCGTGGACGACCGACGGGCACCCGGACCCGTACCTTCTTGAGCACGGGGATGAACTGTGGGCTGTCGGCGGCCTGTCCCTCGGTCAAGACGAACGCCAGCGGGCGACACTTGCGGTCGCCGGCGCAATGGATCTTGCTGGTCTGTCCGCCCCTGGAGCGTCCGAGCAGGGCGGCTTTCAGTCGGAGCTTGTGTCGGCGTCGGATGCGTCGCCGTTCTTCCCGTTCCGGGTCGTTTCCGGCGTTCTGCCCATCTTGTTCTTGCGAGCCGCCCCCTTTTGGCGGGCCTTCTCCGCCTCGTCGGCGGCTTTCTCCAGGGCGGCCAGAGCGTCGGAGTCCAGGTGCATCCCGGCGGCGTCGTGATGGGCGCGGACAGTGGTGGAGTCCACGCTGACCAGGGACAAGTCCACCTCACCCCGCTTCGCGGCCTCCGCGATCATCCCCTCCGGCAGGGCCTCGAAGACCCCGGCGTCCCTCCAGACCCGGAAGCGACCGTAGACGGTCGACCAGGGACCGAACTCGGAGGGCATCTCCCGCCACTGGGCGCCGGAGCGGAACCGCCAGATCACTCCCTCGAACTGGTCCCGCAGTCTCTCGGGATACGGGCCGTACTCGCCGATCGGCAAGTACGGCTCGATGAACGTCCACTGCTCGTCGGTGAGTTGCCTACGCGTCACACACAGCGTCCTACCGGATTCCGCTTTCGGGTGAGCACGAAACCGCAATATTGATCACGACATCACACAGGCCCTAGTACCTGTATCTGCGGTACCGGCACGGCGAGGGGAGCGTCGAGCAGCATCCGAGCGAGGATCCCGACACGTGGGACGGCGAGGAGTCCAGGCTCTGGATGGAGTGGGACGACGGGACCAACGGCGGCTGCATCGAACTCGCCGACTTCCTTGCCCTGGCCGACCTACGGCTGGCACCGGACGCCGAGCTCTCCGTCTAACACGCATCGACACCTCAGGGGTCTAACTCGTCAAGCCGGGCGCTCCACGCCTCCGTGTAACCTGTCGGTCTGTTGGAACAGATTGAGGGTCCGAAGGTGGACGTCAAACGACCGCATGCCGCGATCGAGCTCCCTGAAGGGTCCTGGTGGGACTGGGATGTCCTCGCCTGGGACAGTGGTCAGTTCCGGCTCGCAGCCGATTACGACCTCAGCTACCACCACGGGCTGGAACTGGCCTTCACCGCCCCGCTCTTCGTCAGCTGCCCGGCGGCCTTTCACGATCCAGTCTTCCGCGCGCCCACGCCCGAGGAGTCGCTCAGGGTCACACGGCAGCTTGGCGGAAGGCCGCCTGTGCTGAGGTACTGGCGAGCGGATTCGGCCCCCGACCAGCGGTTCGCTCCGTGGGTTCAGCCCCCAGGTCCGTGACGATGCCGGGTTGGGAGTCACCGGACGTCTGGGGAGACCTGTCGCCTGGAGAGGGCCAGCTTGCGTCGTTCTCGGTCAAACTCGATGACGACAACCGAGACCTCGTCGCCGACCTGGACGACCTCCTCTGGGGCTTCCACGGGTGTCGTTGTGAGCTCTCGAAGGTGGATCAGTCCCTCGATCCCGTCGGCAACCTGAACGAAGGCGCCGAATGGGACCAGCTTGGTGACCTGCCCATGCAGGGTTTGGCCCACCGCAATGCCGTCTGCGATGGCCTGGGAGGGGTCCGGCTGCGTCGCTCGCAGGGACAGTCTTGCCTCGCCGTTCCAGGTGTCGAACTGGAGGAACTCACACGAGACGCGCTGGCCGACCTGAACGACGTCCGAGGCTGCTTCGAAGCGCCGCCAGGACAGTTCGGGGATCGTGATAAATCCGACGCCGGGATAGACCGGGTGGTCGGGGCCGTCGTCCAGCTTCACGAACACGCCGAACCGCTCGATCGCTGCGACCGTCCCGGAAAGGATCTCGCCGCGTTGAAGTGACGCCAGAAACCCCCAGAGTTCCGGATTCTCGGTGGCAGCCATCGACATCCGGGCCCGGCCTTCCTCTTGGTCGACGGCGACCACCTCAGCAGTGATCCTCTGCCCGGCTTGCACGGCTGCAGAAGGACTCTGACGCCAGGACACGTCCAAGGGTCCGACCGTCCCCAGCGGGAGCGCGGGGAATCCGTCCAGAGTCACGGCGACCCCGTGAGATCGAGTGACCGCTGATGCGGTTCCGTGGCAGACGTCACCGACGTTGAGTGCTGCCAGAAAGTCCCGGGAATCCTGATCGTCCGATGCTCCGCCCATGCCATCCAGCCTCTCATGAGTGGCAGTTCGCCGGCCCGGCACCATTCGTCAACCATGGCTACGCGGGATCTACGACCGTGTGAAGGCCCAGCCGTACGCCCGCCCGTTCTAGTTCGGATAAACGGCGGCGCCGACCTGGGAGGAGATCGGACCGCGCGTGCACGCCGACCTGGAGGGCGCGTGGATCTGTGCACACAACGCCCACGTGGACTACGGCGTGCTGCTGCGGCACATGCCCGAGTGGAAGCCGGCCGGAGTGCTGGACACCCTGCGGCTGGCTCGCGCGACCTACCCGAAGGCCGGCGGCTACAGCCTCGACGCGCTGATCACCATGACCGGCATCGACCTCGCCGCCGTCCCCGGCCAGCGCCGCCGCGCCGCCTACGACGCCTACGCAACCGCACTGCTGCTGCTCGACCTCGCCGGACACTACGACACCTGGGACGCGCTGATCACCGCCGCTGTCCCGCCCGGTATGCCCGGCTCCCCCCCCTGCCCACCCCCGAACCAGAGGAGCCAACCCTGTGGTGACACCCGTTCGCCTCTACATCGCCGGGACCCACTCGACCGGCAAGACCACCCTTGCCCGGCGCATCGAGATGGAGCTGCGCTCCACCGGCATCAAGGTCGCCCGAACCGGCGGCTTCGCCAAGCGCGCCGCAGAACTCGGCTTCCCGAAGATGACACGCCATACCGCCCAGTCCACCGCCTGGATCATCAGTTCCACCCGCGCCGCCGCGCTGGAAGCCGAACTCGCCGCCGACGTAGTGATCGTGGACCGCCCCACGTTCGACGCCCTCGCCTACTACCTGGCCGCGCTCCAGCACCGTGACGAGCAACCGGACCCCGAGGAGCTGTCCCGCCTGACCGGACTGGCGCAGCTGGCCAGCCCCCGGCCGGCGGTGTTCCTGGCGACCCTCCTGGACCCGGCGCTGCCGCTGGCCGTCCACCCGGGCAAGGACCCCGACTGGACCGACGCCGCGTTCCGCGAGGCCGTGGACCAGCAACTGCACCGGGCCTTGAAGGCGTACAGCGTCCCGCACATCACGGTGCCCAGCGACGGGCACGCTGAGACCGTCGAGATGGCGGTCGAGGAGATCACCGCCGTCTGGGAGGCGACGGCATGAACACGATGATCACCATCGCGGGCAAGCCGGTTCCCCGCCTGGGTCTGGGCACCATGCACCTGACCGGCGCGGGCGCATGGGGCGGCCCGGCCGACCCGGCCGACACCCTCGCGCTGCTGCGCACGGCCGTTCACGACCTCGGCATCCTGCACGTCGACACGGCCGACGCCTACGGTCCGCGCACCGTCGAGGAGCTGATCCGCGCCGCGCTGCACCCCTACCCGCAGCCTCTGCTGCTCGCCACGAAGGTCGGCATGGTCCGGCCGGCGCCGAACGTGTGGCGCCCGCTGGGCCGCCGCGAGTACTTGCGCGCCGCCGTCGAGGCGTCCCTGCGGCGCCTGGGCACCGAGCGGATCGACCTGTGCTATCTGCACCGGGTGGACCCGACGGTGCCGCTCGTGGACCAGGTCGGTGAACTCGCGGCTCTCCGGCAGGAGGGAAAGATCGCCGAAGTCGGCCTGTCCAAGGTGACACCCGAGCAGATCCAGGAGGCCTGCAAGGTGGTGCCGGTCGCCGCGGTGCAGAACTGCCTGAACCTCGCCGAGCCGGACGACGCGGCGGTGGCGTACTGCCAGGACCACGGCATCCCGTACGTCCCGTACCGGCCACTGCACGCCGGGCAGCTCGATCCAGCGAAGGCGCTGCGGTGGTTGCTGGACCTCGGGCCGCACGTGGCGCCGATCCCTGGCACCGCCGACCCCGAGCACCTGCTCGGACTCGACGCGTCCGCGAGCTGAGCGGGAGGCACCCCGATGGCGAAGATCTGGATGCCCCGCGAGGAGTTCGTCAATACGCTACCTCGCGCGCTGCACAGCTCCAGCGTGCTGCTCTTCGACCCCGAAGGGCGGCTGCTGCTCCTGCACGACTCCTACAGCGAGGGCAGGGCCGCCCGGGGCTGGCCGCAGCGCTGGTGGGCGCCGGGCGGCATTCTCCAAGATGGCGAAGCCCCCGTGGACGGGGCCCGGCTGGAGACCCTGGAGGAGACCGGCCTGCGGCTCGACGGCGAGCTGTTCCCGGTGGGTGTGGACTTCCTGTCGCCGGCCGAGGGCTGGCCTCCCGTCAGCAGCTACTTCTTTTCCACCGGACCGCTGACCTGGGAGCAGGTCGAGTCGATCACGCTGTCGGAGGAGCATGACGACCACCAGTTCCATCAACTCGCTGACTGGGAGGGCAAGGTGTCGGCCACGATGCAGGCGCGGCTGACCGCGCTGGTCACCGCCTTCGCGTACGAGAGCCAGATCGTCCTGCACTGCGGCAGGCCGATGTGATCTGGGAGCAGCACGGCCGCGCGACGGTCTTCACCGCTCCCCGGCTGTCCATCCACCGGGATCAGGTCACCCGGCCGGACGGGCAGCGCAGCGAGGTGTGGATCACCGAGCAGCCGGACGGCGCCCTGATCGTCCCCGTGGACGACGACAGACGGATCGGCATGGTCCGCTCCGTCACTTACGTCCACGGGGAGGTCGTCACCTCTCCGGGTGGCCATGTCGAGCCGGGAGAAAGCCCGTTGGAGGCCGGGCAGCGGGAACTACGTGAAGAAGCGGGGCTCATCGCCCGGGAGTGGACGCCGCTGGGGAACGTCGCCCTGCTGACCCACAACACCGCCCGGCTGCACTTCTTCCTGGCGACTGGCTTGACCGTCGGGCAGCAGCAGCTGACCGGATCGGAGACCGGGATGACTCTGGAGTGGTGGGAGCAGCGGGACGCAGTCGATGCCGCGTACGACGGACGACTCACCTTGTCCGGCGCGTCGTTGGGCATCCTCATGGCCTCCCGCTACCTGGAGCGCTCCGACGCGGACAGCCGATCATCGTAGGAATGCGAGGCGTTGTGTGCACGGCGTTCATCAGCTTCGCCCCGGACTCGGCGGTGCCGGTCGTCCTGCTCGCCGTCCGAGACGAGTGCACCGACCGGAAGTGGCTGCCACCCGGCCGCCACTGGCCGTCAAGCCCCGCCATCACCGGCGGCCTGGACCTGGCGGCGGGCGGAACGTGGCTCGCGGTCGCCCCGGACACCATGGCAGGGTCGGCCGAGCCGGTGGCCGCCTGCCTGCTCAACGGCTTCGGCCAGAAGGCGCCCCAGCAGCAGCGGCTTTCCCAAGGAGCGATCCCGCTCCTGGCAGCTGCCGGCAAGGAGCTCACCAACTGGCAGATCGAGCGGTACGACCCATTCCACTTGGTCCTGGCCCGGCCCAGCGGCGTACGCGTGATCAGCTGGAACGGGAGCATCGCGGAGGACCACCAGCTACCCGCTGGTCTGAGCGTCGTGCTCAACGACGGCCTGGACGGCCAGACGGGCAGCCCCACCGGTCCACCGCACATCCGCACGACGGCGGCGGCCCGCGCGGCGCACTTCCGGACGCGACTGCAATACGCTGCCCGCCCTGAGCCCGCAGCCGGCCGGCACGATGACGCGTGGGGCGAGTGGCTGCCGATCGCTCGCGGTGACGGCCTACCACCGGACGACCCGGCAGCCCTGATACGGCGCCTGGAGTCACCGAGCGGACGTGTCTGGGGCTCCGTGTCACTCTCCATGGTCGCGCTCGCACCCACGCGAGTGCGCTACGACTTCGGCGCCGTCGTCGACTCCAGCCCCGGCTCCTCGGCCCGGATCGTCCTGGAGCCGATGCTGATCACTGCCGACCTGCAGACCGTGATCACGAATGCAGGTGACAACTACCGCGCGTAGACGGTGCCAACTACCGCGCCTCATCTTCCGGCTTCGCCCGAGCCGTTGCCGCGTTCGGTGATGTCCCGTCTCAGTCGATCTGGTCCCTGTCTCAGATGATCTGGTCCGATTCGCTCGCCGTCTCAGTTGATCTGGTCCGTCTGAGGCGGTCGGTGTCCGGTCTCACCGGATCTGGTGGTGTCTCACCTGTCTCAGGTGGTCTGTCTTTGGGCGGTGGGCGGAGAGGTAGGTTCTGCGTAGGTTGCGCAACTGAAGGGGGCCAGCTGTGGCAGAGATCGAGGTACCGGGGCCGGACGGGATGTGGGACCCGGATTCGTCGCCGTGGGGTTCAGGGGGTGGCGGCGGGTCAAGCGGAGAGTTGATCGGCGGCCGGTACCGGCTCGTGGAGCTGATCGGGCGAGGCGGCATGGGCCGTGTGTGGCGGGGCCGGGACGAGACGCTCGAGCGGGATGTCGCCGTGAAGGAGGTGATGTTCCCACAGGGAATAATCGCCGATCAGCGGGAGGTCCTTCTCCAGCGCGTCCTGCGCGAGGCGCGTGCGGCCGCGCAGTTGAACCATCCCGGGATCATCACCGTGCACGACGTGGTCGAGCACGCGGGCGCGCCCGTGATCGTCATGGAGTATGTGGCCGGAATGTCCCTGGCCGCGGCGATCGAGCAGAGCGGTGGGCTGCCGGTCCGAAGGGTCGCGGAGATCGGTGCCGCGATGCTGCGCGCGCTCAGCCGCGCCCACGCGGCCGGGATCATCCACCGTGACCTCAAGCCGGACAACATCCTGCTGATGGACGACCGGGTGATCATCACTGACTTCGGCATCGCGCACATGGTGGATTCCACGATCGCGCTCACCCACACCGGCACGCTCATCGGCACACCCGCCTACATGGCCCCTGAGCAGCTCTCCGGCCAGACTCCCGCGCCCGCAACGGACCTGTGGTCGCTCGGGGCGACGCTGTACTGCGCGGTGGAGGGCGAACCCCCGTTCAGCGCCGAGACGTTCACCGCGCTGTGCATCGCCGTGGTCACCGGGATGCCGCGCCCCGCGCTGCGTGCGGAGGGTCTGGGGGTGGTCCTCGCGGCGCTGCTGACGAAGGATCCGGTGCAGCGCGCCGGGGCGGCGCAGGCGCTGGCGGCACTGGAGGAGGTGGCGCGGACGGGCGGGGCCGCCTACGTACCGACGCGCGTCGACACCCCGCCCGCGTCGACACCGGGTGTCGGGCCTGCGGGGCCTGGCGCGCTCACCGCCACCGCGCTCGACCGACCGAACCAGCCGCCGCCCGGCGCGTGGGCTCCGCCGCTTCAGGGCGCTGCCGCCTATCACCTGGGCGCGGCCGGTCCTGGAGGCGGAGCGAATCAGGAGCCCCGGATGTCCGTGCCACAGGGTGTTCCACCGTCGTACCCCGCGCCGGTCCGACGCCGGGCGCCCGTCCCAGCAGACGCGTTCGCGGCCGCCCTCGCGGGCTGCACCGCGATCGCGCTGGTGTGGTTCGTCCTCGCGAACGTACTGATCGGCGGCTCAGTCACAGAATGGCGGTCCTCGGTGTGGATGAACGTCGTGTCGGGCCTGCTCGCGACGCTGGCACTGCTCGTGCCGGCCGCCTTCCTGCTCAAGCGGCACGTATGGGCAGCGTGGACGCTGTTCGGACTGTCCCTGCTGTGCGTGGTGGGGCTCTTCCTCCCGCAGCCGGGCACGAGCTTCGACGCCCATCTCCACTTCGTGCTCGGTTTCCACAGGAGCAACGGGGTCGCGATCGGGCTGGCCTTGATCTTCTCTTTCCTCACGGCGATCGCCGCGGTGATCGCCGCGACGGCGCGGCTGCCACGGCGCTGACCCTGGGCAGCGGACAGCGGGGGAACCGGAGATATGGAGTTTCAGACGACGCTCAACGTCCCACGCCGGACTGAACCTCGAGGTGGCATCGGACCAGATCACCCGAGACGACGCACGCCATTCGTGCCCCCAGGGACCAGGTCAACTGAGACTTCCAGCGACCCACCGTCTCAGATGATCTGGTCGTCGCAGGTCACAGCCCTTGATTGAGACCAGATCAACTGAGACGGGACCGGTGACAACTGCCGGGCTTCGGCCCAGCGGTCCGGCATGGTGTGCGGCGGTCCGGCTGTGAGCGCCCTTACTGTAGTCAGGAACCTCGCGGATCAGCACGTCGTTGGCAATTCGACCCGCTACACCGGCGGAGATCACTTATTCCGGAGGCGACGTATTCTCGGGCGACGATCCGCCCATTGGACGTCTCACGCCCAGGTGATCGCTTCGATCAACCGGCGCAGGCGGGCAGGAGCAGGAGCTTCCCGCGGGCGCGCCCGGTCAAGCTGATCTCAAGGGCCTTGCGCCAGTCCGCGAGGGGGAAGGTTGCGGCGACCGGCACGGTGAACCTGCCTTCGGCGGCCAGCTGTGCGAATTCGGGGAAGACGCCGAAGAGTTCGCCGTCAGTCCGCTTCGCGGGGTCTTCGTGAAAGGTGTCGCGCACCCCGAGCTCTGCTGCTGCAGCCAGGTCGGAGCAGGTCAGCACACGCTTGGGATCGCCGCCGACGATCTCGACGAGTGCGGGCAGGGCGCCGTTGGGCGGCGCGGTGTCGAAGGCGAGGTCGACCTGGCCGACACCAAGGGCCTTGACCCGCTCGGCCAGGCCTTCGCCGTAGCCGACCACCGTGGCTCCGAGGTCGCGCAACTGCTCGGCGTACGTCTGCCCGGCGGTCGCGATCACCCGCGCTCCGCGGATGATCGCGATCTGCACGGCCGCGTAGCCGATGGTGGTTCCGGCACCGTTGATCAGGACTGTGCTGTTCACGGCCAAGCCGAGTCGCGCGAGGTGCCAGGATGCGGTGCTCAGCGCCATCGGGAGCGCGGCCGCCCGGATGAGGTCCAAGCCCTCGGGCACCGCGAACCAGTGATCCAGCACGGCGCGCTCCGCCGCGCCGGCGCTCGGCTGGCCGGCGAAGTCGGCGGTGCCGAACACGCGGTCGCCGACGGCCACGTCCGTGACGCCTGGGCCAACTGCGTCGACGATGCCCGAGACGTCGCAGCCGATGCCGCGCGGCAGGCTCCCGGGGAAGAGCCCGCGGCACAGCGCCCAATCGGCCGGGGCCAGTCCGCACGCGTGCACGGCGACACGGATCCGGCCGGGTCCCGGCTCGGGCACGGGAGCGGTCTCCAGGCGCAGGACGTCGGCGGGCTCGCCGTTCTCGTGGAAGCACACCGTGCGCATGGTGCCCGGCGCGGAAGCGGGTACGGACATGATCTCCTCCAAGGGCTAATCGGAACGCGTTCCGTTTTGCTCGGGGTCTAGACTAACCCCCACGACCCGCTCAAATGGAACGCGATCCGATTAGACATGACCACCGAACCGACCCCGGCGGCCCACCAGCAGATGCTGCGCGCCGATGCCGCGCGCAACCGCGAGACCGTGCTCGCGGCGGCGACCCGAGCCTTCGCCACCTCCGACACCGAGCCGTCAATGCGCGCGATCGCCCGACAGGCGGGCGTCGGCGTGGCCACCGTCTACCGCCACTTCCCGACCCGGGAAGCGCTCGTCGACGCCGTCTACCAGGACCAGGTCGTCCGACTGACAGCCGGGGCAAGCGAGTTGCTCGCCAACCATCCGCCCGCGCAGGCACTGCGCCTGTGGATGGACCTGTTCGCACAATGGCAGGCCACCAAGCACGGCATGACCGACACCCTGCTGGCCATGATCGATTCCGGCGAAATCTCCCTCGCCCACACCCGGCAGGAGCTCCTGTCGGCCATCACCACGATCCTGGATGCCGGCGTCGCCACCGGGGACATTCGCGCCGACGCCCGCGCCGACGACGTCTCCGCCGGCATCCTCGGCATGCTCGCCGTCGCCGCCAAGTCCGCAGACCCCGCCCAGGCCCAGCGCCTGCTCGACCTCCTCATGGACGGCCTCGGTCCGCGCTGAGGCTGCTGACAGTTCCCCACCGAGAGAACGTGAACTCATCTGCTTCGACGAACAATGCACACAGGGAGGCGAGGCTGGACAGGCCGCAGAGAGCTCAACCAAGCGGCGGGAGCGGTCCGCGGCCTCCGTCGGGCGGAGCTACAAGAACGCCCTGCGGCTGTTCTGCAACTACGTGACCGATGCCCCTGGGAGATCTACCGCCCGCGTCATGTTGCATCTGACGCAACATCGTTGCACCAGTCGCGGAAGCCGCGCCGCAGACCACCCGTCCGGGCACCAGCCCACGGGCCGCGCCGATGAAATCCCTGATCACGGCCATTCATGCGCGGCGCCGCATGTTGCATCCGATGCAATACCGCTCATTACTGTAGGTGCAACGTGAGTCGAGCGGTGGATCTCCCCGGTGCAGCGCACCTGATGCTGACGGCGGGCATCTTCTATCTCGCCCTGACCTTGCCGTTTACCGTGGTCGGCCTATGTCCGAGAAACCGGATTTACACAGAGTCAGTCCTGCAGGTCTTCCATCCGGTCCAGGAGGGTAGCCAGCATTACAGAGCGTCCCTCTTCCACACGAGACACCAGCTCTCGTAGCCGCCGCATGTCTTCCTGGCCCAAGGCAGGCTCAGACTCGCCTCCGGCTACTCACACGCCGCCGACGTCGTCGGCGTCTTCGTGCCCGCGTTGGAACAGTTCTTGGGCAACTCGGCCGGACTGTCGCCAGCCACCGTCATAGGCTGACCACCTCGATGGGTTCGTGGCTGCGGTCGCCGCGGACATCAGTGAGGACCGCGACGCGGCACTGCGGTCCTTCGGCAACGCAGTAGGGAGGCACTGCCCCCGAACCCCGCAGACGATGCCATCCAGCTCGCGCCAACCCGGTTTGCGGCCCGGGTGAGCTCCCGCAGCGTGCCCGGCTGTCGGTGGGATAGCAAGCCATTGTGCGAAGCGGTGTCGCAGGATGAGTCGTGCGTGTCACTGTGTCTGTCTGTGACGACGGCAACACGTTCGGGGGAGGCTTGGTGGCTGCCTATAGGAAAACCGACGGCATACGGACGCAGCAAGCTGTGTTCGTGGGCCCGCACCAGTTGCTGCGGCCGTTGGGCGAGGGTGGGATGGGGGAGGTGTACCTGGCCCGCTCACCCGGGCTGAGACTGCTCGCGGTGAACGTGATCAGGGCTGAGTACGCCGAGGACCCGCAGTTCCAGCGACGCTTCCGGCAGGAGGTCGAGGCCGCGCGGCGGGTGACCGGCTTTCACACGCCACCCGTGGTGGACGCGGAACCGCGCGGTCGCCGGCCGTGGATGGCCACGTCCTACTTACCTGCGCCGGACCTCGGCGAGGTTGTCCTGCGGTTCGGCACCCTCGGCGAGACGGGAACACGGGCCCTGGGAGCGGCCCTCGCCGAGGCATTGGCCGCGATCCACGCGGCCGGGTTGGTGCACCGTGACCTTAAACCGGGCAATGTGCTCATCGCGCGGGACGGTCCGCGCGTCATCGACTTCGGGATCAGCCGCGCCTTCGACGCCGCACACCTGACCCGGACCGGCATGGTGTGCGGCACACCCGGCTACGTTGCCCCCGAACGCATCGTCGCCGACTCCGCCACCACCGGCGCGGCCGACGTGTTCTCGCTCGGCTGCCTACTGGTGTACGCACTCACCAGCCGAACGCCGTTCGGCGACGGTGAACCCGCACACGTCAACCGCCGGGTCGTGTACGAGGAGCCAGACCTCTCCGGAGTGCCCGCCTCGCTGCTCCCCCTGGTGGCCTCCTGCCTGGCCAAGGACCCCGCCCAGCGGCCCGCCGTGACGGCCGTGCTGGGCGCACTGGCCCCAGCCGATCCTGCGGCACTGCTGAGCCCGTGGCTGCTCGCCGACCTCGACGCCCGGGAGCGGCAGGCCGAGGCCGACCGGGGCGCGCCGCAGGCCGATCCGCCCGCGCTGCCGGTGCGGACGTGGCAGTCGCTCACCCGCCGCGGCCTGCTCGGTCTCGGGGTCGGGGTCGGCGCGGTGGCGGCCTGCTCGGTCGGTGTCCCGCTGCTGCTCGAACGGCGCACGCAGGCGGCGAGCAACAGCGCGACGGTGGGGCAGGCCTCGAACCCCTGGGGTGCCGCCGCCAAGCAGCCGAGCCCGCTGCCGGGCGGGCCGGCCCCGGTGTGAACCCAGACGCTGTCGGGCTTGATGGAGGCGCAAATCTCACTGCTCGGCCCCACTGTGGCCTGGTGGGCGGAGGGACAGGGCGCCTTCGGCTACGACACGTCGACGGGACGCCAACTCTGGTCCTCGGCACCGGACTTCCAGGCTGTCGAGGAGGCAGGCGGCCTGCTGTACGCGCCGTCGGCGGACCTGCAGACCCTGTCGTGGCTGGATTCGGCGGGCACCAGCCACAGCAGCCCGCTCGGCTCGACCGTCCCCACCGCGCAGCAGATGAACGCCCAGAAGAGCCTGCGGGTGCTCGGCGCTCAGGGCCGGGTAGTGGTGTTGGCCTTCCAGACCGTGGAGGAGGGCGGCGGGAATGGTCCCCCGTTGGACGCCACGCCCTGCTCCCGGCCCACGCGGGGTGGTTCCCCAAACGCGGAACGAGGGGGCCTCAGCTCCCCCTGTCGCGCTACCGGGGTCTCGCACTGGCCCACGTCCCGAACATTGCGGACCCGAGCTTGTACGCGGGCATCTTCGCCCCGGCCCAGTTCAGCCCAAGGCTCGGCAGTGGGGGCAGGTCCAGTGGCCGGGTTCCGAGACCCAGCACGTCCATGCCATCGCCTCCCCTCCCTCGTCGACGAAGGAGGCGTGAGCGCACAACACCGTCGATCAGCGCAGGCCCGCGGTCTACTCGCAGGTGGCCCGCCCCGGACAGTTCCATCGCTCCGTGGCGGGCACGCTCGGCGCAGGGCTGTCGGTGCTGCCGTCGAGGCCGGCAGCACCGATACCCCACAGTCACGATAGTTCCAGGACCCCCACCACCCCCGACCGCCGTGGGCTGACGGTCCGTGTCCCCCCAGCGGGAGGACCCCCTCCGCCCCCGGCGGATCCCCCCTCCGATCATGGCTCAGCCCTACTCGGCCGAGTACACCAGCGCCCCACCCACATAGGTCCGCAGGACTCGGGCCGCGCAGATCTCCTCCGCCGGCGCGGCGAAGAGGTCGCGGTCGAGCACCACCAGGTCCGCCAGTTGGCCGACTCGCAGACTGCCGGTGTCGTCCAGCCCGTTGACGTGCGCCGAGCCCGCCGTGTAGGCGGCGACCGCGCTGGCCAGGTCGAGACGCTGCTCGGGCAGGAAGACCCGGCCGTCGGTGGCTCCCGGTTCCGTCCGGTTGACCGCGACGTGCAGGCCGGCGATCGGGTCGGGGCTGCTGACGGGCCAGTCGCTGCCGGCTGCGAGCGTGGCGCCGGCCCGCAGCAGCGAGCCGAACGGGTACTGCCAGGCGGCGCGTTCGGGACCGAGGAACGGGATGGTCAGTTCGTCCATCTGCGGCTCGTGGGCGGCCCACAGCGGCTGGATGTTGGCGATCGCACCGAGCCGGGCGAAGCGTGGCACGTCGTCGGGGTGGACCACCTGGAGGTGGGCGAGGTGGTGCCGGGTCGCCCGGCGGCCGTTGGCGGCCCGGGCGGCCTCGACGGCGTCCAGTGCTTCGCGCACCGCGCGGTCGCCCAGGGCGTGGAAGTGCACCTGGAAATCGAGCTCGTCCAGCGCGGTGACGTGGGACCGCAGAGCCACCGGATCCACGAAGCTCAGGCCGGAGTTGGCCGTGGCGCAGCCGCAGGCGTCCAGGTACGGGCTGCTCATCGCGGCGGTGAAGTTCTCCGCGATGCCGTCCTGCATGATCTTGACCGAGTCCGCCCGGAAGCGGCCGTTGCGCAGTGCCGCCCGCCGGTCGGCCAGCTCCGGGATCTGCTCCGCGCCCCGGTCGCGGTCCCACCAGAGGGCGCCGTTGACCCTGGCCGTGAGGGAACCGTCCCGGGCGGCGGCGAAGTAGGCGTCCGAGGGGTCGGGCTGGCCGTTGAACTCGCCGAGCAGGGCGTCCTGCCAGCCGGTGATGCCGAGCGAGTGCAGCAGCGCCTGGGCGCGCAGCAGCCCGGCCAGCCGTTCGGCCGCGCTCGTCGGTGGAACGAGCCGGGCGACCAGGCCGGTGGCGCCCTCCTGGAGGACGCCGCTGGGCGTGCCGTCCGGCTCCCGCTCGATCCGGCCGTCGGCCGGGTCGGGGCTCTGCCGGGTGAGGCCGGCGAGTTCGAGCGCGCGGGTGTTGGCCCAGGCGCCGTGGTGGTCGCGGTTCAGCAGGTAGACCGGGCGGTCCGGAACCACGGAGTCGAGCAGCTGCCTGGTCGGCAGACCGCCGTCGAAGCTCTCCATCGACCAGCCACCGCCGGTGATCCACGGCCGCTCGGGGTGGTCGTCGGCGAACTCGCGGATCCGCCGCAGGTATTCGTCGACGCCGGTGGTACCGGTGAGGTCGCACTGGGCGAGTTCCACGCCGCCGTAGACGGCGTGGATGTGCGAGTCCTGGAAGCCCGCCAGCAGCAACTTGCCGCGCAGGTCGATCACTTGGGTCTTCGGGCCGATCAACTCCCGTACTTCGTCGTGGCCGACGGCCGTGATCCGCTCCCCGGTCACGGCGAGGCTGCTCGCCCGGGTTCGGGCGCCGTCCCCGGTGTGGACGGGACCGTGGGTGAATACCAGGTCGGCCTGGTGCATGGAGGTGCTCCAACTGGGGTCGGCGGCCCTTGGGGAACCGCGGTGGGAAGGGGCGCAACGGCGAGCAATTCGTGGATCAGGCGGCGCCGACCGGGGCCTCGGCGACCGGTTCTATCCCGCCGGTGAAGTACGGCGAGCGGCGGTGCCAGCGGGCCCAGGCAGCGGCCAGCAGCCCGGAGCCGACCATCAGCACCGGCACGAGCAGCTCGAACCACCCGTTGTCCGCGGTGAGTTCGAAGTGGTCGGCCGAGGCGTAGAAGCTCCAGGCGAGGTATCCGCCGACGGCCAGCAGGGTGACCGCGCCGAGCAGCGGGGCGACGACCACCCGCAGCGCCTCGACGGGTGAGGTGCGCAGCAGGTGCCGGAAGCGGACGGCGGCGGCGACGGCGGTGAGGGCGTAGTAGAGGGCGACCACGATGCCGATCGCGTTGACGGCGGCGGAGATCAGCGAGCTGACGGTGGGGATGACCAGCGACAGCAGGGCGAGGCCGACGGCGACCGCCGTGATCAGCAGGGTGCCTGCGGCGGGGGTCTGGTGGCGCGGGTGCAGACGGGTCCAGACGGGTCCGAGGGTGCCGTCGCGGCCCATCGCGAACATGCCGCGTGCGGTGGGTACGACGGACGCCTGCAGCGAGGCGGCGGCCGAGAAGGTCAGGGCGATCAACGGCAGTGCGGCGAGCGGCTGGTGGGCGAGCCGGTTGCCGAAGTAGGTCAGGCCCTGTGCCCCGTTGCCGACCAACTCATCGATGGGAAGCACACGTTGGAAGGCGGTGCCGGCGAGGACGAAGAGCAGCATCATCACCGTGAGGGCGATGAAGCCGCCGCGAGAAGCGTCACGCGGGTCGTGGACCTCCTCCCCCACGCTGAACACCGACTCGAACCCCCAGTAGCAGAACACCGCGAGCACCATGCCCTGGGCGAGGGCGTGGAAGGAGGGGATGCCGAACGGATCGAACCAGTCGAGCGAGAAGGGCTGGGTTCCGGCGAACAGACCGTATCCGCAGAAGCCGAGCAGGACGGCGTACTCGAAGACCAGCAGGTACTTCTGCAGCCGGGCGGCGAGGTCGAGCCCGCGCACCGCGACCAGCGCCGAGGCGATCAGCACGACCATGCCGATGCAGGTGCACTGCAGCGTGGAGTCCGGGCTGAGGGACAGTCCCGCGATCCGGTGCACGGTGGCAGCGGCGAGCAACTGGATCACCGCCGAGCCGGTCACCGTGGTGGTGTAGGCCATGAACACGACGGTACCGAGGATGTTGACCCAGCCGGTCAGGAAGCCCAGCCACGGGTTGAGGGCGGCGCCCACCCACCGGTAGCTGCTGCCGGCGTCGGGCGCGACCCGGTTGAGCCGTCCGTAGCCGCCCGCGATGGCGAGCACGGGCAGGAAGGCCAGCAGCATGATCGCCGGCAGGTGCAGGCCGACGACGCCCGCCATCAGGCCGAGCCCGATGCCGATGCTGCTGGTGGCCGCCGTGCTGGAGGCGGCGAGTGCCATGGCGCCGCCGACGCCGAGCGACCGGCGCATCGCGGGCTCGGCGGTCGTGGCGGCGGTCGTGGAGGCGGTCGTGGAGGCGGTCGTGGAGGCGGTCGTGGAGGTGGTGCGGGTGGTTCGGGATCTCGGGTCAGGGTCCGCGTCGTTGAGCGTCGCTGCCAACGGGTCACCGCCGTCTGTGTGGGGGGAGTTCGACCGAAGGGGCCGGGTGGCAGGCCATGCAACAGGCAAGCCCTTCACACGTCAATGCCGTTGTCGTAAGGTCCCGGCCATGGCTGACCGAGTGACTCCCGAGCCGCAGCGGCGGCGCAGAAGACCCACCAAGCAGGGCACGGTCCTCTCCGAACACGTCATCGTCGACACCGCCTTGCGGCTGGTCGGGCTGCACGGCGCGCAGGCGCTCACGGTCCGGCGCCTCGGCGCCGCGCTAGGCGCCGATCCGAGTGCGATCTACCGGTACTTCCGCAGTACCGACGACCTCCTGCTCGCCATCGCCGACGAGCTGATCGGCCGCGCCCAGCACGGCTGGCGATCGACCGGCGACTGGCGGGCCGACCTTCGCGCCATCGGACTTCGCATCCACTCCGCCTACCTGGCGCACCCCCAGGCAGCCCTGCTGGCGGCCCACCGGACAACCGGGCGCGACAACGAGATCCTGGCCGTCGAGTCGATCCTCGGCGTGCTGCGATCGGCCGGCTTCCCGGACCCGGAGGCGGTGCGGATCTACCACGCCCTCGTGGACCAGAGCCTCGCCTTCGCGGCCCTCGACGCGGCCGCACTGGCCCTGCCCGCTCCCGCCCAGGCGGCCGACCTGGGCGTCTGGCAGTCCCGCTACGCCCGCCTGGCCCCGGGCAGCCACCCCAACATCGCCGCCACCGCCGAACTGCTGACCGCCGACATGCGGCGCAGCGGCTATCCGTTCGCGCTGACTCTGCTGCTCGACGCGATCGCCGCCCGACTGCCCGACCGGAACGCGGACCGGGGGCGGCCTTCGGCGTGAGCTTATGTCAACACCATTGACGTTGAACCGGGTACGGCGGTCAGATGGCGCAACCCCCAGGCCAGCCCCTCCTTGCACCGTAGGAGTCCCGTCATGGTTGATCCCGCCCGCTCGCTCCAGGACGCCGAGCCGCTCCCCTTCTGGCTGGACGACCCGGGCCGGCCGCAGGCGGCCTCGGCCCTGGTGTCCCAGACCCGCTGCGACCTCCTGGTGGTCGGCGGCGGCTACAGCGGGCTGTGGACCGCACTGGTCGCGAAGGAGCGGGACCCCTCGCTCGACGTCCTCCTGATCGAGGCCCAGGAGATCGGCTGGGCCGCCTCGGGCCGCAACGGCGGCTTCTGCGAGGCCAGCCTGACGCACGGCCTCGGCAACGGCTACCAGCGCTGGCCCGGCGAGCTCGCCCGCTTGGAGCGGCTCGGCTCCCGGAACCTGCAGGCCATCGAGGACGCCATCAAGCGCTACGGCATCGACTGCGACTGGGAGCGCACCGGCTCCGTGACCGTGGCGACCGAGCCCTACCAGGTCGAGGAACTGCGGGAGTTCGCCGAACTCGCGGGCCGCTTCGGCGCCGAGCTGACGGTCCTGGACGCGGACGCCATGCGCGCCGAGATCGACTCCCCGACCTTCCTGGGCGGTGTCTGGGACAAGGACGGCGTCGCGATGGTCAACCCGGCGCGCCTCGCGTGGGGACTCAAGCAGGCCTGTCTGGACCTCGGCGTCCGCATCCACGAGCACACCCGGGCCACCGGCCTCGCCGGATCCGGCGCCGGGATCGCCGTGCGAACCCCGTACGGACGGGTCCTCGCCGGGCGCGTCGCCCTCGCCACCAACGCCTTCCCGTCGCTGCTGCGACGCCACCGCCCGTACACCGTCCCGGTGTACGACTACGCGCTGATGACCGAGCCGCTGACGGACCGGCAGCTGGCCTCGATCGGCTGGCGCAACCGGCAGGGCTTCGCCGACAGCACCAACCGCTTCCACTACGTCCGGCTGTCCGCCGACAACCGGATCCTGTGGGGCGGCTACGACGTCGTCTACCACTACGGCGCGCGGGTGCGCGCCGAGCACGACCAGCGGCCGCAGACCTTCGCGACGCTCGCCCGGCACTTCTTCGAGACCTTCCCGCAGCTGGCGGACGTGCGGTTCAGCCACAGTTGGGGCGGCGCGATCGACACCTGCACCCGGTTCAGCGCCTTCTTCGACCTGTCGCACGGCGGCCGGGTCGCCTACGCCGCCGGCTACACCGGCCTGGGCGTGGGTGCGACCCGTTTCGGCGCCGAGGTGATGCTCGACCTGCTGGCCGGTGAGCGCACCGAGCGGACGGCGCTGGAGATGGTCCGGCGCAAGCCGCTTCCCTTCCCGCCGGAGCCGATCCGCTCCGCCGGCATCGGGATCACCCAGTGGTCGCTCGCCCGCGCGGACGAGCAACAAGGCCGGCGGAACCTCTGGCTGCGCACCCTCGATCGGCTCGGCCTCGGCTTCGACAGCTGACGGACCATCACTCTGCCCTGGAGACACCGGACATGACCCACGGCTTCGTCCAGCACATACCCGACGCCGAGTTGGAGCCCGAACCCCTCCCCCAGGACCAGATCCTCTCCGGCACCCCCGAGGTCTCCGGCAGGCTCCTCTGGGAGTCGCCCGACGGCCGGTGCCTGCGCGGGATCTGGCAGATCACGCCGGGCGTGGTCACGGACACCGAGGCGGACGAGCTCTTCGTGGTGATCAGCGGCCGCGCCACCATCGAGGTCGAGAACGGTCCCACCCTCCAGGTCGGCCCCGGCGACCTCGCCGTCCTGCGCGAGGGCGACCGGACCACCTGGACCGTGCACGAGACCCTGCGCAAGGCCTACGCGATCACGCTGCACCACTGAGAGGAGAACGCTGTGCGGATCACCATTGCCGGCGCGGGCATCGGCGGACTCGCCACCGCACTCAGCCTGCACGCGGCCGGGTTCGAGGACATCACCGTGCACGAGGCCTCCCGCCAGGTCCGGCCGCTCGGCGTCGGAATCAACCTCCTCCCGCATGCCGTGAGGGAGTTGACCGAGCTGGGCCTGGCCGGCCGACTGGCCGCGATCGCCGTCCCCACCGCCGAGCTGGCCTACTTCAACCGCTACGGGCAGGCGATCTGGTCCGAGCCGCGCGGGCTCGGCGCCGGCTACCGATGGCCGCAGTACTCGGTCCACCGGGGTGCGCTGCAGATGCTGCTGCTGGACGCCGTCCGCGAACGCCTCGGTGCGCACGCCGTCCGGACCGACAGCCGGATCACCGGCCTGCGCCACGGCTCCGACCTGTTGATCGGCGCAGACGGCATCCACTCCAGCGTCCGGGCCGCGCTCTTCCCCGGTGAAGGGGCACCGCCGTGGAACGGGCTCGTCCTGTGGCGGGGAACGACCTTCGGCGAGCCGTTCCTGACCGGCCGGTCCATGATCATGGCCGGCGACGGCACCCAGAAGTTCGTCGCCTACCCGATCGGTGACGGGCGGCAGATCAACTGGATAGCCGAGCGACCGTTGGGCGGGGAACCGCCGGAGCGCGGGAACTGGAACCGTCCCGCCGACCTGGCCGCCGTCGTCGGGCACTTCGCCGACTGGACGTTCGACTGGCTGGACGTGCCGGGAATGATCGCAGCAGCCGAGGCCGCCTACGAGTACCCGATGGTGGACCGCGACCCCCTCCCGCACTGGACCAGGGACGACGTCGTCCTGCTCGGCGACGCCGCACACGCCATGTACCCCGTCGGCTCCAACGGTGCCTCCCAGGCGATCATCGACGCCCGGGTGCTCGCCCACTCGCTCGCCACGACCGGCGGGACCGCCGCCTACGAGGAGATCCGCCGCCCCGCCACCACCGCACTCCAACTCGCCAACCGGCAGCAGGGGCCCGAGGTGGTCATGCGGCTCGCCCATGAACGGGCCCCCGGCGGCTTCGACGACATCGAGCAGGTCGTCCCCCTCGCGGAGCGCACCGCGATCGCCGCCGCGTACAAGCGCCTCGCCGGCTTCGACCCGGCCCTGCTCAACGGGCGCGCCTCCTGGAGCGTGCGGTGAACCTGGAGAGCCTGGCCACGTTCGACGTACGACTCGACCCGATCCTCGACCTCGGCGACTCGCACTGGGGCCGCCGCCGGGTGATCAACATCATCGGCGGCACCTTCGAGGGACCGCGCCTCGCCGGAGTGGTCCTGCCGGGCGGAGCGGACTGGCAGGTCCTGCACCCCGACGGCACGGCCAGCATCGACGCCCGCCACACGCTGCGCACCCACGACGGCGCGTACCTCTACCTCACCACCAGCGGCGTCCGCCACGGCCCGCCCGAGGTCCTGCGGCGCCTCGCGGCGGGTGAGGAGGTGGATCCGGCCGAGTACTACTTCAGGCTCTTCTGCCGCTTCGAGACGGGTGACGACCGCTACCGCTGGCTCAACCGGACCCTCGCCGTCGCCACGGGCGCCCGCACCGCCGAGGCCGTCCGCTACGCGGCGTTCACGATCACCTGAGGGGCGCGCAATGCGACTGGACGCCGTTGCGGGGTGCATAGGATCGTCGGCATGGCACTGCGACCTGTGATGGTGAACATCAAGGCTCTCGATCACTCGGCGGTCGGCCGGTTCTGGGCGCAGGCGCTCGGCTGGACTGCTCACAGCCCCGGCGTGACCACCTACGTCAGCCCCGAGGCCGCCCTCGTCTGGCCGGACCCGGTCGCCGTCGGCATCGACGTCGTTCCCGTCCCGGAACCCAAGACATCGACGAAGAACCGAGTGCACCTCGATCTCGCCACCACCTCTGCGGCCCATCAGGCGGAGTTGGTCGCGCGCCTCCTGGTTCTCGGTGCGACGCCCGTCGACGTGGGCCAGGGCGAAGTGCCGTGGACGGTCCTCGCCGACCCGGAGGGCAACGAGTTCTGCGTGCTGGAGCCCCGGGAGGTCTACCGGGACACCGGGCCGATCGCCGCGGTGGTGGTCGACTGCGCGGATCCGCGGGCCATGGCCCGGTTCTGGGGCGAGGCGGTGGACTGGACCCTGCACGAGGTGACCGACGACAGTGCGGTGTTCCGCTCCGCCCGGGGTGTCGGCCCGTACCTCGAGTTCCTCCGCACGCCCGACGTGAAGACCGTGCCGGACCGCGTCCATCTCGACCTGCTGCCGTACCCCGGTGACGACGCGGCGGCGGAGGTCGCCAGGCTGCGGGCCCTGGGCGCCACCGACCTCGACCTCGGCCAGGGTGACGCCCCGTGGACCTGCCTGGCCGACCCGGAGGGCCACGAGTTCTGCGTCCTCGCCCTGCCCTGACTGCCCTGCCCTGGAGCGCGGTCCCAGCACCTCCGCCGGCCTACCCGACGTGGACGCGCGGGCGCTGGGAGCGGTCCGGCTCCGCCTCGCGCAGCACCTCACGGGTGACCGGGGCGACCTCGCCCTGGCCGAACAGGAAGAAGCCCAGCAGGTGGGCGAACGGGCTGCCCTCGGTCCACTCGAAGTAGATGTGCGGAAGCTGCCCGGTGCGGTCCCGGATGGTCAGCAGCAGGGCCGCCAGCGCGTTCGGGACGCTGGCGCTCTCCAGCGACAGCAGCCGGTAGCGGCCGTACAGGACCTCGCCGTGCACGGTCAGCACCGACTCGAACTCCGACGGGTCGCGGACGATCACCTCGACGAAGACCAGGTCGGCCTCGGCCGGGATGTCGTGGTGGGCCTGGATCTCCCGTTTCTTCTCCTGGTACTCCGCCAGGTCACGGTTGTGCGGCTCGTTGGCGATCAGCCGGATCGGCCGGTGGATGTAGTCCCGGACGAACCGCTCGGCGGTATCGTCCAGCACCACGTCGGTGACCCGCAGTTCGAAGGCCCGCATGATCCGGGACAGGAAGGAGACCAGCATGATGCCGGCGATGAAGCAGGCACCGATCTTCACACCGTCCGGACGTTCGGAGATGTTCACACCCGTCGTGTAGACGAACACCGCCGCGATGACGGCGAAACCGATGGTCCCCCGGCGCTGCCCGGCCTTGTGGGCGGCGATGGTGACGGCGATGGCGGCGGAGGAGATCAGCACCAGCACACCGGTCGCGTACGCGCCGCCCTGGGCGTCCACGCTCGCGTTGAAGATCCACGTCACCAGGAACGCGATCAGCGTCAGCACGATCACCATCGGCCGTACCGCCCGCGCCCAGTGCGGCGCCATGCCGTACCGGGGCAGGTAGCGCGGCAGCAGGTTGAGCATGCCGGCCATCGCCGAGGCGCCCGCGAACCAGAGGATCGCGATGGTCGACAGGTCGTAGACGCTGCCGAAGGTGCTGCCCAGATTCTGGTGAGCGAGGTAGGCCAGGGCACGGCCGTTGGCCTCCCCGCCCGGCTCGAACGCGGCCTTGGGGATCAGCACCGTCGTGATGAAGCTCGTGGTGATCAGGAACGCGCTCATGATCAGCGCGGCGGTGGTGAGCAGCTTGCGCGCTCCCCGGATCCGGCCGACGGGTCGCTCCTCGGTGTCCTCGGGGTCGCCCTCGATGTGCGGCATCACGGCGACGCCGGTCTCGAAGCCGGACAGGCCGAGCGCCAGCTTCGGGAAGATGAGCAGCGACACGCCGATCATCGCGATCACGTTGCCGTGCTCGGCGGTGAGCGCGCTGGACCAGTCGGTGACCAGGGCCGGGGCCTTCAGCACATGCCAGATCCCGTTCACCACGACGACGACGTTGAGCGCGAGGTAGACCGCGACCAGGACCACCGCCAGGCCGATCGCCTCGCTGAACCCCTTGAGGAAGACCGCGCCGAGCAGCGCGACCAGCAGCAGAGTGATCGTCACCTGCTTGCCGGACAGGCTGCTGTGCAGATGCGGGTTCTCCACCAGGTGCGCGGTCGCGTCGGCCGCCGACAGGGTGATGGTGATCATGAAGTCCGTGACCGCGAAGCCCAGCAGCGCCAGCACGAACAGCTTCCCCTGCCAGAACGACAGCAGCCGTTCCAGCATCGCGATCGAACCCTCACCGTGCGGGCTCTCCTGTGCCACCCGCCGGTAGACCGGCAGCGCGCCGAACAGCGTCACGGCCACCAGCACGATGGTCGCGACCGGCGAGAGCAGCCCGGCCGCGAGCGCCGCGATGCCGGGCTGGTAGCCGAGCGTGGAGAAGTAGTCCAGACCGGTCAGGCACATGACCCGCCACCAGCGCTGGCCCTTCTCCTGGACCGGCGCCTCCGCATGCGGGCCCTGGTACTGCTTGGCCTGGTCGGACAGGCCCTCCAGCAGCCAGGCCCGGAACCTCACCCCGCGCGTCGACGCAGCCGCACCCGACGAACTCACCCTGCCCCCTGTCCACGTCCGCATGTCGGCGGCACCGACCGGTATCAGGCCGAAAGGCTATGCGACCGGCCCCGCCACCGTCGGTATCCGTTCGGCCGGTGTCGCCCTTTTGGGCCAGCCCTCCTCTGGGCCGGCCGTCTTTTGGGCCGGCCATCGGCATCCGGCAGACCGGCAAGCTGACGCCCGCTACCCCTTCAGCGCGTCCATCGTGTTCTTCAGGGCGTCGTCCAGGACCACCGCCTTCGTGGCGTCCTGCGTGGCCGAGCAGATGGTCGCCGACATGGTGATCTGCAGGTTGCTGTCCTGAACGATCACCTCGTACTTCCAGCACCCGTGCGTGGCTTCGAGGGAGTGCTCGTACTCCACGGCCTGCTCGCCCAGCGGGACGCCCGGCCGGCTTCCCGAGTCGGACCGGCCCTTGATGGCTGAGCTGTACGCCCCCCGGGCGGTGGCGCGGTCCGCGGCGACGGTCGCGGAGATCTGGACGGTGGTGCCGCTGCCGCCGTACGTGGTCGTGCAGAGTGCCGTGTCCCCCTCCGGGCCCAGGTTGGAGACGGTGCCCGGTGACGGCGAGGCGGCGAGCTGGCCGAGGGCCTGCTGGAGGGTATCGGTGTCGACGTGCGGGCACAGGTCGGCCACCGGCTTGTACTGGCCCTGGGGACCGTTGCTCGCGCTGGGCGCCGAGGCGGGCGGCGACACGGTCGAGTAGTCGATCGGTCCGGACCGGGGCTTGCCGTCTTGGGAGTTGAGGACCACGGCGGTGATCGCCGCACCGACCACCACGACCACCGCGACGGCCGCCGCGGCCATCAGGCCCGGCCCCCTGCCCGGGCGCTTAGGCGGTGCGGCCACCGGGGGCGTCCACACGGGCGGGGTGCCTACCGGAGGGGCTTCGATGGGCGGGGCGCCTGCGGGCGGGGTGCCGATGACGCGGGTCGGCGTGACGGGCGGGGGCGACCCGGCCGGGGTGGGTTCCGATGCGGCCGGGGCAGGCGGCACGGCCCGGGCAGGCGGCACGGCCGGAGCAGGCGGCACGGCCGGAGCAGGCGGCGCCACGGGCACGTCCCGTGCCGTGGCCGCCCGCGGCACCTCCCGCACGGTGGCGGGGTGCGGCGGCGGCGCGGCGGGCTCCGGCGCCGCGTCCAGGTTGAGCAACTCGACGGTGCGGCGGCTGATCTGGGCCATCACCGGCGCCGGGAGCCAGTCGGCGGTGAGCAGCCCGGCGGCGCCGCCCGGTGCGAGCTGCGCGGCGATCTGCTGCGGGGTCGGGCGGTTCGCTGGGTCCTTGGCCAGGCAGGCTTCCGCGAGCATCCGCAGCTCACCCGTCAGCGAGCCGAGCTCCGGCTCGCCGTGGGCGACTTGGTAGAGCAGCGAGGCGGCGCTGTTCGCCTGGAACGGCCCCCGGCCGGTGGCCGCGTGGGCGAGCACCGCGCCGAGTTGGAAGACGTCGGAGGCCGGGGTGAGCGGCCCGGCCAGCACCTGCTCGGGCGACATGTAGCCGGGCGAACCGATGACCTCGCCGCTGCCGGTGAGCGACGAGGTCGCGGAACCGTCGATCGCGCGCGCGATCCCGAAGTCGATCAGCACCGGGCCGTGCGGTGACAGCATCACATTGGACGGCTTGATGTCACGGTGGATCAGCCCGAGCCCGTGCACCGCGACCAGCGCCTCTGCGAGCCCCGCCACCAGCGCCCGCACGCCGTGCTCGGGCAGCGGGCCGAACTCCGCCACCGCCTGTGACAGCGCGGGCCCCGCGACGTACCCGGTGGCGACCCAGGGCTCGGCCGAATCGGTGTCGGCGTCGATCACCGGCGCCGTCCAGGTGCCCCCGACCCGGCGCGCCGCGGCCACCTCACGGCGAAACCGCGCCAGGAACTCCGGGTCCCTGGCCAGGTCCGGCCGGATCACCTTGACCGCGACCGTCCGGCCCCCGGCGGTGCGGCCGAGGTACACACAGCCCATGCCGCCCTCGCCGAGCCGCCCGAGCAGTCGGTACGAACCGATGACCGACGGATCCCCTGCCACCAACGGCCGCATGCCTGCCACCAAACTCTCCCCCGAGGGTCGTTGCCGAGCAGACTCTATCGGGGCCCGGTCCGTCAGCTGCCGCTCGGTGTCGCGCACTCCGGGTGGCCCCAGCTGCTGCCCACCTTGGTGATCGTGTCGCCCTTCGCGTAGGAGCGGGTGCAGGGGCAGGTGCCGGGGTAACGGGCGGCCAGGGTCCGCGAGCCGCCCGAGGAGGCGCGCTTGGCCGCCGTTCCCGATGCGGGCGCCGTCTTCGACGTGGACGCCTTTCCCGACGCGGAGCGGGCGGCGCGCGGGGCGATGCTCGACACCGGGTCCGGCACCGGGAGGTTCTCCGCGGTGCCGGCGGCGTCCTCCTGGGTGCGGGCGGCGTCGCTGGCGGCCTTGTCGGCGATGGCGTTCAGCGGGTCGCCGTTCGCCTGGTGGGCGGGAACGTACACGAAGGTGACGTCCCGTCCCTCCAGCAGCGCGTCGATGCTCTGGATCAGCTCCTGGTTGGCCACCGGCTTGCCCGCGGCGGTCTTCCAGCCGTTGCGCTTCCAACCCACCAGCCACTTGGTCACCGCGTCACGGGTGTAGGTGCTGTCGAGCCGCACCTCCAGCGGCAGCGCGGGATCCGTCGCGCTCAGCAGCTGCCGCAACGCCGTCAACTCGCCGATGTTGTTGGTGCTGTGGCCGAGCGCCCCGGCCGCCCAGCGCTGCGGCACTCCCGCGCCGTTCGCCACCACGTAGGCCCAACCGGCCGGCCCCGGGTTGCCCTTGGCTGCTCCGTCACACGCGGCAATGACTCGTTCGCTCATGTACCGATCATGCCAGCCCGCGGCAGGTGCACCGCGCCGCCGGCCTCAGCCCTCCGGCAGCGGGGTGTCCCAGGTGAGCAGGCGCAGCAGGTCCTCGTCGACGTGCGAGGCGGGGTTCTCGGAGTCCCGAGGGGCGGGGTTCTCGGAGTCCCGAGGGGCGGGGTTCTCGGAGTCCCGGGGAGCGGCCGCGGCGGGGGTGCGGCTGGCGGTGAGCTGGGCGCTGACCGCCATGTTGCGTTCGGTGCGGGGCCTGCGGTGCAGCTCGTAGCGTGCCAGGGCGGCGTCGCGGGTGGGGGCGTCGCGTAGTGCCTTGGCCAGCACCACGGCGTCCTCCAGGGCCATCGAGGCGCCCTGGCCGGTGGCCGGGGAGGCCGCGTGGGCGGCGTCGCCGATCAGCACCGCACGGCCGGTGTGCCAGCGCAGGCCCGGGGTGAGGTGCAGGGCGTTGGTCACCATGAGCTCGTCACCCGTCCCCGCGACGATGTCGGCCGTCTCGGTGCGGTCGGGGCGGAGCAGCGGCAGCAGCCAGTCGCGCCACTGACCGGGTGTCGGATCCGCGGCCTCCTCGGCGGTCACCGGCAGCCCGGCCACTCGCGCGAACCAGAAGGTCTCACCACTCGGCGAGACCAGGTACCCGAAGGCGGCGGCGCTGCCGCGCACCATGGTGATCCGCTCCGGCACGGCGGACGGCGGCGGTGCCGCGGTGCTGTAGCCGTAGAAGACCCGCTGGCCGGCGTAGGACGGCCCGGCGTCGGACGGATCGAGCCACGACCGCACCGTGGAGCGCAGCCCGTCGGCTCCGATCAGCAGGTCGCCGGTGGCCGAACTGCCGTCCGCGAAGTGCGCGGTGATGTCGGTCGCGGTCTCGGTGACGGTGCGCAGGCGAGCCGCGTGCCGGATGGGGATCCCCCGCTCCTGCACCTCGGCCCGCAGCACGGTGCCCAACTCGGCACGGCGCAGGCAGCGGTAGCGGGTCAGCGGGTGGTCGGGCTCGCCGAGTGGCATGGCGGCCAGCTCGGTGCCGGACTCGTCGACGACGTTCATGCTGGTGATCGGGAAGCCGGCGCGGGCGACCGGTTCGGCGGCGTCGAACTGGGCCAGCGCGCGCATGCCGTTGCTGGCCAGGGTGAGGAAGGCGCCGATGTCCGCTCCCGTGTCGGGGTGCGCCTCGTAGACCGTGGCGTCGAGGCCGGCCTTGTGCAGCGCCAGGGCGGCCGCCGTCCCGGCGATGCCACCGCCGATGACCAGAATCCGCGTCAACTCACTCTCCCTCACCGTCGCTCCCCCGACACCCTACGGCAGCCCCGCGCTCAGCGGGCCCGGCGGTCCTCGGCGTCGAAACCGGCCAGGGCGCGGGCTCCGGGGGCCAGGGCTTGGCGCAGCGAGGTCCTGGTGGCGTCGGACAATCCGCCTACCGCTTCGGCGAGTTCGTCGGTGGCATCGTCCGCGATCTCCCCGGCCACGGCGGCCACCGGGGTGCGCGGGCCCAGTTTGCTCACGGCGGCGGCCGCGCGGGCGGGGGTGAGCAGCATCGCGGCCTGGAACAGCAGCCAGGCGGGGATCCCGGCGGCGCCCTGCGGCGGTGGCAGGTAGGGGCGGGCGCCCTGGAAGCGCTCGTCCTCGGCGAAGGCCTGCTGCTTCACCTTGCCCAGCGGACGCGGTCCGGCGCCCGTGGCTCCGGTCTCCTGCCAGGCGCCGGCGGGTTTGAGGACGTAGCCCTCGGCGAGGTTGTCCGGCAGCTCGGGCAGGCCCAGCAGGGCAGGGACCTTGCTGGGGAAGGTACTCGGCAGGTCCTGCAGCACGGTCAGCGTGCCTTGCCCCAACAGCGGCGGACAGCTGAGCCCGGCGGTGGCGGCGGCCTGCCGCAGCGTCCGGTCGCAGAGCCACCACCTGGCGCCGGCCGCACCGTTCGAGGTCCCGCCCTGCTCGACCTGCTCGCCCCGCTCGACCTGGTCAATCCGCTCGACCTGGTCGACCGAGGCGTCGAACGGCAGCCAGTGCAGGCCCGGCGCGTACCACACGCCGGTCTGCACCGGCTGGACTCCGGCCACGGCAGGCACCTCCGGGTGCGGGTAGTGCCCGCCGGCCAGTTCGCCGTAGACGGTCACCACCGCGCCGTCACCCCGGTCGGCCCGCACGGCCGCGGCGAACCGGGCCGCCGCCACGGAGAGCGCCGGCCAGATCCGGCTGACGCCGAAGAAGTCGTCCAGCGCGCCGTCGCCCAGCAGTTCGCGCCGCTTCGCCGGGCGGACCCCGGTGCCGTCGCAGACCACCGCGAAGTGCGCGCCGTGCACCTTCTCCACCGCGACCCACTCCCGCACCCCGGACGCGGAGAGCCGCCCCCGCGCGGAGATCTTGGGGTAGGGCAGCAACTCGGCGCTGCCGGACGTGGTTTCCGAGGTGGCACCGGGCCTGGCTTCGGGCATGTCCGGAATCATCGCCGCACGCCGTCAGCCGGGCAACGGAGTTACCTTCGGGCTCAGGAGACCAAGGGCTGCTCCTGGAGTTCGCTGAGGGTCACCGTGCACAGGCCGCCGCGCTCGGCCTTCACATCCGTCACCTGGAGCTGGGTGCCCGGCAGCAGGATGTACTCCTCCTCGCCCGTGAACGCCGAGAAGTTCTGGATGCCGGTGGCCCTCAGCGGCAGCACCTGGAAGAGGGTGCGCTTGCCGCGGCTGCCGAGGAAGGCCTGCGCCACGCCGAGCTTGGGCGTGCACGAGGAGACGCCCCACCAGGTCACGGTCTTGCCCACTGGGTACTGCGACCGCAGGTCCAGCCCCACCCCGCGCCACAACGGCTCGGAGCGGGCCGGGAGTTGTGACACCGCCGCGAACAGCAGCCGCAGGTACGGGAGGTACGGGGCGAGCCGGCTGCGGTCCGGGGAGCGCAGGATGGCGTTGATCTCCCGGTAGAACGCGGACTCGCAGGTGTAGAGGTAGAGGGCGGCGATCGCGTCGGCGGACAGGATGCCGGCCGCCTCGTCGGCGCGCCGCTTGCCGAACTCGTGCGACAGCGCGACGTGCCGGTCGAGGCCGCGCAGCAGCTTGGCGACGGGCTCCACCGCGTCGCGGAACTCCATCAGGGGGGTGTCGAACACGCCGGTGATCGCGGGGAGGACGAGCCCCTCGTCCTTGACGCCGGCGAGCCGGTCCAGGTAGAGCTGGTGCAGCTCCATCGTGTTGGCGATGAACGCGCCCATGCGGTCGGCGAGTTCGCTGTCGGCGCCGCCGGCTCCCGCCGCCGGGGTGTTCCACCCGACGCTCGGCAGCCAGTCGATCTCGTCGGCGCCCACCGACGCGAGGGCCTCGTTCACCACCTGGAAGTGCTCGCCGTCGCAGAAGATGTCGCCCTGCGCCGCGGGGTTGGGGTGGTCGATGTGCCGGACCTCGACCTCGGGGTACTTCTTCTCCAGCCGCTGCACCACCTTCTTCAGGGTGCGCGCGTGCGCACCCCACCATCCGAAGACCACACCGCGGTCCTCCTCGGCGGCGTTCTGCTTGGCCGCGAGGATCTCCTCCACGATCCGCTCGATGACCGGGCGCCAGAACGCGGTGTGCTGGTCGGGCCCCATCGCCCCGTCAGCGCTGGCGGTCAGTGCCGCGTTCAGCAGCAGCACACCCTGGGTGAGCATCGCCTGGAACCACTCCGGCGGCTGGACGGTGTCGTGCTCCTTCAGCAGCGCACGGATGTCGGCGATCGGGGTCTTCTTGGGGATGCCGTACTTCCACATCGCCGCGGCCTTGATGATGCAGCGGATGCTGACGACCCGGCCGAACTGGCTGTCCTTCCAGTCGTGGAAGGTGTTGTCGAACATGGCGATGCCGGTGGCGCTCTCCGGCCGCGGGTACGGGTTCTGGCCGAAGACGACGACCTTCCACTTGTGCGGCGCATGGGGCTTGAGCGCCTGGAAGGTCAGTTCGCGCACCGGCACGACGTCCGGGCCGCGGCCGGGGCCTATGAACGCGGCCGCGCCCGGCTGCGCTTCGAGGACCGGCTTCAGCAGCGGCAGCCACGGTTCACCGCCGCCCTTGAACAGCTCCGCCAGGGCCAGCGGGTCGTTCGGGTCGGACGTGGCGGGGACGGCGTTGTCGTCGCTCATGGCGGTGGCTCCGGAATGTCGGACGGTGACTCGTGAGGCCCCGTCAGTTCGCTGACGGGACCTCACAGTCATATCGCCCGGGACTGACAATCGAGGGCCCGGCCCCGCCCCTTGAGCTGCGTTGTCAGTGCGGACCGGTAGTTTCGTGGGCAGTGGAGGAACCACATTCCGACAAGGAGTGACGTATGACCGTGGATCGCGTGGTGTTGCCGCTCAAGGTGGTGCTGACCGACCTCAACTCGGCGGTGGTGGAGGCCTGGCGGGCGGCGTTCGCCGACACCCCCGGGATCGAGATCCGCAGCGGCTCGATCCTCACCGAGGAGGTCGACGCCTGGGTCAGCCCCACCAACTCCAAGGGCCGGATGGACGGCGGGGTCGACGCGGTGATCAAGCGTCACCTCGGCGCGGGCATCCAGCTGCGGGTGCAGAAGGCGATCCGCGACAGGTTCGCGGGCACGCTGCCGGTGGGGAGCGCGGTGTGCGTCCCGTCCGGCGCCGTCAACCCGAAGTTCCTGATCTCGGCGCCGACCATGGCGACTTCTTCACAGAACGTCAGTGAGACCCTCAATGTGGCGCTGGCCTGCGCCGCCGCGTTCCAGGCGATCCACCAGCAGAACCGCGCGAAGCCCGGCAGCATCCGGTCGGTGGCGCTGGTCGGCATGGGCGCCCAGACCGGCAAGGTGCCGGCGCGGGTGTGCGCCAACCTGATGTGGACGGGCTACACGCTCTTCAACGACTTCGACTTCGAGGACTACGACGAGCTGCGCGGCACCATCGTCGCGCAGCTGAACGACATCGAGAGCGCGCCGGTCGAGCAGCGGGTCCGAATAGCACCGCCCGCGCGTCGCTGAGCCGCGCGTTCGGCTCTCAGCCGGCGGCGGGCGCGCTGTCCTGTGCCGGGACAGCCGGGACAGCCGGGACAGCCGGGACAGCCGGAGCGTCCGGGGCCGCCGGGACAGCTGGAGCAACTGGGGCAACTGGGGCAGCTGGCGCGGCCGGAGCTGCTGGGGTGACCGGGGCAGCGGCCGGGTCGGCGCTGCGGGCCGCGGCGGCCTCGAAGAAGCGGAGGAGTTCCACCGGGAACGGGAGCACCAGGGTGGAGTTCTTCTCGGCCGCGACCTCGACCACGGTCTGGAGCAGGCGCAGCTGCATCGCCGCCGGGGTCTCGGCCATCTTGCCGGCGGCCTCGGCGAGCTTGGCGGCGGCCTGGAACTCACCGTCGGCGGTGATGATCCGGGCCCGGCGCTCCCGGTCGGCCTCGGCCTGCCGGGCCATCGAGCGCTTCATCGAGTCGGGCAGCGTGACGTCCTTGATCTCCACCCGGTCGATGTGCACGCCCCACCCGGTCGCCGGGGACTCCAGCATCAACTCCAGGCCGCGGTGCAGGTTCTCCCGGCCGGAGAGCAGGTCGTCGAGCTCGCTCTTGCCGATGATGGAACGCAAGGAGGTCTGCGCGACCTGGAGCATGGCGAAGGTGTAGTTCTGCACGTCGACGGTGGCCCTGATCGGCTCGACCACCCGGAAGTACAGGACGGCGTCCACGCGGACCGAGACGTTGTCCTTGGTGATGCCCTCCTGGGCGGGCACCGGCATGGTGACCACCTGGACGTTGACCTTGCGCATCCGGTCCAGGATGGGAATCAGCAGGGCGACGCCCGGCTGACGCACGTTGCCGCGCACCCGGCCGAGGCGGAACACCACACCGCGCTCGTACTGCTGGACCACCCGCACGCCCAGGACCAGCCAGAGAACCAGCAACACCACGATGATGACGACAGCGCCCACGTGCTCGACCTTCCCCGTTCTTGCCCGTTGGCGGCTCGCCACCCGGCCGGGCCCGGAGTGGCCCGGCCGCACGAGGGCGGCCGCGCCGGACAGTATGCGCCTGCGCAGCGGGCGCCGACAGCCCGGGGAGGCGGTCTTGACGGATCGTTATCGTTTCTCGTCGCGGCCGCACTCCCGCCGTGGCCGCGGGCGTCAGAACCCGGGCGCCTGTCGGTGGGTGCTGCTGTCGCCGAGGACGTCCGCGGGGCTGTGGATGACCCGGTCGACCAGGCCGTAGTCCACCGCCTGAGCAGCGGTGAACCAGCGGTCCCGATCGGAGTCCGCGTTGATCTGCGCCACGCTCTGACCGCTGTGCCTGGCGATCAGCTCGGCCAGCAGCTGCTTGTTGCGGAGCAGCCGCTCGGCCTGGACCCGGATGTCGCTCTCGGAGCCGCCCAGGCCGGCGGACGGCTGGTGCATCAGCACCTCGGCGTTGGGCAGCGCGTACCGCTTGCCCTTGGCACCCGCCGTGAGTATGAACTGGCCCATCGACGCGGCCATGCCGTTGACGATCGTCACCACGTCGTTCTTGATGTACTGCATGGTGTCGTAGACCGCCATGCCCGCGGTGACCGAGCCGCCCGGCGAGTTGATGTACAGGTAGATGTCCTTGTCCGACTCCGCGGCCAGGAGCAGCAGTTGGGCGACGATGCGGTTGGCGATGTCGTCGTCGACCTCCTGGCCGAGGAAGATGATGCGGTCTCCGAGGAGGCGGTTGAAGATGAGGTCGCCGGCTCCGTCATGTGCGGTCGTCATGAATCCACCTGTTCGTCAAGGCGAGTTGGTCGATGGGGTGGCGGCCCGTGCGGTCCGCACCGGAGCCGCCCCGCCACTCGCCCGACAGTAGCCGCCGACCGCTCCGGTTTCCGTCCGGCTCAGGGGGAATTCGCTGTCGGCGAGGCCTGTTCGCTGTGAGCATTGAGCACAGCGGCCGGCGCCGACAGCGGTCGGGACGGCCCGTCAGTCGAGTTCGAGGACGAGCTTCCCGGTGTTCTCGCCCCGGAACAGCATCTGCAGGGTCGCCGGGAAGTCGTCCACGGTCCCCTTGACCACGTGCTCCAGCACCTTGATGCGACCGGCGGCGATCCAGCCGCCGATCTCCCGGGCGGCCTCGGTGAAGCGCGGCGCGTAGTCGAAGATCACGAAGCCCTCCATCCTGGCGCGCGCGACCAGCAGGGCGAGGTAGTTGGCAGGGCCCTGGACGCCGGTGGTGGTGTTGTACTGGCTGATGGCGCCGCAGATCACCACCCGGGCGTGCCTGGCCAGGTTGGCCAGGGCCGCGTCCAGGATCTCGCCGCCGACGTTGTCGAAGTACACGTCGATGCCGTCCGGCGCGTGGGTGCGCAGGGCCTTGCGGACGTTCTCCGTGCGGTAGTCGATCGCGGCGTCGAAGCCGAGTTCGCCGGTCAGCAGGGCGCACTTCTCGGCGCCGCCGGCGATGCCGATCACCCGGCAGCCCTTGGCCTTGGCGATCTGGCCGGCCATGCTGCCGACCGCCCCGGCGGCCCCGGAGACCACCACCGTGTCGCCGTCCTTGAGCGCCCCGACGTCCAGCAGCCCGAAGTAGGCCGTCAGGCCCGGCATGCCGAGGGCACCCAGGTAGGTCGAGGGCGAGGCGGCGGCCGGGTCGATCTTCAGGGCGCCCCGACCGTCGGAGACCACCCGCTCCTGCACGCCGAAGGCGCCGGTGGCCAGGTCGCCGACCTGGAAGTCCGGGTGCTCGGACTCGGTGACCTCGATGATCGAGGCCGCCCGCATCACCTCGCCGATGCCGACGGGCGGCAGGTAGGAGGGACGGTCGTCGAGCCAGCCGCGCATCGCCGGGTCCAGGGAGATGTAGCGGGTGCGGCCGGCGAACTGACCTGCGCCGGGGGCCGCGGCCGCCTCGGTGGCGTGCTCCCAGTCCTCGGGGCCGACGTCGCCCACGGGGCGGCGGGCGAGGCGGATCTGGCGGTTCACGGTGGACGACATGGCGCCTCCTGGGCGACTGGGCGGTGGGACCTCGGCGGGTCCCTGCGGGCCCGATTCTAAGCAAGCGCTTAGTCAGTGCGCCACGGGCCACCCGCGGAACCGTCGCGACCCACCAGCCCGGCCGTCGGCGGCGGGCGCCGGTGTTCAACTGTCCGAGACGGAACGGTTACGGGGAGCGGCGATTCCGATACCGTTCGCGCATGCGGATCGCCGTGCTCGTTCTTGACGATGTGTTTGACTCCGGACTGACGGCCGTCCTGGACGTGTTCAAGACCGCCAACAATCTCCGCGGCTGCATTCCCCAGCCCCCGCCGCCCTGGGATCTCACCAGGGTCGGCTTCACCAGCACGGTGCGCACCTCCTGCGGACTCCTGGTCGGCACGGAGCCGGTCGCCCGGGCGGCCGACTGCGACCTGCTGCTGGTCCCGGCCGTCTCCACGCCTTTCCCGCACGGTCTGGCGCCGTGGCTGGAGAGCGAGGGCACCGCCCGGGCGCGTGAGCTGGTGGCTCGGACCCGGGTCCGTGGCGCCCAGCTCGCCGGCGCCTGCACCAGTACCTTCCTGCTCGCCGACAGCGGCGTCCTGGACGGCCTGCGGGCCACCACCGCCTGGCAGTTGGCCCCCCTGTTCCGCGAGCGCTACCCGAAGGTGGCACTCGACGAACAGCGCATGGTCACCCACAGCGACGGCATCACGACGGCCGGCGCGGCCTTCAGCGCCGTGGACCTCGCCCTCTCCCTGGTCCGCCGCAGCAGCCCGAGCCTGAGTGACCTCGTCGCCGGGCGGCTCATCATCGAGGAGCGCCCCACCCAGGCCACCCACTCCATGCCCACCGCCCTCGCGGACCGGGACGCCACCACCGCCGCGTTCGAGGCCTGGGTCCGCTGCCACCTCAACCGGCCGGTGACCCTCACGGACGCCGCCCACGCCATCGGTGTCAGCAAGCGGACCCTGCAGCGCCGCACCCGGTCCGTCCTCGGCATCTCACCGGTGCGCTTCATCCAGGACCTGCGGATCGAGCAGGCCACCCACCTGCTCCGCAGCACCGACGAGCCCATCGACGTCATCGCCCGCCGGGTCGGCTACGAGACCGCCAGCACCCTGCGGATGCTGCTGCGCACCCGCACCGGCCGGACGGCGGGTCAGCTCCGCGGCCGGCGGCACGCCGGCTGAGCCGACCCGCGGCGGCCGCACCGGTCGAGGGTGGCCGCGGCATCCCGCGACCACCCTCCTCACCGATCGGTGTCACCTCACCCCTGAGGTCACCCGATCCGGACCACGCCGGCGGTGTCCATGTCCGTGGTCCCGCCGTTGACGGCCGGGTAGACCTGGAAGCGCAGCGTGGAGACCGGCTGCGGCGCGGTGTACGAGATCTGGAAGTACTGGTAGCCGGAGGCGGAGTTCACGTTGTAGGGGACGCAGGTGTTGGTGTTGGTGGCACCCAGTCCCCAGAGGCAGAACGACCCGCTCGCGCCCCCGGACTGCGAGGACAGCCACACCGACGCCGTGTACGACGCGCCGGCCCCGACGTTGACCGGGATGTCCTGGTAGACCGAGCCGCCACCGATGTTGGTGTTGAACGCCAGGTAGCCGGTGCCGTCATGGGCGGGTGCCGGAGCGCCGGCGGCCGTGTTGTAGTTGGCCCAGTTCACGATCCCGCCGGGCGGCACCAGTCGCTGCCAGCCGGTGGTGTTCTGCTCGAACGACCCTGCGGTCAGCATGTTGGGCGCGCTCATCACGCAGTTGTTGGCGCTGTTGCTCCACAGCGGCTGCATCGCGAAGGTTCCCGCCGAGGTGGTGACGGTGCCGAGGCCGGTCCAGGCGCACTTGTCGCCGATCTCGTTGTTGCCCGCGTCGTACCAGGCGTTGAGCAGCGGGTCGGTGATGGTCTCGGCCATCTCGTGGCCCTCGACGATGCTGACGCCGTCCAGGGCCGAGCCGGTGACCGAGCCCGCGCCGCAGTTCGAGCCGGCGTCGGACATGTACGGCAGGTCGGTGTAGGTCACGTTCGGCAGCCCGGCGATGGCGCCGTGGTACGCGCAGTACTGGGTGCCGAAGCCAGGGGTCGAGTGGCCGGTCGGGGTGGCCACCACGATCTCGACGTTCACCGAGTTGCCGGTGGCGAAGTGGAGAGCCGCGGCCCCCGCCTCGGCCTGGATCTGGGCGTCGCTCGGGCTGGCCGGGATCGCGGCCGGGTCCGACCAGGTGCCGGCCAGCACCGGCGACGAGCCGCCGCCGTACTGGTTGACGGTGGCCAGCCACGGGTTGCCGCCGATCGACGACAGGAACCGGTTCAGATAGGCCTGCTCACCGCTCGGGTCGGCTCCCCAGCCCCAGTAGTCCACGTAGATCTTCGGCGCGGACTGCACCGGGCCGCCGTGGTTGGACATCGCGCCGGTGATGACGGCCGGAGCCGCGTTCTGCGTCTTCGGCTTGAGCTGGTGCGGGTTGTGATGCGACGTCACCGTGCCCGCCGCCTCGGCCGACCCGGGCGCGGCGGCGAGCAGGCCTAACGCCGCGCAGAGCGTGACGGCGAAGGCGGCCCTCTTCTTGGGCATACCGATCTCCTTTGTTCTTCGGTGAGTTGACGTCCCGTCGGCTGCGGTCCGGCGGGGGTCGCCGGGCTTCTGGGCCCTGGAGGCCGCGTGCTGCGGCCCTGAAGGAAGCTACGGGTCGGGCGCGGCGGCGAGGAAGCTCCGAAGACGGCAGATCCGTTACCGTTCGTGCCACCCGGGCGCGGCGGGTCCTGGCGTCGCCGGGCCGGCTCTGGGAGCACGGTCCTGGTCGGCCGCCATTCTGCTCCCCTGCTCCCAGGCCCGTTCTCGTTCCTCGCTCCGACGATCCGCGCCGCCTGCGGTGGTGAGGTGGACATCGACAACCCGAGTACCAGGAGGAGTCGTTGTTCATGTTCGAGGTGTCGAAGCTGTCGAACCAGAAGCCCCGTGCCGCCCGTCGACGCGCGACGGTCCTGGCCGGCATCGCCCTGGCCGCCGCCGGGCTGCAAGCTCCCGCGGCACTGGCGGCCGCCCCCGACCCCGTCCAGCGGAGCGTCAACGGGCTGGTCCGCGACGACGGCGTGCCCGCCGCGCTGGCGGCCGTCACCGGCCGCGACGGCCGCAGCCGCGACTACACCGCCGGCGTCGGCGATCTGGCCACCGGGGCACGGGTGCCGCGCGACGGCCAGGTGCGGATCGGCAGCACCACCAAGGCGTTCACCGCCACCGTGATGCTCCAGCTCGTGGGCGAGGGGAAGGTCGGCCTCGACCAGCCGGTCGACACCTACCTGCCGGGCCTGCTCCGCGGCGACGGGATCGACGGCCGCCGCATCACGGTCCGCCAACTCCTCCAGCACACCAGCGGATTGCCCGAGTACCTGACGGCCATCGGCAACATCCTCGCCGACCCGCACCGCTTCTACGAACCCCGTGACCTCCTTGACCTCGCCCTCACACGGAAGGCCGACTTCGCCCCGGGCACGAAGTGGGAGTACTCCAACACCAACTACATCGTCGCGGGCCTGCTCATCGAGAAGGTCACCGGCCGGCCGCTGGGCGAGGAGATCACCACGCGGATCATCGACCGCCTCGGCCTGCGCCACACCTACGTGCCCGCCCCCGGGGAGCTGACGCTGCGTGGGCCCCACCCCGAGGGCTACCAGCGGGAGGCGAGCGACGGCCCCTGGCGTGACGTCACCGAGCTCGACCCGTCCGTCGCCTGGGCCGCGGGCGAGCTCGTCTCCACCAACAGCGACATCAACCACTTCTTCACCGCGCTCCTCTCGGGGAAGCTCCTGGCCCCGGCCGAACTCGCCCAGATGCGCACGACCGTCCCCGCCGACAAGCTCGGCCCCGGCACCCGCTACGGGCTCGGCCTGATGAGCCAGCCGCTGTCCTGCGGCGGCGTCTTCTGGGGCCACGGCGGCGACATCCCCGGCTACCACACGCGCGGCGGAGTCACCGACGACGGCCAGGCCGTCAGTGTCACCGTCACCACCATCCCGGATGCCGCGACCGTCCAGCACGTGGACACCGCGGTGGACACCGCACTGTGCCGGTGAACCGCTGACCGGGCGGCGGGAGCCGAAACCCGGCGGCGGACTGACCAATCGCTCTGTTACGGTCGAGGCGGCCGGCCGCGGGACTCCGGTGCGACTTCCGGAACCTGCCCTTACCGCAATGATTCGCAGTTCGTGCCTCCACCACCCCGGCCGGCCACCCCGGGAACGGAACACGCCAAGACCGTGCACAGGAAACAGTGATGGAGACTCACGAGGATCTGATCGCCGCCGACGACGTGCTGCTCTTCGTCAACGCCGCGATCACCGCCACCGGACAGCGCGAGTTCCACTCCGGTGACGCCGAGCAGCGCCTCTCGCTGGAGTTCCTGCACGCCTATCTGCTCGGCAACTACCGCGAGCTGTACGCGGCCACCCTTGCCCTGGACATCAACGATCACAACGCGGCGCTGATCGTCCGCAATCTGCTGACCACCGCCGCCGAGGCCACCGCCGAGCAGCGCCGCACCGAGGGCAGGCTGATCGCCCGGCGCCTCGCCCTGCTGCCCCCGCAGCGGGTCTACCGCCTGTTCGCCGCCCTCCGCCGGGCCCGGGTCAACAACCGCCGCACCCGCGCCATCACGCGCGACTGGCTGGCCGCCCGCCCCGACCCGGCGCTGGACGCCGTCAAGTACCGCAGCGGCTTGAAGGGCGCCTTGAAGCACGCCCATCTGCCGCCCCCGCACCAGGAGTTGGGCCCCTTTCTGTTCCGCGCCAAGCAGCCGGCGAGCTACCGGGAGCCGCTGCTCGACGCCTGGCGCCGCGCCCACTTCGAGCAGGCGGCGATCTACGAGCTGCCCTTCACCGTGGCGGAGGGCTTCGCCGCCAAGCACGGCATCGCGCGCGGCGCGTTCCTGGAGCGGATCGCACCGAACCTCACCCGGCTGGAGCGGCTGCGGCTCCAGGAGTCGGCCCGCGCGCTGGGCGCCGGTGCGGTGTCGGCCGAGCTGGACCGGATGCCCCTGACCCGGCTCGCCTCCTATGTGCTCGGCCTGCCGCTGGAGGAGCGCACCGCCCGCCGCGCCGAGCTCACCGCCGCGCTGACCGCCGCCGCCGAGCGTACGGCCGGTCCGCTGCGCGGCAGTTGGGGGCGGGTGGCGGCGGTGCTGGACGACAGCTTCTCCAGCTACGGATCCGGCCGGAAGCGCCGCCGCCCGCTGGCCGCCGCGCTGGCCTGCCACCACCTGCTCGCGGCGCTGGCCACCGAGTACCGCGCACACTGGACCTCCGGCCGCACCGACGCGCTGCTGCTGCACCCGAGCGGCCCGACCCCGCTCGGCCTGCGGATCCTGGACGCGCTGGACGCCGCCCCGGACCGGCTGCTGATCGTCTCGGACGGGTGGGACAACGCCCCGCCCGGCCTGGCCGCCGAGGTCCTGCGGATCTGGCGCACCCGCCTGGACCCGCACGGCCGCACCGCCGTGGTCCACCTCAACCCGGTGTACGACGCCGAGGACTTCGAGGTCCGCCGGCTGGCCCCCGGCGTCCCCACCGCCGGCCTGCGCGACGCCGAGGACCTGCCCGCCCTGGTCGAGCTGGCCCGCTTCGCCGAGGGCCGCACCGGCCTGCCCGAACTGCGCGCCCACCTGGCCGACCGGGTCGCGGCCTTCCTCACCGACGGGAACCCCGCATGACCCGCCTCACCCTCACCGGCCTCACCCCCGGCCCCGCCCAGGTCTGGGGCGCGGTACGCCTGGTCCCGCTGCTGCGCGAGCAGCCCATCACCGATCTGCGACTGCACCGCCGCCTCTTCCCCGGCCAGGAGCTCGGCGTGGCCCAACTGGGCGGCCGGTCCGAGTACTTCTCCTACGTGCCGCACGCCTTCGTCGCCGACTGGACCAACGACGGCAGTTCAGCCGCCGCCTACGGCACCCAACTGACCCCACCCAAGCCCGACTTGCCGTCCCTGGCGGCCATGCGGCTGCGGATGCACCGCCGGCTCGCCCGGCGCGAGGGCCCGGGCCGCCTGCGGTTCCTGCCCCAGCACCTCGCGCTGGAGGGCTACTTGGCGCTGCACTTCGGCGGCCCCACGATCGCCTGGACCGAGTGGTCCCAGCGGGCGATGCGGGGCGGCCTGTCGCCCCGCGCCGAGGAGGCCTACCTGGGCAGCGAGGTCCGCGGACTGGCCGACGCCCTGCGGGTCTTCGAGATCCACCCGGGCCAGTGCGGAATGCTGCTCTACCTGGCCGACGCGCTCGCCGCCGCCTTCGTCGTGCCGCACCCGGCCGACTACCGTGCTCTGCACCCCAGCCTGCTGCAGGACCTCTACGGCGAACTCGTCCACCACTACGCCACTTTGATGCCCCCGGTCACGGAGTTCCGGGCCCGCATCCCGGGCCCGGGCATCACCGGCCTGGCCGATCTGCGGGCCGCCGCCGAGCAGCAGGCGCAGCACTGGCGCACCGCACACGACGCCCTGCTCGCCGCCGGCCTGCTGGATGCCGAGTACACCGCCCACCGGGTCTACCGGATGGGCCCGTTCACCCTCAGCCGCCTGCTCCCGCCCCTGCTGCCCAAGCAGGAGAACCACATCGGCGAGACCATCACCGACGGCGATGGCCGGCTCGCCTACCTGAAGACCTTCCGCCTCTCCGAGAAGCTGGTCCGCCGCGCTCATCTGCTCAGCCGCCTGGCCGCGCACGACTGGCACCTGGAGCGCACCGCCGCCGACCTCGGCCTGACGCCGGCCCAACTGGGCCTGCGCCTGGAGTCGGCGGGCTTCGGCCTGCTGCTCCGCCAGGACATCCTGGACGGCTACCGCAAGGCCGCCCGCCAGGGGTAGCGGTCCGAACTCCTCGGACGGTTGACCCGCTGAGGAACGGTGACTCTCAGGGCCGCTCCGCGGCGTCGAGCGCGGCCCAGACCCCGTCCAGCCACTCGACGATCTCGCGCATCAGCACGTCGTCGAGGTTCGGTCGCAGCGCCGCGAAGTGGTAGGTGCGGCGGGCGGCGGCGGGCGGGCCGAGCACGGTGACGGCGTCGACGGGCCGGCCGTCCAGCCCGATCGGCCGGGACCGCTCGTCGAGGTCGATGTAGCCGGGTGTGAAGGTCTGCTGGCCGGGCGTGCGGTGCTGCCAGAGCCGGACCAGCCCGCGGTCGATGAGGTTGCGGTAGAGCGGCCGGATGTCGCGGGTGGCGTCGAACGAGTGCACCCTGCTGTCGAGCAGTACGTCCAGCGGCGCCCGCAGCGCGGTCTCGTCGCCGTGCAGCGTGAAGCGCCCGTTCTCCTCGTCGAACAGGACGACGGCGCGCGGCCCGGCCGAGACGTCCAGCACGCCGTGCTCGATGAGCGCACGGATCTTGGCCATCACCTCGGGCGCGGTGCCGCCGGAGAGCTTGTTCTGCAGGCGCCGGTGCTGGTCCTGGAACTGCCGGTGCGAGTCGGCGGTCAGCCCGCCCCCGTCCACCGCGTGGCTGATGACGGACCGCAGGTCGCGCCACACGCTGTCGATGCTCGCCTTGTACGGGTTGTCGGCGTTGCCCTGGTTGGCCCAGAGCAGGTCGCGGTCCAGGAAGTCCAGGTAGGCGGCCTTGAACTCGTGCTGGGTGGAGCCGGGCCGCAGCCGGACCGGGTGCAGCAGCGTCGCCCAGTCGAACCGGTTGGCGCTCGGCTCGGTGGACAGCCGCCACGGGGAGGTGGACGGCAGCGGCACCCTGGCCCGCTGCTCGGGGTCCACCTCGACGGTGTCGGCCAGGTCCGCGCCGAACACCACGGTCAGCCAGCGGGTCAGTGACTCGGCCGGATCCCAGCCGGGCACGGCCTTGGCCGCCTCGGTGAGCGACAGGCGGCCGGCCAGCACGTCCCGCAGTTTGCCGCCGAGCAGGGCGGCCACCCGCTCCACGCCGGGCAGCAGCCGGGTGACCTGGCCGGCACCGGCCGTCCCGTCGAGGAACTGCCGGTAGGCGTCGTCGACTTCGGCGGCGATCAGGTCGACGGCTGCCGGCCCGAAGAGCGTGCCGTAGTGCACGACGGCCATCTCCAGCACGATCAGCGGCATCACCTGCGACTCGAAGTCGAGTTGCGGGCGCCCGCCGTCCTCGGCCGGCCGGCCGCCGGCCGCGCGCAGCCGGTCGATCGCCTCGGTGGTCAGGAACCGCCCCGGGTGCGGCTGCTCCTTGCGGTTCAGCGGACGGGTGTGCGGGAGGAAGCCGGTCCAGCTGAATGCGTACACCGTGGCCGGCTCGGAGCCGCCGGCCTGGTAGCGGAGCCGGCCGCCCTCGCTTTCGAAGCGCCCGCCGCGGCCCTCGGTCAGATAGAGGATCTGGTCGATCGCGGTCAGTCCGAGGCCCGCGCAGCCGACCGTGCTGCCGGCCGCGAGGCTCTCCGCGGACAGCTGCGGCTGCAGCGGGTAGGCGCTCGGCACATAGCCGGCGCCGGTGCGCTGCGCGAAGGCGCGGTAGGCCTCCGGGCCGGGCTCGCCCGCGCAGTCGTTGCTGGAGTGTCCGGTGACCAGCAGCACCCGGTCGGCGGTGCAGTGCACTCCGGAGGTGGAGACCACGTCCAGCCGCCCGTCATCGGTGGCGGGCAGGTCGGTGACCTCCTCGGCGTGCAGGGTCACCGTGACCCCGGGCACCCTGGCCAGCTCGGCGACATAGCGGTCGAACATCTCCCGGAGCGCCTGGCCGTGTTGACGCCGCCTCGGGAACTCGCCGGGCTCCAGGTCGAAGGCCGCGTCACCGTTGGCCTGGAAGCGCTGCCGGCACCACTCGTGCAGGGTCGGGCGCTCCTCGGGGGGCCGGACCGGGGCGGCGCCGGCCACCGTGTGGTCGGCGGCGAAGGCGATCTGGGAGCCGGACCGGTTGAGGTAGCTGGTGTGCGGCTGCTCGGTGCTGTGCACCTGTCCGGCGCCGAACTCACCACCGAGCTCGTACACGTGGACGGCGAGTCGGCGGCCGTCCAGCCGGTCGATGGTGGCGGCGAGCCGTTCCAGCGCATAGGTCGCCCGGGGCCCACCGCCCACCAGGGCGAGACTGAACTCCTGGGAATCGTCGGACATCTGACCCTCCATCAAAACTGCCACCGCCGCACCACATCGAACAACCCTTCCCGACGGCGTCGGCTCGCGTCAATGGCTTCGTACACGTCGGGCGGCACTCGGGCAGGTGCGGAGCCACTCGTTTCCGGAGGCCGGCGGGGGTTGCCGGCGGGGGCGCCCGCCTTGCCATGCCCCTGCCCATCCGTCAAATCCGGGGCCGCTCATCACCCGTTCGAGGGCGTTTCTGATCGCGCCACGCGGGTTGGACCGGCGGCGGGCTTCCGCGAATCGTAGCGTCCTGTTCCAGAGGGCTCGTAGGCTCTTGAACACCACTCTGATCGAGGAGGCACCCATGCATGCCACCCGTACCCCGCAAACCGCCGCCCCCGCCGCGCCCCCGGCCCAGCCGGCCGGCGCCAAGCCCAGCTGGTCGGCCCCGGCGGTGGAGTGCCACCGCACCGGCGCCGAGGTCACCGCCTACGCCGGCCGGGTCACCCCGTGGCGCAACCGCTGACCCGCGAGCGGTTCGCGGCGAAGCTGTTCGACCTGCGCGAACGGTACTGGGACACCCACCCGTTCCATCTGCGCCTGCACTCCGGTGGCTGCACGCCACCGGAGTTGCGGCGCTGGGTGGCGAACCGGTGGTACTACCAGCTCGTCCTGACCCGCAAGAACGCCGCGATCATCGCCAACTGCCCGCTGCCTGAGGTCCGTCGGATCTGGTCCCAGCGCCTCGCCTACCAGGACGGGCCGAGCGGGGACGAAGGCGGTCTGGCCGACTGGCTGGTGCTCGCCGAGGCGGTCGGCCTCGACCGCGCCGAGGTGCTCGACGAGCGGCACGTCGCCCGGGGCACCCGGTTCGCCGTCAACGCCTACCTGCACTTCTGCCAGACCCGGCCGTGGACCGACGGCGTCGCGGCGGCGCTCACCGAGATGTTCTCGCCCGACCACATGGCCGAGCGGGTCACCGCCTGGCGCGTGCACTACCCGTGGATCGACGAGGGCGGATACGCCTACTTCGAGCACCGGATCCCGGTCGCCCGCAAGGACAGTGCCCAGACCCTGGAACTCGTCCTGGACCACTGCACCACCGCCGCCGACCAGCAGGCCGCGATCGAGGCCCTGGCCTTCAAGTGCGAGGTGCTGCGCGCCATGCTGGACGCGGTCGAGTACGGGGCCGATCGGTGACCGCCGCGCCGGCTGCCGTACTTCCCGGGCTGCGCACGGGCGTTCGGCTGGTGCACGACCCGCTCCGCGAGCAGTCCGCGCTGCTCTACCCCGAGGGCGTGCTGCTGCTCAACGACACCGCCGCCGCCGTGCTCCGGCACTGCGACGGGCGGCAGGACGCGGCCCGGCTGACCACCCGGCTCGGCGAGGAGTACGACGGGGTGGACGGCGCCGAGGTGGTCGCCCTGCTCGCCGACCTCGCCGAGCGCCGCCTGCTCACCCTGGACGGCACCGGCGCGCCTGTCCGGCCGCACACCGCGGCCGGACCGGGCGGCGGCCCCCTTCGCCGGCCGGCCCCGCTCGGGCTGATCGCCGAGCTCACCTACCGCTGCCCCCTGCAGTGCACCTACTGCGCCAATCCGCTCGAACTCGCCAAGTACCGCGAGGAGTTGCAAACCGAGCAGTGGCTCCGGATCCTCGACCAGGCCCGCGAGCTGGGCGTGCTCCAAATCCATCTCACCGGCGGCGAACCGCTGTTGCGCCGCGACCTGGTCGACCTGGTCGCCCATGCCCGTCAACTGGGCTTGTACACCAACCTGGTGACCAGCGGCATCCCCCTGACCGCCGGGCGGGCCGCGGCGCTCGCCGACGCGGGCCTGGACCATGTGCAGCTCTCGCTGCAGGACGCCGACGCGCGCAGCGCCGATGCCGTGGCCGGGTTGGCCGCCCATGACCGGAAGCTGGCCGCGGCACGGCAGTTCACCGAGGCCGGCCTGCCTCTGACCGTCAACGCCGTGCTGCACCGGGGCAATCTGGCCCGGCTCGGCGCCCTCGCCGACCAGGCGGTGGCGCTGGGCGCGGACCGGGTCGAGCTCGCGCACACCCAGTACTACGGCTGGGCCTGGCACAACCGCGCCCACCTCGCCCCCACCGAGGAGCAGGTCCGGCAGGCGGAGTCGGACGTCGCCGCGGCCCGGGAGCGGCACGCCGACCGGATCGAGATCACCCTGGTCGCCGCGGACCACCACAGCGGCACCGTCAAGCCCTGCATGGACGGCTGGGGCGAGCGCCAACTGGTGGTCAACCCCGATGGCGCCGTGCTGCCCTGCCTGGCCGCCGCCCAGTTGCCCGGCCTGCCGGTACCCAGCGCGGCCGCCGAGCCGCTGGCGGCGATCTGGCACGACTCGCCCGCGTTCAACCGGTTCCGGGGTACCGACTGGATGCCGGAGCCGTGCCGCAGCTGCGAGTTGCGCGAGCTGGACCACGGCGGCTGCCGCTGCCAGGCCTTCCAGTTCACCGGCGATCCGGCCGCCACCGACCCGGCCTGCCGGCTCTCGCCGCACCACCACCTGGTCACCGCACCGGCCCCGGCGGAGAGTTCGGGCCCGGTGCCCCGGCGCTTCCGCTGAGGTCCGCCGACAGCGGTGCCCGGCCTGCTCGTCGAGCGGGCCGGGCACCGAGGCGGGTCGGGTCACTGGCTGCCGAACGCCACCAGGTGGCCGTCCCTGGTCCCGACGTAGACCCGGCCGCCGTCGGTGGCGGGAGAGACGAACTTGGCGGCCGTGCCGATCGGGAACGACCGGATCAGGTGCATGCTCCCGTTGACCGGCAGCGCGTTGTAGACCCGCAGCTCGCCGCCGACCCCGCCGACGCCGGAGCCCGACCAGACGGCCCAGACCAGCGCGGAGCCGGAGTTGCTGCCGTTGGAGGTGACCACGGGCGAGCCGGAGCCGTAGCCGAAGCCCTCGCTGCTGGTCGCCGCGCTACTGAAGACCGGCACGCCGGCGCCGTTCACCGAGTACTTCAGCGCCCGCAGCGGCGCGTGGCCGTTCCCGGTGTCGGTGGCCACGGTGTAGATGTAGCCGCCGTCACCGCCCCAGACGCCGGGGTGGCCCCAGATGCCCTCGAACGGCCCGGCCATGCTGACCGGGTTGTCGCCGCCGTTCGGGCCCTGCCCCATGCCGCCCAGGTTGTTCCGGTCCAGCACGAAGACCCGGCCGTCCTTGCCGACCTGGACCAGCAGGTTCGGGTGCGTCTTGGTGCCGAAGCCCGCCGGCAGGGCGACCGGACCGCCCGAGTCGAAGTCGGAGTCGTGGCTGTCCAGCGACCGGTTGTCGACCGGGCTGAAGAAGTCCTTGGCGGTCAAGCTGCCGTCGGCGTTCACCGCGAGCCGCACCACCGACTCGCCGAGGTGCCCCGACGGCTGGTTGCCCGGGCCCTTGGTGGGCGAAGCACCGGTGCCTGCGCCATTGCCGGTGGTGAGGATGATCCGGCCGGCGCCGTCCGAGACCAGCCCGCCACCGCTCTGCCAGACCCCGGCCTCCTGGGTGCTGGACCCCACCTCGGTCGACCACAGGGTGAGCTTGCGGCTGGTGGTGTTCACCCCGGCCACCGAGCCGACGAACGGACCGTTGTCGCAGTACGAGGCGAACCCGGCGTAGACCGCGCCGCCCATCAGCAGCAGCCCGGGCCGCTGCGCCGAGCGGAACGGTTCGAACGGCTGGCCGGGACTGTTGGTCGGCGTGCCCTGGATGGTCACCGGCCAGCCCGCGCGCTCGGCGCCGGTTCCGGCGTCCATCGCGTGCATGTACCAGTGCGGATGCTGCACGTCCGAACCGTCGTTGGCCTTGTCGACCGCGTAGACGGTGTTGGACGCCGGGTCGTAGACGGGCGTGCTGGTGATGCCGGTCTGCTTGGCGGGGTCGTTGCAGTTGACCGCGGAGGTGGGCCAGGCCGGGCCGAGCTGGCGGGTCCAGTTGACCTTGCCGCTGGCGGGATCGAGGCCGTAGACGTAGTTGTTCTCGGTGGCGACGATCACGTTCTTGGCCGTGACCAGCGGCTGCGCCAGCACCGCGCCGTTGACCGCGGTGGAGAAGCGCTGGCCGAAGGTCGACGCGGCCACCTGACTCGGCGACAGGTTGGGCTCCGCCGCGTCCCAGCCGGTCCGCAGGTTGTTCCCCGAGATGGTGGTCTCGACGGCGTGCGCCGGGTTAGGGAGCCCTAACAGCAGCAGGCTCGCTGCTGCCGCCGCCCCCGTTCTCAGTCGCAGCAGCCCTGGTCGGCCGCTCGCTTCGCCGACTTGTCGGTGCATTGCTGACATGAGTTCCGCCATGTGATCCGCCCTGGTGTTCGATGTCCGTGGACGCTGAGGTCCGGCCGATCGCCAGTGTGCTGACCGAAAGTCAGGTTATCCGCTCAATGCGGTCGGACACGGCGGCGTGCCACTCAAATGGCGGCCCGACTCGCCGTCACCTGTTGTCCGCCACCGATCGATCGATGAGGTTTGAGTACAGACCGATGTAGCAACCCTCACACACCGGAGGCCCGATGGCCGAGGACACCACCCGCTCGGCAGCCGCCCGCCGACGGTCCGCACGACGCACCCAGCGCATGCTGCACGCCCTCACCGCGCTGGCGCTGGCGCTGTCGGCGGCGGTCGGGACGGCGGCGATGGCCGACAGCCCGACGGACAGCGTGGCGGACTCCCCGCCGCCGTCCACCGCGGACCAGGAGAAGGGGATGACCAGCGGGCTGCCGCTGGCCGACCCGGTCACCGCCGACACCAAGCGGGCCCTGACCATCACGCTGGGCGCGGCCCGCACCAACTTCCAGGTGGGCGGCAAGTCGGTCTACGGCGAGTCCTACGCCGGCACCTTCGTGGCCCCGACCCTGCTGGTGAAGCCGGGCTCCACCGTCACCGTCCGGCTGGTCAACCACCTGCCGGTGGCGACCAGCCTGCACTTCCACGGCCTGCACATCTCCCCCGCCGGCGACTCGGACAACCCGGCCAGCTGCGTGGCGCCGGGCGGCACGACCGACTACAAGCTGGCGATCCCGGCCGACCATCCGCTCGGCACCTTCTGGTACCACAGCCATGCGATGGGCACCGCCTGTCCCAGCAAGTCGGCCGACCTGGCGGACCCGGGGAGCACGGCGGACATGACGAAGATGGCGGACATGGCGGACACGGCGGCGGACGGTGCCGGCTTCGTCCCCGGCGACGTGGAGAACCAGATCTTCGCGGGCCTGTCGGGCGCCCTGATCGTCGGCGACGACCGCACCCTGCTGCCCAAGGGCCTCCAGTCCGTCACCGCGCACACCATGGTGCTGAAGGACGTCCAACTCGACGCCGACAACCACATCGCGCAGGGCGGCATCGTCTCCAACAATCCGACGGTCCGCCTGGTCAACGGCCAGCTGCGGCCGGTGCTGACCATGCGGCCCGACGAGACCCAGCTGTGGCGGCTGGTCAACGCCGGAGCCGACATCTTCTACCAACTGCGGCTGGACGGGTACCGGTTCACCGTGATCGGCGAGGACGGCACCCCGGTCGCCCGGGTGAGCACCCCCGACACCCTGCTGCTACCGCCCGGCAAGCGCTACGACGTGCTGGTCACCGCGGGTGCCAAGGCGGGCGCGGCGACGCTGCGCACCACCGCCTACAGCACCGGCCCGGCGGGCGACCAGTACCCGGACACCGCGCTGGCCACCGTCAAAATCGCCGGCACCCCGGCGGCCAAGCTGCCCGCGGTCACCGGAGGCATCCGCACCGCCCCAGCCGACCTGTCGACCGCCCCGATCGCCCAGCGCCGGACCGTGAACCTGTCCCAGGCCGCGGACGGCAGCGCCTACTACCTCAACGCCAAGCAGTACGCGATGGGCTCGTCCGTCTTCGACACGCCCGCCAAGCTGGGCACCGTCGAGGAGTGGACCATCGTCAACTACACCGAGATCAACCACCCGTTCCATCTGCACACCGGCACCTTCCAGGTGATGTCCGTCAACGGCACCGCGCAGCCGTACAGCCATCGCCAGGACACGGTGGTCGTCGACCGCGCGGTGGGCGGCGAGAACGGCCAGGTGGTGATCCGGATCGCCTTCACCGACTATCCGGGCGACTGGCTGTTCCACTGCCACATCGCAGCCCACGAGGACAAGGGCATGATGAGCTTCATCCCGGTGGTCCGCTGAGTGGGTCCGCCAGTAGGAGGGTGGGTAGAGGAGCGGCGTCCGGGCCGAGTCTGGGCGGCGCCGACGATGGGGGCACCTCCCGGCCGAAGGCTGGGGGAGAGAGTCCGGCCGTCGCGACGCCGCCGGCCTACTGGCGGACCCTCTTAGGCCGGCTGCCGCTGCAGAGCAGGCACCAAGGCGCCCGGTCGGGCCCGCGGTCGGCGGGGCCCGGCCGGGCGTCCTGGCGAGAGCGTCAGAACTGGGTGCTGACGGTGACTCCGCTGAAGTCGGTGACGGCGTGCAGGGTGAGGTAGTGGTAGCCGGCCGTCGGGTTGGTGACGGTGAGGGTCTGGGTGGTGCCGGGGTTGGTGGAGGAGGCCGTGAAGGCGGCCGGGGTGGCCCAGGTGCTGTCGTTGTAGTAGAGGGCCGCGGTGCCGGTGCCGCCGGAGGTGGAGACCTTCAGGCTGGTGGTGCCGGCCGGCAGGTAGACGTACAGGTAGTCGTTGCCGCCGGCGGCCTCGGCGCGGTTGGACCGGGAGCAGTTCTGGCCCATCGCGTCGGTGCGCGGGTCGGTGCAGCTCGGCAGGGTGGCCGGGCCGGCGGTGGTCACGGTCACCGAGGCCGGGGTGCTGGCGGTCCGGCCGGTGTTGTCGGTGACGGTGAGGGCGACGGTGTAGGTGCCGGCCGCCGTGTAGGTGTGGACCGGGTTCTGCTGGTCCGAGGTGCTGCCGTCACCGAAGGTCCAGTGCCAGGCGGTGATGGTGCCGCCGCCGGTCTGCACGGACTTGTCGGTCAGGCTGACCGTGGCGCCGCTGACGGCCGAGCCGAACAGGGCCGTCGGGCCGTTGGCGTAGCAGGCGCCGGCGGCGCAGTTGGTCAGCCAGCTGTCGAAGTCGGCGTCGTAGGAGGTGCCCAGGTTGTTGTAGACCGCGTAGGCGCCCTGGTAGTCGCCGGTGCGGAAGTGGCCCAGCATGTTCGCGACGTCGGCGGGGTGCTTCTCGAACATGTAGCGGACGGCCAGGTAGCCCCAGGGGTAGGTGCGCACCGAGTCCGAGTTGGCGTAGGTGTTCTGGAAGATCGTGCTGAGCTTGTAGGTGTGCTTGGCCGCCTCGGCCATCGCCTGGGTGTCCGTGGTGCCGCGGTAGCTGTAGGACTCGTACTCGGCGACGCCCTCGATCCACCAGATGTCCGGCACGGAGGTGAAGCTGCCGAAGTTGCCCTTGGTGTCGTAGATGTTGTCGAGGTAGTGGGTGTACTCGTGGTTGAGGTTCCACACGTTGGCGGGGAAGCCGTCGTTCCACGACTTGCGGTACATCACCGTGACGGCCTGGTTGTTCGGGTCGGTCGGGTCCATGACGGTCTGGCCGCCGTTGTCGGTGGAGTTCCCGAAGATCGCCCAGGAGTAGGTCAGGTAGTCGGCCTGGTTGGCGAAGATCCCGAAGGTGATGGTCTTGCCGTACGGGTTGACCGGGCCGCTGTCCTTGACCAGGTTGTGGAAGAAGCCGTCCTCGCCCCGCAGACTGGTGCAGACCGTGTTGAGCTCGTCGGCGGTGAGGTTCTCGGTCTGCAGGGTGCGGTTGTCGCAGACCAACTGGTTCGGCAGCACCGCGGCGGTCAGCTTGGCCGGCAGGTCGCAGGTGCCGTAGGCCGAGCAGTGCGACGCGTCGTACAGGTTGGCGTCGTAGGCCGTGTGCACGTAGAGCGGGCCGGTCGCGCCGGTGATCGGGGTGGCGTCGAGCACCGCCTTCACCTGCTGCCCGGCGGCCGCCCCGGCGGCGCCGCCGTCACCGGCGGCCCGGCCGAGGTCGTTGCCGGCGTTCACCACGAGATTGCCGTTCGGACCGCCGGCCATGCCCTTGTTGGTGGTCGCGAAGCTCGACATGGCGCTGAAGACGCTCGGGTCCGCGGCGACGGCGTTGACGAAGTCCGGGTTCCAGTTGCCGCGCCACAGCGGCGCGAACAGCACCGAGTTGACGGCCTTGTCCATGCCGGCGACGGCGTCGTAGGAGCTGTTGTAGCCGCTCAGCACCTGCTTGTAGGTGTTCAGGTAGGACGCCTGCAGGTTGGCGCTGTCGGTCATCACCAGCGCGTCGTAGAGCACCGGCGCGTTGGCCGCGGTGACGTCCTTCCAGTGCGCGCTGCCGAAGAAGGCGTCCAGCGCCGCCTTGTTGGCGGCCGTCAGCGCCGCGTCGTAACCGCCCACGGCGGCCGCGTTGTTGGACTGCACGTACCAGCCGGCGCGGAGGAAGATCTCCAACTGCCAGATGCCGGTGGAGTCGTCACCGGTGTAGTGGGCCGCCAGCGCCTGGTAGGCGTTGGCGACGGTCATCATCTGCGATTCCTTGAAGATGTTGCCCGCGTCGGTACCGGTGGTGTTGAACAGCGTGTTGACGCAGTCGGAGGTCGAGCCCTCGATGAAGGAGACCAGTGCGCTGCCGCTGCGGCTGCCGAAGTCGGACGGGGAGCAATTCGCCGTGGCACGGCCGGCGTTCGGCTTCGGGGCCGGCGGCTGGGCGGACTGCGCCGCCACGGCGCCGGTCGCCAGGGTCTGCTGCGGCTGGGCCAGTTGGTCCCGCGACAGCGGAAGTGCCGCGGGGGCGAACTCCTCCGAGGCGCTGGCGCCGGCTGCGGGGAGGGTGGCACCGAGCGGCTTGGGGGCAGCGGGCGAGGTGTTGGCGGCCTGCTTGGCGGTGGCCGGGCCGGGGGCGGCGAAGGCCGCCGGCGCCGGCAGCAGACAGGCCGCGGTGGCACAGCCGGCGACGAGGCCGGACATGAGGGTGGGGAGGGGTATGCGCAGTCGCACTGCTGGTCCTTCTCCTGAGTGGGGGTCGACTCACTGCTGAGCAATCAGGCGGGGCCTGGGGGGAATTGACGTGAAGCTTGTCAGTCGACGAAGTACTGTGCAATGTGACAGGTCATATGATCTTGCGGCCGGCCGCCATAACAGCGGGGCGACTTACAGGCGGGCGCCGCGGTAGGTGCGGGCGGCCCAGGCCTGGAAGTGCGGTGAGCCGGCGATCAGTTCGCGGTAGGCGGCGGTCGCGGCGCCGAACAGCGTCTCGACCAGCTCGCCACCGACCGTCGCGGACCGCCAGGCCAGCAGGTACCGGGTCCACAGCGGGGTGCCGGCCAGCGCCTTGATCACCACGGCGGACTGCGGCTTGGTGGTCGCTTGCACGGTGGAGACGCCGAGCCCGGCCGCGATCATGTCCTGGAGCTCCAGCCGGTCGCCGAGGAACTCGTGCACCGCCGCGGGGCTGAATCCGGCGGCGCCGCAGGCGGAGAAGAAGACCCCGGGCCAGCCGGCGCCGTCATCGGGGGTGACGAACCAGGGCTCCTCGGCGAGGTCGGCGAGCGCCACCTCGGTGCGGTGCCGCAGCCGGTGCCCGGCGGCCAGCGCCACGAAGGTCGGCTCGGTGACGATGCCCCGGTACGCCACCGCGTCGGAATGCCTCAGCTCCATGCCCGGGTAGTCGACGGCGATCGCCGCGTCCAGCACCCCCTGCTCCAGCAGGTCGACGATGTCGGAGGAGCGGTAGACACTGCTGACCGTCACCTGGAGCTCCGGCAGCTGGCTGCGGAGCCGGGACAGCATCCCGGGCAGCACCGGCGAGTTGGTGGCGGCCAGCCGCAGCTCCCGGCGGCCGGCCGCGGTCTCGTCGATCGAACGGCGCCCCAGGCAGTCGGCCCGGGCCAGCACCTCGCGGGCGGCCGCCAGCACCTCGGCCCCGAATCCGGTCGGCGCCACCCCGGAGGTGGTGCGCTCGAAGAGCGGCGCGCCCAGGTGCCGCTCGATCCGGCGCAGTTGGGTGCTGGTGGCGGGCTGCGAGGAGCCAAGCTGCGCGGCAGCCCGGCCCACGCTGCCGGTGTCGGCGATGGCGCACAGCACCCGCAGATGCCGAAGCTCAAGCTCCACCGGGGCGCCCCTCTCCAGTTGTGCAATTGCACACGTTACATGTCAGATGATCCAAGTACTCACCATCCCGCCCCTGACATGCCGCGTCAAGCCCTCGGCAGGACCCGTCACTGCGCCTCGGGGCGGCACTCCCCCGGCCAGTCGAGGGCCAGCCGCTGACGGCGCGGCAGCTGGGCGACGATCAGGTCGTAGGAGTCCTCGATCATCTCGTCGACCAGCCGCCGCGGCACCGAGCCGTCCAGCACCACGGTGTTCCAGTGCCGCTTGTTGAGGTGCCAGCCACCGGTGATCGCGGGGTACTCGGCGCGCAGCCGGACCGCCAACTCGGGATCGCACTTGAGGCTCACCCGCAACGGCGGTTCCCCGTCCAGCGCGCTGATCGCGAACATCTTCCCGCCGACCTTGAAGACCGACGTCTCCGGGCCGAACGGGAAGGTCTCCTCGGCACCCTTGAAGGCCAGGCAGGCTGCTTTGAGTTCCTCGGGCTTCATCACCATGGTCACAGTCTGCCGATCACCGCCGACACCGGGCGCGGCCGCCCCGGCCCTGGCCCGGACACCTCCCTGGGCCCGCGTTCGCAGTAGACCGGTGCCCGCGTACCGCGAACGCAGCAGGCCAGGTGTCTGCGCGTGCCGGACGACGGAACGGCCCGGATCGCGGAGTCTGGAATCGTTCCAAGATCCAGGAGGTTCGATGTCCGTCCTTGCCCGCTGGTGCCATCGGCACCGGCTCGTCACCGTACTGCTCTGGCTGGGGCTTCTGGTGGGCCTGGGTGTGGTGTCCGGCAAGGTGGGCACCGCGTACAGCAACAGCCTGTCGCTGCCGTCCACCGAATCCAGCAAGGCGATGGACCTGCTGAAGGCGAACATGCCGGCGGCTGCGGGTGACCAGGACACCGTGGTCTGGCACGTCAACGACGGGTCGGTGACCGATCCGGCGGTCAAGGACCGGATGACGCAGACGCTGGACGCGATCGCCCACAGCCCCGGGGTCGCCTCGGTCTCCAGCCCGTACACGCCGCACGGCGCAGCGCAGGTGAGCCCGGACGGCCGCACCGCCTACGCCCAGGTGCTCTTCGACCAGGACGCCATGCACGTGGCCAAGGGCGACGCCGAGCAGGTGGTCAAGCTCGCCGAGCAGGCCCGCAGCTCATCGCTGGACGTGCAGTCGGGCGGCGGGGCGATCGCCAAGACCGAGCAGAACATCGGCGGCACCACTGAACTGGTCGGCATCCTGGCCGCGTTGGCCATCCTGCTGCTGATCTTCCGGTCCGCCTGGGCTGCCGTGCTGCCGGTGCTCACCGGGGCGGCCGGGGTCGGCGCCGGAGTGCTCGGCATCGGGCTGCTGAGCCACAGCCTCTCGCTGGCCGACACCGCGCCCACGCTGGCCTCGCTGGTCGGTCTCGGCGTCGGGATCGACTACGCGCTCTTCGTGGTCAACCGGCACCGCAAGGGCCTGATGTCGGGCCTCAGCGTGGAGGAGTCGGTGGTCCGGGCGCTGAACACCTCCGGCCGCGCCGTGGTGTTCGCCGGTGCCACCGTGATGGTTGCGCTGCTCGGCATGCTGGTGCTGGGCATCAGCTTCCTGAACGGCATGGCGATCGGGGCCGCGGTCACCGTGGCGCTGACCGTGCTGGCCGCCATCACGTTGCTGCCCGCACTGCTCGGCCTGCTGAAGCTGCGGGTGCTGAGCCGCCGTCAGCGCCGTCAGCTGGCGGACGGGGTGCGGCAGGACCAGGCCGCCACCGGGGCGTTCGGCCGCTGGGCCGCGAAGGTGGAGGCGCGGCCGCTGGGCAAGGCCCTGGTCGCCCTGGTGCTGCTGGTGGCGGTGGCGCTGCCGGTCCTGTCACTGCGGCTGGGCAGCTCGGACGCGGGCAACAACCCGAAGACCAGCACCACCCGGCAGGCCTACGACCTGATGGCGCAGGGCTTCGGGCCGGGCTCCAACGGGCCGCTGCTGCTGGTCGCGCAGACCGGCGGGCCGCAGGACCAGCAGGCGGTGGAGCACTTGGTCACCGAGCTGAAGTCGACACCGGGCGTGGCCCGGGTGGCGGCGCTGCCGACCAAGCCGGGCCAGCAGGTCACCCCGATCAGCGTGGTGCCGACCAGCTCGCCGCAGTCCGCGCAGACCTCGGACCTGATCACCCACCTGCGCCATGACGTGATCCCGGCGGCCGAGCAGGGCACCGACCTGAAGGTGCTGGTCGGCGGTTCGACCGCGACGTCCGCGGACTTCGCCGACGTGCTCACCGGGAAGCTGCCGATGTTCGTGGCGATCATCGTGGGTCTGGGCTGCCTGCTGATGATGATCGCCTTCCGCAGCCTGCTGGTGCCGCTGCTCGGTGCCGTGATGAACCTGCTCACCATGGGCGCGGCGTTCGGCGCGATCATCGCGGTCTTCCAGTGGGGCTGGGGCTCGGAGGCGCTGGGTGCCGGCGCGGCCGGGCCGGTGGAGGCGTTCGCCCCCACGATGATCATCGCGATCCTGTTCGGCCTCTCGATGGACTACCAGGTCTTCCTGATCAGCCGGATGCACGAGGAGTGGCACCGCACCGGGGACAACCACCGGTCGGTGCGGGTGGGGCACGGCGAGACCGGGCTGGTGATCACGGCCGCCGCGCTGATCATGGGGTCGGTGTTCGCCAGCTTCATCTTCGGCGGGCAGCGGATGATCGCGGAGTTCGGTCTGGGCCTCGCGGTGGCGGTGCTGCTGGACGTGCTGCTGGTGCGCCTGGTGCTGGTGCCGGCGCTGATGCACCGGTTCGGGCGGGCCAACTGGTGGCTGCCGCGCTGGCTCGACCGGGTGCTGCCGCACGTGTCGGTGGAGGGCGAGCCGGACCCGGAGCCGGTGCGGCCGCCAGAGCTGACCGTGGTCGGACGGCCCTGACCAGCACACCTAAGGTGGAGGGGTGGCGATGATCGAGCGGTTCCGGGGCTGGCTGCGGGTGCGGCCGGCGGCGAACGACGTCATCGCCACCCTCATCTGCCTGGCGATCGGCGTGCCGATCGCACTGACCTCCGCCTATCAGCAGCACAAGTCGGTGTCGGTGACGATGCTGCTGCTGGCGGTCTCCTGCCTGCCGCTGCTGGTCCGCAGCCGCTGGCCGATCCCGGTGGCCGCGGCCACCGTGCTGATCTGCGAGCTCGGCTTCGCGCTGTCCTCGGCGGTGGCCACCGCGCCGGTCTCCGTGATCTTCGCGCTGTACTGGGTGGCGCTGACCACCGACCGGGTCACCGCCTGGCGCACCGGCGGCTGCGCCGCGGCGATCCTGCTGGTCTCCGGGCTGACCTTCCGCCCCGGCGTGGACCGGCTGGCGGAGAACCTGGGGGTGCTCGGCTGGACCGGCGCCGCCGTAGCACTGGGCGACGCCCTGCGCAGCCGCCGCGAGCTGCTGGTCTCCTACCGGGAGCGGGCCGAGCGCGCCGAGCGCACCAAGGAGGCGGAGGCGCAGCGCCGGGTCACCGAGGAGCGGATCCGGATCGCCCGCGAGCTGCACGACGTGGTGGCCCATCACATCACCCTGGTCAACGCGCAGGCCGGGGTGGCGCACCATCTGATGCGCCGTGACCCGGAGCACGCCTACCAGGCGCTGGAGCGGATCCGCGACACCAGCCGGGCCGCACTGGACGAGCTGCGCGCCACGGTGGGTCTGCTGCGCGGCCGGGACGACGGCGAGGAGCCGCGCGAGCCGACGCCCGGCCTGGCCGACCTGCCGGCGCTGCTGGATTCGTTCCGGCACGCCGGGTTGACCGTCGGCCTGGAACGCACCGGCCCCGAGAGCGAGCTGCCGCAGCTGACCGAGCTGACCGAGCTGACCGCCTATCGGATCATCCAGGAGGCGCTGACCAACACCCACAAGCACGCCGAGGCCGGCGCCGCCGTGGTGCGGTTGGAGACCGGCGCCTCGGTGCTGAGCGTCACCGTCACCGACGACGGCAACGGCAGCGGTGGCGGGCCCGGAACCGGTCACGGGATGATCGGGATGCACGAGCGCGCCCGCTCCGCCGGCGGCACCCTGCACGCCGGTTCCCGCCCGGGCGGCGGCTTCCGGGTGCATGCCGAACTCCCCCTGCGACCCAAGGGCTGATCCATGACCATCCGCGTGCTGCTCGCCGACGACCAGGCCCTGCTGCGCGGCACCTTCCGGCTGCTGATCGACTCCACCGACGACCTGGAGGTGGTCGGCGAGGCCGGCACCGGCCGCCAGGCGGTGGCCATGACCCGGGCGCTGCGGCCCGACCTGGTGCTGATGGACATTCGGATGCCCGAGCTGGACGGCGTGGCCGCCACCCGGGAGATCACCGCCGATCCGGCGCTGGCCGCGGTGAAGGTGCTGGTGCTGACCACCTTCGAGAACGACGAGTACGTGGCGGAGGCGCTGCGGGCCGGCGCCGGCGGGTTCCTCGGCAAGGGCATCGACCCCGAGGAGTTGCTGACCGCGATCCGGGTGGTGGCGGCCGGTGACGCGCTGCTCTCACCGGCCGCCACCCGGGCGCTGATCGGGCGCTTCCTGGCCCAGCCGGCCGTGCCGGGCGGGGTGCCGGAGCGGCTCTCCTCGCTCACCGCCCGGGAGCTCGAGGTGGTCACCCTGGTCGCGGCGGGCCTGTCCAATGACGACATCGCCGGGCGGCTGTTCATCACCCCGCTCACCGCGAAGACCCACGTCAACCGGGCGATGGCCAAGCTGGACGCCCGGGACCGGGCCCAACTGGTGGTGATCGCCTACCAGTCGGGCCTGGTCCGGGCCGGCGGGAGCTGAGGGTCGCTCAGAGCCCGAGCCCGTGATGTCAGGGCTCGTCGGGTCGGGACCCGTCGGCTCAGAGCTCGTCGGGTCGGGGCCCGTCGGCTCAGAGCTCGTCGGGTCGGGGCCCGCCGGGTCGGGGCCCGCTTGGTCGGGGCCCGCCGGGTCGGGGCCGTCGGCTCAGGGCCCGTCGAGTCAGAGCTCGTCGAGCTCAGTTCGATCACGGTGCTTCCCCCCGCGCGGTTCGAAGTCGGCGGCGATCTCAAACCGGCGGGGGAAGGGGAAGCAGCACAACCGGCGGGGGATCCACCATGACACCCGGTCAGGACTCCAGGCTCAGCCAGGTCGTCTTGTACTGGGTGTAGTTCTCGAACGCCTCCGGGCCGTTCTCACGGCCGTAGCCGCTGGCCTTGAAGCCGCCGAACGGCGCCGACGGATCGTAGAGGTGCCAGGTGTTGATCCAGACGGTGCCGGCGTCCAGCCGCTGCGCCACCCGCAGCGCCTTGGCCACGTCCCGGGTCTGGACGCCCGCGGCGAGGCCGTACGGGGTGTCGTTGCCGAGCGCCACCGCCTCCTCCTCGGTGTCGAACGGGATGACCGGCAGCACCGGACCGAAGATCTCCTCCTGGGCGATCCGCATGTCGTTGCGGGCGTCCGCGAAGACGGTCGGCCGGATGTACCAGCCGCGGCCGTCGACGGTCAGCGAGTCGCCGCCGGTGACCAGCCGGGCCTTGTCCTCGTCCCGGCCGATCCGGACGTAGTCCATCACCTTGTCGAACTCGCGCCTGGTGGCGATCGGTCCGAAGTCGGTGGCGGGGTCGAACGGGTCGCCGGTGCGGGCGCCCGCGCACAGCGCGGTCAGTCGCTCGACCACCTCGTCGTAGACCTCCCGCTGCACCAGCAGGCGCGAGCCGGCCACGCAGACCTCGCCCTTGTTCCAGAAGATCGCGTAGAACGCGGTGGTGACCGCCTGGTCCAGGTCGGCGTCGGCGAAGATGATGTTCGGGCTCTTGCCGCCCAGTTCCATGGTGAGGTGCTTGAGGGTGTCGGCCGAGTCGCGGATGATCGACTTTCCGGTGCCGGTGGAGCCGGTGAGCGCGATCTTGTCGATCCGCGGGTCTGTCACCAGGGCCCGGCCCACCTCGGAGCCGCCGCCGGTCAGCAGGTTGTACGCGCCCTCCGGCACCCCGGCATCCATCATGATCTCGGCCAGCGTGATCGAGGAGAGCGGGGTGTCCGAGGACGGCTTGTGGATGAAGGAGTTGCCGGCCGCCAGCGCCGGGGCGATCTTGCTGACGGTCAGGATCAGCGGGAAGTTGAACGGCGTGACGGCCGCCACCGTGCCCAGCGGCTGCCGGTTGGTGAAGGCCATCACCCGGCCCAGCGCGCCGACCGGCTCGACGGTCTTGACCGCGCCCTCCAGCTTGGTGGTCCAACCGGCGAAGTAGCGGAACATGTTGGCGATGTGCGGGATGTCGATGGTCATGGCGTCCCGCCACAGCTTGCCCATGTCCACGACCTCGCGGAAGGCCAGTTCCTCGGCCCGCTCCTCGATCAGGTCGGCGACCCGGTTGAGAACCTTGGCCCGCTGGGAGCCCGGCATCGCGCTCCACCGGCCGTCGTCGAAGGCCTCCTTGGCGGCGGCCGCGGCCAGCGCCGCGTCCTCGGCACCGGCCCGCGCCACCGTGGTGGTGACCTGTTCGGTGGCCGGGTTGACGGTCTCCTGGCGGGCGCCGGAGAGCGCCTCGCGCCAGCTGCCGCCGATCAGCAGCCGGCCGGGGGCGACGGTGCGCGAGTCGGCGCTCAGCGGTGCGGCGTTGGGGGTGTTGCCCGTTGTCATCTGGGAGTTCCTCAGGAAGTGAAGACTGCGGCGAAGGACTGGTACTGCTTGCGGCCGTCGCGGATCACGAGGGTGTCCGCCGCATAGCTGGCCGGGCCGCCGTGCCACTCCAGGAAGGCGGTGTCGCCGTCCACCAGCGGGCGGCCGAACTCGATGGCTTCGCGGACCTCGGCCGGGAACCACTCGGTGAACACCCGGCGGTAGAAGTCGGCGATCGCCTCCCGCCCGGTGATCGCGCCGAACCCGTTGACCAGCACGGCGTCCGGCGCGTAGTCGGCGGCGATCGCCTCGACGTCACCCTTCTTCCAGGCCTCGAAGTGCCGCACGGCCAGCTCCTCGGTGGTCGGGCCGCCGCCGAGCCGGGCCAGCCAGGCGTCCTCCTGGCCCGGCTCCGGCATCAACTGCCCACCCTCGAAGATGTATTTGGACGGCACGTCGCGCACGATGGTGGCGACCTCCGCCAGGGGGCGGCCGGTGATGTCGGCCACCGCCGCGGCGAGCTCGCGCAGGATCCGCTGCTTGTCGCCGTCCGACCGGCCGGCCCGGATCCGGCCGGTGATCACGATCGGCCCGGCCGGCTCGCCGCCGACGAAGTAGTCCCCCGCCGCGAACGCCTCGAACGAGGTGTGCACGAATGACTCGGGGGCACCGGTCACCGCAGCATGGATCCGGGTCACCGCCCCCGCGATCTCACGCTTCTGATCAGACGTCAGGCCATCGACCGGAAACGCCACTGAGTACATGGGCATGACTGAGCTCCTTTCCGACGATTCGTCAGCGGTAGCCGTAGGACTGCCAGTTGTCCAGAACGTACTGCTGGAGGTCGGTCGGCCAGTTGTGGGCGAAGTCCGAGGCCACCGGCCGCTCGCCGACCGGGAAGCGGTCCGCCAGCAGGCAGTTGTAGACCACCTTGGTGGCGTGGTAGCTGAGCCGCTCGTGCTCGTCCAGGTAGATCGGGATGATGTTCTGCGACTGGTTGGGGAAGTGCGCCTCGCCGTGCTCGGGGTGCGAGCGGCTGGCGAACGCCCAGATCAGCTGGTTCGGGTCGGCGATGTCGAAGTCGTGCTCGACCAGCAGCAGCTTGGGCACGCCGAAGGCCAACTTGCCCGCGCCGAACACCACTTCGCCGACCCGCTGGGCCATCTCCTGCGAGCTCAGGCCGGAGCGCTCGTGCCAGTCCACAGGGAGCGCCACCACCCACCAGTGGCAGGCCGACTCCAACACTCCCCAGCAGGCCGAGACCGGCAGTTCGGCCTGGCGCAGCACGTGCATCATCTCGGCGGCGTGCGGCAGGCCCCAGCCGGTGTGGTCCTCCTCGACCGGCGCGCCGGCCACCGCCACCGGCAGGATCGGGTCATTGCGGTGGGTCACGGCGGTGACGTGCAGCACCGGCTTGGGCGAGTGGCTGCCCCGGTCCAGGTAACCGGGGTACTCCCCCATCGGGCCCTCCTCCACGGTGTCGGTGAGCGAGACATAGCCCTCGATCACGATCTCCGCGGTGGCCGGCACCAGCAGGTCGACGGTCTCCGCCTGCACCATCTCCAGCGGCTCGCCGAAGTAGGCGCCCATGAAGTGCGACTCGTCCTCGCCCTCCGGGATCGGCATCCCGCCGACGAACGGCAGGCCCGGCTCGACGCCCAGCGCCACCGCGATCGGCATCGGCTCGCCCTGCCGCTCCCAGAGCGCCCGGATGATGCCCAGGTGCTGCGGCGGCGGGATCAGGCACGCCAGCCGGTTGCGGTCGACCAGCATCATCCGGTTGATCGACCAGTTGGTCCAGGAACCGTCCGGGGTGCGGACGATGTTCATGCCGAAGGACTGGATGTAGCGGCCGCCGTCGCCGTCGTGGATCAGCGGGGTGGGGAACTTCAGCAGGTCGACCTCGTCGCCCTTCATGATGTTCTCCTTGCACGGGCCGGTCGCCAGCACCTTCGGCGGGATCGGCTCGCGCTGCCGGGCGTCGGCCAGCGCCGTGACGATGTCGGCGCCCTTGGCGTCGGCCGGCAGGCCCAGGGCCAGCGCGATCCGGCTGTAGGCGAGCCCCGGCTGAGCGGAGAGGCCGGCGGGCGCGGAGAGCACCCGGAATCCCTTGTCGATCCCCTTGATGGTGTTGAACAGCGGTGCCGGGGCCCGCAGTTCATAGGACCGACGGGCGACGGCGCCGATCTCCAGGTTCCAGTCGACCTCCTTGTCGATCTCCTGGACTTCGCCGATCTTGGCCAGCTCCTCGATGAACTCGCGCAGGCTCTTCAGGTGTTTCAACGGTTCGGCCTCTCACCACAAGTCGTGCACAACAGGTCGTGCTTGAAGGTCGTGCTTGAAGGTCGTGCTTGAAGGTCGTGCTTGAAGGTCGTGCTTGAAGGTCGGCTACTCGCCCCAGCGCGGCAGGTCCGGGACGTCCACGCCGAGCAGGTCGAGCGCGCGGCCCGCGGTGTGGTCGACGATCTCCTCGACCGTGCGCGGGCGCAGGTAGAAGGCGGGCACCGGCGGCATCACGATGCCGCCGCACTCGGTGACGGCGGTCATCGCCCGCAGATGGCCCAGAGTCAGCGGGGTCTCCCGGACCAGCAGCACCAGGCGGCGGCGCTCCTTGAGGGTGACGTCCGCGGCCCGGGTCAGCAGGTTGTCCCCGTTGGAGTGGGCGATCGCCGACAGGGTCCGGATCGAGCAGGGCGCCACGATCATTCCGGCGGTGCGGAACGAGCCGGAGGCGATCGCGGCGCCGATGTCGGCCGGCCGGTACACCACGTCGGCCATCGCCGCCAGATCACGGGCCGTCAGGTCGGTCTCATGGGCGCGGGTCTGCTGCCCGGCGGGGGTGACCACCAGATGGGTCTCCAGCCCGGCCTTGCGGGCCAGTTCCAGCACTCTCGTCCCGTACACCAACCCGGTCGCGCCGCTGATCCCCACCACAAGACGACGGGTTCCGTCCATCACTCCACCTTCCAGTTCTGGCAGTGACCGTACGGACGGGCGACAACGCGGCACTATCGCGCGGCGTCGGCCGGCCGGCCGGCGCTCCGGCCCTGCGTCAGCAGCCGGTTGAGGTGCGCGGTGTCGGCCGCCAGGGCCTCCAAGGAGAGCTGCGGCATGGTCGCCGCGTCGGCCGCGACCACCGCCAGTGCCAGCGGCAGCCGTCCGCACCGCTCCACCAGCCGGGCCAGCGCGGCCTCCTGACCGCTGCTGCGGGCCGCGCCCAGCCGGTGCACCAGCAACTCCCGGGCGCCGTCCGAGCTGAGCCGCTCCAGCGGCAGCGGCTCGGCGCCGTCCGCCACCACCAGCGCCGCCAACGGCTGCCGACTGGTCACCACGGTGCGGCAGCTGGTGCCGGGCGGCAGCAGCGGCCGCACCTGCTCGGCGTCCCGGGCGTCGTCGAAGACGAAGAGCAGCCGGCGCCCGGCCACCGTACTGCGGTAGAGCGCCGCGCGGCCCTCGAAGGTGACCGGCTGGCGGTCCGACGGCACCCCCAGGCAGTCCAGCAGCACGCTGACCGCGCGCCGCGGATCGACCGGGCCGTCCGCGGCATGCCCCTTGAGGTCGACGAACAGCTGGCCGTCCGGGAACCGGTCGGCCGCGTGGTGCGCCCAGGCCAGCGCCAGGGTGGTCTTGCCAACCCCGGCCGGTCCGGTCAGCAGCGCCACCTGGCAGTCGGTGGCGGGGGCCAGCAGGCGGCCCAGCTCCTTGGACTCCGCCTCCCGGCCGACCAGCAGGCGCGGCGCCCTGGGCAGTTGGCGCGGCGGCGGCTCGAACCGCTCCGCCGCCACCGGGCCGGCCGCAGCGGCCGGCAGCCGCTGCGCCGAGCGCCAGACCTCGATCACGGCGGCCGTGGCGGCGTCTCGCAGGATCAACTCATGGGCTGCCTGTAGCGGTTGGGACGGGCCGACGCCCAACTCCTCACGCAGCAGACCGCAGAACCGGTGGTAGTCGGCCAGCGCCTCGGCCCGCTGCCCGGCGGAGTGCAGCGCGACCAGCTTGCGCAACTGCAAGGGCTCCCGGAGCGGGTGACGGATGAGCAGCTCGGCCAGCCACTGCGTCGCCTGGTCGAACCGGGCCGCACCCAGCGCCGCGTCGATCCGTAACTCCTCCAGGCGCAGCTGCAGCCCGCTCAACGGCGGTAGGTGCTCCGCCCGCAGCCGGTCGAAGGGCACGTCCTGCAGGGGCTCGCCGCGCCACAACTCCACTGCCTGGCCAGCCAGTTCCAACGCCATCGGCCAGTCGCCGGCGGCCACCGCACGGCGCGCCCGCTGCTCCAGCGCGCCCGCATGCAGATGGTCGGCCTCCTCGGCGGCGCGCAGCTCCAGCCGGTAGCCGCCGGCCTCGGTGCGCACTCGGGCGGCCAGCTCAGGGCCCAGCTGCCTGCGCAGCCGGGTCACGTAGTTGAGCACGGCAGCCCTGGCGCTGGGCGGGGCGTCGCCATCCCAGAGCATGTCGATCAGGGTGTCCATGGTGACGTGCTGGTTCGGCCGCACCAGCAGGCAGGCCAGCAGCGCCCGCTGCTTGGGCGCCGGGACGACGTGTAACCGACCGTCGCCATCGCTGGACTCGATCGGCCCCAACAACCCGAAGCGCATTGCCCTGGTCCCCCGCCCTGCCGTCATTCTGCCCGCCGCCCGCTGCCATGGTCCAGCGTCCCTCAGCCCGCTGACCGGCCACGGACCGCACGCTGACCGGACCCTGACAGCGAACCGGGGGTGGTGGTGGGGCTGGGTGCGGCGGCGGGCCCGGGTTCACTGGCAAGCCCGGGTGCGGCAGCAGACTCGGGCGCGGGGCTGGGCTCGGACACGGCAGCAGACTCCGGCGCAGCGGAAGGCCCCGGCACGGTGGCAGGCGCGGGCGCGACAGCAGACCCCGGCCCGGAGCCGGGCTCGGACACGGCAGCAGACTCCGGCGCAGGACCGGGTTCGGCTGCGAGGACCGGCCTGGGCGCAGCAGCAGGCTCGGGCGCGAGCACGACCTCCGGCGCAGCGGCGCGCTCCGGCGCGGAGCCGGGCCCGGGTGCGGCGGCGGCCTAAGGTGCGGGGGTGGCTAATGCGGAGACGGCGTCCAGGTCGAGGGCGGCTCCGCGGTGGTAGGCGGTTTCGAAGGCTTCGTCGCCCAGGTGGCCGCGCAGGTCGGCGGTCGGCCCTGCCGGGCCGGGGTCGGCGGCGGCGATGCCCAACAGCATGGCGGCGAGTGCGAAGTCCCGGTTGGCGCAGGCACGGTCGGCCAGGATCCGCAGGGCGGCCCGCCGGTCGGGGGCGTCGGTGGCGGCCATGGTGAGGTCCACAGCCTGCCGCAGGTTGTCCCGGGCCCCGGCCACCTCGCCCTGACGCAGCATCGCACCGGCGATCCGGGAGAGCATCGTCGGCAGCAGCGCGGCGCCGGCGCCCTGCGCCAGGGCCCGGCGCAGCTGCTCGAAGCGACGCCGCGCCTCGGCGAAGTGCCCGGAGCGGTTGGCCAGTTCGACCAGGCCTCCGGTGGCCCAGACCGCGGCCAGCTGGTCCGTGGAGTGTTCCGCCAGGGCCAGAGCCCTGGTCAGTTCGGCCTGGGCGGCAGCGGGTTCGCCGGCCCGGACCAGTTCATAGCCGAGCTGCGCGACCACCACCGGCACGTGCTGGTCCATGCCGAGCTCGGCCAGGCAGGCCAGCGCCTCCCGGTAGCAGGCGGCGGCGGTGGCCGGTTCGCCGATGATGGACGCCAGCGACTGGGCGGCCACGTAGCGGCCCCATCGATCACCGAGCACCGCGAAGATGTCCCGGGCCCGCGCGACGTCCGACCGCGCTTGGGTCAGCTCGCTCTCGCCGACCAGCACGAGGCCGCGGAGCATGAGCGCCAACGCCTCGGTCCACGGCTCGGCTTCGGGCATCACCGCGGTCAGCTCCTGCCGGGCCCGGGCCCGGTCGTGCGCCAGCAGCGCATCGATCGGTGCCAGGAAGACGAGCACCGGGTGCGCCCCGCGCTCCGCCCGCTCGGCATGCTCGCGGGCCCGCGCCACGGCCCGGCGGCCGAGCTCCGGGGCGCCGCCCGCGAAGGCCGAGGAGAGCACCAGGGCGTGCGCCGTCGCGATCACGGTGCGCTCGGTGGGCAGCCCGGCGCCGGGCAGCGCCAGCACCCGGTCCACCAACTGGTAGTCGTAGCGGGCCCCTTGGACCAGCCACGGCCACATCAGCGCAGCGCACAGCCGTAGCGCGGTCCCGTTCTGCCCGGCGTCCAGTGAACGGCGCAGCGCCGCGAAGAGGTTGGGGTGTTCGGCGCGCAACCGGGCCAGCCAGGGCAGCTGTTCGCCGGTGCGCAGCCGCGGTTCGGCGGTCTGCGCGAAGGCCGTCCAGTGCAGCGCGTGGGCCTGCTGGAGCTGGTCGGTCTCGCCGGCCTCGGCCAGTCGCTCGGCGCCGTAGGCGCGGATGGTGTCGAGCATCCGGTAGCGGGTGCCGGTGCCGGGCACGGCCGGCTCGCCGACCTCCACCAGCGACTTGTCGACCAGCGCCGCCAGGATGTCGAGCACGGCGGCGCGCGGCAGTTCGGGACCGGTGCCGCAGAGCTGCTCGATGTCCTCCAGCGTGGCGCCGCCGGCGAAGACGGTGAAGCGGCGGGCCAGCACCCGCTCCGGCTGCTCCAGCATCGACCAGCTCCAGTCGACCACCGCGCGCAGCGTCTGGTGGCGGGCGGGGGCGGTGCGGTCGGAGTTGGCGAGCAGCTGGAACCGGTCGTCGAGGCGCCGGGCCAGCTCCTGCGGGTCGAGGATCCGGATCCGGGCCGCGGCCAGTTCGATGGCCAGTGGCAGGCCGTCGAGGCGGCGGCAGATCTCGATCACGGCCGGCGCGGACTCGGGGCCGAGGCTGAAGCCGGGCCGGACGGCGGCGGCCCGGTCCAGGAAGAGCCGCACGGCCGGGTAGCCGGGCGCGGCGGCGGTCGGGCTGCCGGGTGCGGGCAGGCTCAGTGGCGGCAGCGGGAACTGCTGCTCGCCGGTGAGCCCCAGCACCTCCCGGCTGGTGGCCAGGATCCGCAGCTCGGGGCAGTCGGCCAGCAGCCGCCCGGCCAGCAGCGCGACGGCGGCGGCCAGGTGCTCGCAGTTGTCGAGCACCAGCAGCACGGGCCGGTGGCGCAGGGCGGCGACGATCCGCTCGGCGATGCCGCCGGCGGACGTGGTGCCCGAGTCGGCCAGGGCGGGCTGGAGCTGCTCCTGGGGGCCGACGGTGACCAGGACGGTCTGGGCCACGTAGCCGGGGTCGGCGACTGCGGCCAGGTCGACGAACCAGGCTTCGCCGAACGGCTGCTCGGGGTGCCGGGCGAGCAGTTCCCGGACGAACCTGGTCTTGCCGGCGCCACCGGGGCCGACCACGGTGACCAGCCGGGCCGTGGTCAGCAGCCGGTACACCTGCCGCAGCTCCGCGGCGCGGCCGACGAAGCTGGTGCTGCCGGCGGGTATCGCGGAGCGGGGCGCCGGGGCGGCCACGGCCGCTCGGGGCTGCGGGATCCGGCGCAGCACGTCGAGCTGGACGGCGGCCAGTTCGGCGGACGGTTCCACGCCGAGCTGCTCGGCCAGCTCGGTTCGTACCCGCTGGTAGACGGCGAGTGCCTCGGCCTGCCGACCGGTCGCCTGCAGGGCGCGCATCAGCTGGCCCTGCAGGCGCTCCCGCCAGGGGTGCGCGGCGGCCAGCTGCTCCAGCTCGGGGAGCAGGGCGGCGGCCCGACCGAGCGCCAGTTCGGCGTCGTGGCGGTCCTCGGCGGCGAGCAGCCGGGTGGCGCCCAGCCGGTCGGCGGCGGGGGCGGCGAACGGCGCCTCGCCCAGGCCGGTGAGCGCGGCCGGCCCGCGCCACAGCCGGTCGGCGGCGCGCAGCAGCTCGGCCGCCTGCGCGGTGTGCCCGGCGGCGAGGGCGGCCCGGCCCTGCTCGGCCAGCCGCTGGAAGCGCAGGGCGTCCACCGCGTCCGGCTCGAACGCCAGCCGGTAGCCGCCGGCCTCCAGGTGCAGCGCGTCCGGCTCGCCGCCGCTCGCCAGTACGCGGCGTAGGCGGGAGACCCGGCGCTGCAGCGCGTTGGCCGCCCCGGCGGGCAGCTCGGCGCCCCACAGGTCGTCCACCAGTGCCTCGGCGGTCACCGCCTGCCCCGCCACCAGTGCCAGCCGGGCCAGCAGCGCACGCAGCGTGGCACTGCCGATCTCGATCGATCTGCCGTCGCCGGCCCGCACGGCCAACGGCCCAAGGAGGTCAATCCGCACAATGATCATTGTGGCATCAAGCGGCCATCGGCCGTGCGGCGTCCGGAATCTGACGAAAGCCCAGGTCAGCACCCACCCCAAGGGGCGAAGGGGGTGCTCGGCTCTGCTGTTGACACCTCTGGCGCCCCGGGTTAGAGAGGGAGGGTGCGCCAGGACACACCGGTCGGCGGTGAGAGGGCGAGGCGCACCGGGCCAGGCCCGGGCGGCGTCGACCGTTCGCGCGCCGAGCTGGTGACCGGTTGCCTGCGCAAGGCCGTGCTCTCCACCGAGGCGTACGGCTGCCTGCTCTACCTCGCCTCCGCCGACCGGCGATCCTTGCAGCTCAGCGCGGTCGCCGGGGTGCCGGCCTCGCTGCTGAGCGGGTTCGCCCGGCTGCCCGTGCCGGCCGCGCATCCGGTGCCGGCGGCGTTCCGCAGCGGCCGCACGGTGACGCTGGGCGGGCCCGAGGAGACCATGCGGCGGTTCCCGGAGCTCCTGATGGGGCTGCCGTACGCGTTCGCCTCGGTCTCGGTGCCGGTGATCGGTGCCGGGCAGACCTTCGGGGCGCTGTTCGCGCTCTGGCCGACTGCCACGCACGGGGTGCCGGCGACGGCCCGGCGGCACCTGCGGACGCTGGCCAACCGGCTCGGCGCGGGCCTGGCCGCGCTGGCGGAGCAGGGGGAACCGCAGACCGCCGATGGCGAGCCGCTGCTGGTCGACCTGCCGGAGCCCGCCGGAGTCGCGACCTCGGTGGGGCTCTTCGACTGGGATCTGGCCGCCGATGTGTTCGACGCCGACGACTCGGCCCGGGCCATCCTCCAGCTGCCGCCGGACCGGGAGTCGACCTGGGCGGACCTGGCCGACCGGGTACACCCTTCGGACCTGGCCGCGCTGCACGCCGCCGTACGGCCGTTGTGGGCCACGCCGGGGCACCGACCGGGGCCCCTGGCGATGCGGCTGCGGCTGACGCCGGCCGAGCCGGACGGACGCGCCGGGGAGGTGCGGCTGTGGGCCCGGCCGGCGACGGGGGCGCCGGACCATCTGGTCGGCGTGGTGTCCCCGGCGGTCGGCTCGGCGGCGGCGGGCGCGGTGGAGCGGCTGCCGCAGGGGGTGTTCGCCCTGGATCCGGACGGCTGGCTCAGCTATCTCAACCGGGCCGGCGAACTGCTGCTCGGCGCCGGACGGGGCGAGCTGCTGGGCCGTCAGCCGTGGGAGGCGCTGCCGTGGCTGGCCGATCCCGGCTATCCGGACCGCTACCGGGCGGCGATGCTCTCCCAGACCGCGGTCTCGTTCCTGGCCTGCCGCCCGCCCGAGCACTGGCTGGCCTTCTCGCTCTACCCGGACGCGCACGGGGTGACCGGCACGGTGGTGCCGGCGGCCGCACCGGCCCGCAGCGCGGGGCCGGGCCGGCCGGTGGCGGTGGCGGGTCGGCCGCCGGCGATGCCGACCGAGCCCGGGGCGATCTACCACCTGATGCAGCTGGCCAGCCTGCTCACCCAGGCGGTCACGGTGCGTGAGGTCTGCGCCACGGTGGCCGAGCAGATCCTGCCGGCGTTCGGCGGTCAGCAGTTGGCGCTCTACGTGGTGCGGGAGAACCGGCTGCACCTGGCGCTGCAGACCGGCTATCCGGACGGTTTCCTGGACCGCTTCGAGGGCATCGACCTGCGGGCCCGGCTGCCCGGCGTGGACGCCCTGATCAGCGGCTCACCGATCTTCTACGAGACGGCCGAGGAGCTGGCCGCGGCCTATCCCGGGATCCCGCTGGACGACCGCGCGGCCTGGGCCTTCCTGCCGCTGATCGCCTCCGGACGCCCGGTCGGCAGCTGCATCCTGGGCTTCCAGGAGGTCCGCCGGTTCACCGCCGAGGAGCGCGGGGTGCTGACGGCGCTGGGCGGACTGATCGCCCAGGCGCTGGAGCGGGCCCGGCTCTACGACACCGAGTTCGCGCTGGCCCGCGGTCTGCAGCACGCGCTGCTGCCGCACCGGCTGCCCCCGTTCCCCGGGTTGGCGGTGGCCGCCCGCTATCTGCCCGGCACCAGCGGCATGGAGATCGGCGGTGACTGGTACGACGTGCTGACAACCGGCCCGGGCCTGACCCTGGTGATCGGGGACGTCGAGGGGCACAGCGTGGCGGCGGCCGCGACGATGGGCCAACTCCGGAGCGTGGTACGGGCGTTCACCAGCAGCTCGGACCGGCCGCAGGATGTGCTGGCGCGCACCAACCAGCTGCTGATGGAGCTGGACCCGGGACTTCTGGCGAGTTGCCTGCTGGTGCGGCTGGACCCGGGGGACGGGCCGGCCCTGATGGTGCGGGCCGGCCACGTGCCGCCGCTGCTGCGGCATCCGGACGGGCGGACCGAGGTGCTGGAGCTGCCGGGCGGGCCGCTGCTCGGGGTGGCCACGCCGGCCGACTTCCCGGCCGTCCCGGTGTCGCTGCCGGTCGGCTCGGTGCTCGCCCTCTACACCGACGGCCTGGTGGAGGAGCCCGGCATCGGCGTCGACCCGGGCATCGCGCGGTTGCGGGACACCCTGGCCGAGGCGGACCCGACGAATCTCGAACTGCTGGCCGACCGGCTGCTGTCCGCCGCCCACCGCTCCCCGAACCGGCCGGACGACGTGGCGCTGCTGCTGGCCCGCCGGGAGCCGGACCCCCCGGCGTGACCGTCCGTCAGGCGTGGCGCCGCCCTCGACGCCGTGGGTGGATGGGACGCCCGGCCTGACCGGCCGTCAGACCTGCGGCAGGATCCGGTCGAGCCAGCGCGGCAGCCACCAGTTGACCTTGCCCAGCAGCTCCATGATCGCCGGCACCAGCACCATCCGGACCAGGGTGGCGTCCAGGAAGACCGCGACCGCCAGGCCGAGCCCGAACTCCTTGACCGCGATGTCGGGGGTGGCGAGCACCGAGAGGAAGACCGTCACCATGATCGCCGCCGCCGCGGTGATCACCCGGGCGGTCCGGCTGAGGCCGCGGGCCACCGCCTCCCGGGTGTCGTTGCCCGCGTCGTACTCCTCGCGGATCCGGGAGACCAGGAAAACCTCGTAGTCGGTGGAGAGCCCGAACAGGATCGGGAAGATGAACAGCGGCACCCAGGCGGTCACCGGCGCCGTGGTCGGGAAGCCGAGGAACGAGTTGAGCCACCCCCACTGCACGATCATCACCAGCACGCCGAACGCGGCCCCCACCGACAGCAGTGTCATCACGGCCGCCTTGATCGCGATCGCCACCGAGCGGACCAGCACCAGCAGCAGGATCAGCGCCAGCCCGATCACCGTCGCGATCAGCCACGGCAGCCGGGCGCTGACCTCGGAGGCGAAGTCGGTGTCCCCCGCGGTCGGCCCGCCGACGTACACCACCAGCCCGGTGCCGGCGATCGCGGGCGGGATCACCTGGCCGCGCAGCCGGTCCAGCAGGTTGGGCGTCGCCGGGTCCTGGTGCGCGGTGGTCGGGTACGCGATGAACAGTTCCGCCGCGCCGTCCGCGCTGCGCTCCGGCGGCACGGTCTGCGCCACCCCGGGCGCGCTCGCCACCGCGTTGACCAGCGGCCCGATGGCGGCCGCCGCCCCCGGCGAGGGCAGCTCGGCGACCACCACGAACGGCGCGTCGAAGCCCGGCCCGAAGCCCTGCTTGAGGATCTGGTGGGCGGTGTAGCCGCTGGTGCCGTGCGGTTCGGTGCTGTTGTCCTCGAAGCTCAGCCGCATCGACAGGGCGGGCACGGCGAGCAGGATCATCACCGACGCACCGGTCACCAACCCGGTGACGGGTCGCCGCTGGATCACCCGGGCCCAGCGCTCGGCCATCGGGCTGCGGGATCCGGTCCGGCCCAGATAGGGCAACTTGAACCGGTCGATGCCGTGCCCGGCGAAAGCCAGCAGCGCCGGGAGCAGGGTGACGGCGGTGATCATGGTCATCAGCACCGTCACCGAGGCGGCCACCGCGGTGGCGGTCAGCAGCCGCTGCTGCACCACGACGAGGCCGAGCATGGCGATCACCACGGTGGCGCCCGCGAACAGCACCGAGCGGCCGGCCCGGGCGGTCGCGAACACCACCGCCTGTTCCGGCTGGTCGCCCTCGGCCAGTCCCTCCCGGTAGCGGGTGACGATGAAGAGGGCGTAGTCGATGCCGACGCCCAGGCCGAGCAGGGTGGCCACCAGCGGACTGAACGAGGGCGCCGGAATGGGATGCCCCAGGAGGAAGATGAGCGCCAGTCCGCTGCCGATGCCGAACAGGGCGGCCAGCATGGTCAGCCCCATCGCCAGCAGCGAGCCGAAGGCGATCAGGATCACCAGCATCGCGGCCAGCCCGCCGATCGCGTCCGAGGACCCGCCGTACGGGGTCTCCGCGGTGACCACGTCGGCGCCGCCGAGCGCGAAGGTGACGCCCGACCCGCTCGCCGCCTTGGCCTGCGAGATCAGGTGCTTGACCTCGCTGGTATCCATCGGGTTCTGCTCCGACTGGGTGGTGGCGAAGCCCGCGGTGCCGTCGTGCGAGATCTGCCCGGGGACGTCGTACGGCGAGCCGACGGCGGTGATGTGCGGCGAGTGCTCCAGGGTGGCGACCATCGCGTCCACCCGCTGGCGCACCGCGGGATCGTTCAGCCCCGCCGGGGCCTGGATCGCCAGGGTCAGCGAGCTGCCCTTGCGCTCCGGGAAGTGCTGTTTGAGCAGGTTCTGCGCGTGGGCGGACTCCGATCGTCCGCCGGTGAAGTCGTTGTCGGCCCGGGCCTTGAAGCCGAAGCCGACGACCAGCAGCACCACCAGCCCGATCACCCAGCCGACCAGCACCAGGCGGCGCCGCCCGTAGCAGAAGCGGCCGAGCCGGGTCAGCGCCCCGCTCGGCCGCGACGGTTCGGTCTGGGCCATCAGTCGACGGCGTCGGCCGTCGCCGGACCGCCCAGGGCGTTGCGCTTGGCCGGCATCTTCAGGGTGGTCATCCGCTGCCAGCCGCCGAGCAGCTCGTACAGGTAGACCGCCTGGATGCCCGCGGCCAGCGCCGCCGACTTGGCCTTGGGCCAGCGCAGGATGGCCCCCATGTGGGCCGTCACGGCCAGGCTGACGTCGCGATACGTGCGGATCTCCGCCTTGGCGGTCTCCCGCAGGGTGTCGAGGATCCGCCGCCCGTGGCCGGCCGCGGCCAGCCGCAGCAGTTCCTCGTGGCAGTAGGCGAGGTGGTTGTCCTCGTCGGCGGAGATCATCCGCACCGCCCGGCCGAGCTCCGGGTGGTTGCCGAACACCTTGCAGAGCAGCCGCATCTGCTCGGAGGCGCGCTGCTCGGTGACCCGGCTGTGCGCCAGGTAGACGATCACGTCCGCCTCGGTCAGCGGCTCGTCGCGGCGCAGCCGGGAGTGCGCCAGCCCGATGCCCTGGCGCTCCAGGATCATCGTGTAGTCGGTCTCGTCGGGCACCGCGACGGGGGTGAGGCCGCGCTTGTGCAGCAGGGCGTTGAAGATCCGCCCGTGCTTGTCCTCGTCGGCGCCGTGTCGCGCGATCTTGGGGGCGAGTTCCTGGTCCGCCACCAGTGCGGCGATCCGGCCGTTCTCCCATCCGCCCTGGTCCTCACCCTTGGCCGCGATGGAGCAGAACAGCCCGAACGCCTCGTCGTTGGCGTGGATCTCCTGGAACAGAGTGCGAGCTGAGAGCATGTCAGCCAGTCAACGCGGGGCTCGACGGCCCGGCAACAGCTGGCCGCCGTTCGGGCGACGCCCGCCGTCATGGCTGGTAGGGCAGCTGCGGGACCTCGAAGCAGTTGGTGTCCATGTCCGGCACCTGGGTGACCCAGCCGGGCCCGCCCGCCGGAGTGCCGTCCTGCCAGCGGGCCACGTCCAGGCAGGCGCGGGTCGGACCGCTGGGGCGTGGCCGGCGGACGAAGTCGGTGGGGATCAGCAGCCCGTGCGCGTCATACGGCTGAGCGCGGTTCATGAAGCGCTCCGCGCAGGCCCGGGTCAGTGCGGCGCCGCACGAGGCCATCGCGTCGGTCAGCCACTGCGCCGCCGCCCAGCCCTCCAACTCCCAGGCGGACATGACAGGTTGACGATCCGGGTAGTAGCGCTGCATCGCGGTGCGGAAGTCCTGCACGGCCGGGTACTGGGTGTCCGCGTAGTTGCGGCTGGACGAGGTCGCCCACAGCACGGCGCGGCAGCCGGGTGCCGACTGGTAGTCGCGGGCCACCGTCTGGGTCCAGTTCTGCACATTGGTCACCTTGGCGGCCAGCTTCACCCCGGCGGTGTCCAGGGCCTGGCAGAGCGCGGTGTTGCCCCGGGTGTCCATGGCGTCGAAGAGCAGCTGGGTGTGGTCGGCCGACAGTGCCGTGGCCACGGCCTGGAAGGCGGGCAGCGCCAGGTCCACCGTCTGGGTCAGCACGTGGTAGCCCTCGGCGGCGAGGCCCTGCTCGATCTGGTGCGCGTAGGAGAGCGACTCGGCCTGGTTGTAGGCGACCACGGCGGCGCGGTCGGCGTTCAGTCGCTGCTTGAAGAACCGGTAGACCTCGGTGGTCTGGTAGAGCGTGCCGTCCCAGCCGACGCTGCGCCCGTCCCGGGGAGCGCTGTTGCCGTAGATCTCGAACAGGTGCGGCCAGCGGTCGTACTCCGTCCCGATCGGCTGCCCGCCGACGTCCGGCACCGCTTTGCCGCTCACATAGGACGCCCCCGCGTAGTCCAGCGAGCTTCCCGCCGTGAGCGCGAACACCTGGTCGTGGTCGATCAGTTGGTGCACGCAGTCCTGGTTGCCGATGCCGCTGCCGCCGTCGTCGCAGGTGACCACCTGCACGGTTCGCCCGTGCAGCCCGCCGGCGGCGTTCAGCGCCTGGAAGAACGCCAGCGCCCCGTACCGCGGCCCGGAGAGCACCTCGGTGCCCAGCGGGCTGGTGAGGGAGGTGATGATCCCGACCTTGATCTGGCCGGCCGTCACCCCGGTGTCGCTGGCCGTGTCGCCACCACTGGCCGGTGGGCCGGTGGGGGCGGCGAAGTCCTTGGCGGGCAGCCGGGTGCCGCAGCCGACCAGCAGGAGCAGGACGGCCGCGGCGAGGCGGGCGCGACGGGTCAGCTGCTGCAACCGGGCACCGCGCTGGCACCGGCCTGGGCGACCAGGGCGCACAGCGTCGAGTCGGAGACCTTCCAGGTGCCGTTCTCCAGCACCGCCTGCCCGGCCGCGTTGGGCTGAACGGTCTGCCCCTGGAGCGAGAGGTTGTAGGTGACGGTCGCCATGGTCGCGGAGGTGAACTGCACATTGGTCACCTGTGCGCTGATCTGGCCCACCCGGGGGTCGTTGGCGAAGCTCTGCAGCAGCGGCAGCAGTTGGGTGCCGTTCTGCAGGAGGCCGGCCTTGGCGGTGATCGAGGTGCTGGGCGAGAAGAAGTTCTGCCAGTTCTGGGTGATCTGCTGGGTGGCCGCCGCGGTGTCGGCGGGTGCGGTCCCGGTGGGGCCGGCGGACGGGCTGGGCGAAAGGCCGGCCGACGTGGGGCTCGGTGTGGGGCTCGGCGTCGTCGTGCTCTTGGTGCTGCTGGAGCAGGAGGTCACCAGCAGCGCGGCGCCGAGGACGGCACCGGCCGCTCTGATCACGAGGTCCTTGCGCATGGGGTCTCTCTCCGCCCGGTGGTACCGGTTCTCGGTCGTGGTGACACTGCGTCAGCGTGCGACACGGGTAACACTGACCATGTAGGCCGATCGGCGAACCGCACGCAACAGGAGGCAACGGATGGACGACCCCGGCGCGGGCGCCTCCTCGCCGAGCCGGCGGGGACCTGGCCGGTCGGCCGCCGGGCGCCTGTTCACCGGGCCGGGCCCCGGCCTGCTGCTCGCCGTGGTCGGCGGGGCGCTCTGCGTCCTCGGCTGGTACGCGGTCTCCGGCGAGTCCGTGACGGCCCGCCAGCTGCCCTACCTGGCGTCGGCCACCGCGCCCGGCGTCGCCCTGCTCACCGGCGGGCTGGTCTGGCTGGCCGTCCACACCGCCGCCGGTGTCACAGCCGACCGGCCCGCGGCGGCCGTCGAGTGGCAGGCACCCGAGGCGGCCGGGGAGCCGGGGGTGCTCGGCGGCGGGCTGGTCGCCGTCCCGGGCGGCACCCTCTGCCACCGGCCGGGCTGCCCGCTGGTGGCCGGCAAGGAGCAGGCCGTGCCGGTCGACGCCGCCGCGGTGCGGCAGCGCGGCCTGGCCCCCTGCCCGGTCTGCGAGCCCGACATCCTCCCCTCCCCCGGAACTTCCCCCTGATGGCCGCACCCGGACTGGCGATCGACTTCGCGCTCGCGGGCGTGGCGGTCGGGAGCGCGGCGGCGCTCAGCGGGGTCGGGCTGGTGGTCTGCTACCGGCTGACCGGGGTACTCAATCTGGCGCAGGGCGGGATCGCCGTGTTCATCGCGTACCTGCTGCGCGAGCTGGCCGTGGTGCGCGGCTGGCCGCTGTGGCTCGCGGCGGCCGCCTGCCTGCTGCTGGTCGCGCCCGGGCTCGGGGTGCTGCTGCAGTTCGGCGTCTTCGGACCGCTGCGGCGGCGGGCGGCCGGGGTCGGCGAGCAGGTGGTGGCGACCGTCGGGGTGCTGGTGCTGCTGATCGGGCTGGTGGCGGCGATCTGGGGCACCGCGCCGCTGGCCGACGTGCCGTCGCTGGTCCCGGCGCGCACCTTCACGCTGCCGGGTGGGCGGCTGCTGCGCCTGGACACGGTGGCCCAGCTGGGCGCGGTGCTGGCGGTGACGTGCGCGGTCTGGGCGGTGGGCCGGTTCACCCGGTTCGGGGTGCGCAGCCGGGCGGTCGCGGACGACCCGGTGCTGGCCGAACTGGCGGGGGTGAACGCCGAGGCGGTCGGCGCGATCGGCTGGGCGTTCGGGGCGCTGACGGCGGGCCTGGTCGGGGTGCTGCTGGCTCCGCTGGTGCTGCTCGACCCGTACGGTCTGCCGCTGCTGGTGCTGGAGACCCTGGCGGTGGCGGTGGCCGCCCGGTTCCACAGCCTGCCGGTGGCGGTGGCCACCGGGCTGGCGCTCGGCATCGCGCAGGCGGAGCTGGCCTGGCTGCACCCGCCCGGCACGCTGACGGCCGTGGTGGACGCCGCGCAGTCCAACCTGTTCGCGGTGGCCCTGCTGGTGGCGGCCCTGGTGCCGTGGGGAGCGGCGGAGCAGGGGCTGGTCGGGGGCGGGGCGCTGCTGGCCGGCACGGGGGCTCGGCGCCATCGGGACGGGTGGACGCCGCTGCTGTGCGCGGTGGTGCTGCTCACCCCGCTGGCGCTGCGCGGTGGCGGGGTGCGCGCGCTGCTGACCGTGCCCGGGATCGCGCTGGTGCTGCTCTCGGTGGTGCTGGTCACCGGGAGCGGCGGGCTGGTCTCGCTGGCCCAGGGCGCGTTCGCCGGGCTGGGCGCGCTCGGCACCGCGCAGCTCGCCTCCGGGCAGGTGCCGGGCGGGGCGGCGCTGGTGGTGGCGGTGCTCGGGCTGGCCGCCGCCGGGGTGCTGATCGGCTGGCCGGTAGTGCACCGGCGGGGCCTGGTGCTGGCCCTGGTGACCTTCGCGCTGGCCGTCGGACTGAGTCGCTTCGTCTTCCAACAGCCGTATGCCACTGCTGGGTTGACGGCGATCCGGCCGTCGTTCCTGCGCAGCGACCGGGCGCTCTACAGTGCCGAGCTGGCGGTGCTGGCGGTGGGCGCGCTGCTGGTGGCGGCCGTGCGGCGGGGGCGGCTGGGCCGGGCCCTGCTGGCCACCCGCGACCATGAGGCGGGCGCCTGGGCGGCCGGGGTGGCGGTGCCGCGGCTCAAGCTGCTGGTGTTCGCCCTCGGCGCCGGGCTGGCCGGGGCCGGCGGGGTGCTGCTGGCGCTGGCGGGCGGTGCGTTCGACGCGGCGACGTTCGACCCGGTGCAGGGGCTGCTCTGGTTCGCCACGGTGGTGGTGACCGGGGTGGACAGCGCGGCCGGGGCGGTGCTGGCCCCGTTCGTGCTGGTCGGGCTGGACGCCGCCACGGTCCCGGGCATGTCGGCGGTGGCGGTCGGGGCGCTGGCCACCGCCACCGGGCACCTGCCGGGCGGGCTCACCGGGTGGGCGCGCAGCCGGCTGGGGGCGTCGTCGTGACCGCTCCGCCCTCAGGGCCCGTCTTGAGTGCCCGGTCCGTTCTGAGGGTCCGGTCCGTGACCCGCCGGCTCGGCGGTGTCGCGGTGGTGGACGGTGTCGACCTGGACCTGGCGCCCGGTCAGGTCACCGCGCTGGTCGGCCCCAACGGCGCGGGCAAGAGCGTGCTGCTGGACTGCCTCAGCGGGGTGGCCCGGCCCGATGGCGGCCGGATCCTGCTCGGCGCTCGTGACGTCACCCGGGCGCCCTGCCATCGGCGGGCCCGGCTCGGGCTGGCCAGGACCTTCCAGCAGGTGGCCGTCTTCCCGGGGCTGACGGTGGCGCAGAACGTACTGGTCGGCGCGGAGCACCACGGTGCCACGGGGGCCGTCGGGCGCACCCGGGTCACGGGGGTGCTGCGGCTGCTCGGGCTGGCCGAGCTGGCCGCGCGTCCGGTCGCCGGGCTGCCGCTCGGGGTGCTGCGGCTGGTGGAGCTGGGGCGGGCGCTGGCCGGCGGACCCCGGGTGCTGCTGGTGGACGAGGTGTCGGTGGGCCTTGATGCAGCCCAAGTCGCCTGGGTGGCACAGGTGTTGGCGATGACGGCGGAGGAGGGTGCCGCGGTGCTGCTGGTCGAGCACGATCTGGCCCTGGTGGCCCGGCTCGCGCACCGGGCGTATGTACTGGACACCGGCCGGGTGGTGACCACCGGCACGATCGCCGAGGTGCTGGCCGACGAGCGGGTGCGGAGGCTCTGGTGACCACGCCGCTGCGGCTCGCGCTCCTCGGGGTCACCGTGCACCAGGGCTCGGCGGTGCGTCTGGCCGGGGTGGACATCAGCTGCCCGGCCGACCGGCTCGGCTTCCTGATCGGGCGCAACGGGTCCGGTCGCACCGCCGTGCTGGAGACGCTGGCCGGGCTGGTGCGGCCCAGCGGTGGCGCGGTGCTGCTCGACGGGCGCAACATCGGCTCACTGCCCCCGCACCGGCGGGCCGCCCTCGGGGTGGTGCTGGTGCCGGCCCGCCGCGCGGTCTTCCCCGCTCTCACGGTGGCCGAGACCCTGGCCCTGACCGGTCGGCCACCGCAGCCGATCCTCGACGTCTTCCCCGAGTTGGCTCCGCTGCTCCCCCGCCGGGCCACCGTGCTCTCCGGCGGGCAGCAGCAACTCCTGGCCCTGGCCCGTGCATTGCTCACCGACCCGGCCGTGCTGCTGCTGGACGAGCCGGACCGCGGCCTGGCCCCGGCGGTCAGCGCCCGACTGCATGACCAACTCGCCACCCGCACCGCCCTGTTGACCGCCCGCACGCTCCCCGCCTGGGCACCGCCGAGCGCGCTGGTCCATGTGCTGGAGCGCGGCCGGGTCGTCTGGCAGGGCGAGGCGGGCGAGTTGCGGGCGGGGTCGCGGTTCCGAGCACCCTGACGCCTGGTCAGCCGTTCGTGAGGGAAAACCCTGATCTTGAAGCCGGGGTCCGATCAGGGCGGATCCCCGATGGCTGACGCATCGTTGACCGGCAGACTCTTCGACGAGCCGGAACGCCACCGGCCCTCATCCCTGACTCGGAGAGAATCCGCTGTGAAGAGCCCCGTCACCCGTACTCGTTGGACCACCGCGGCCGCCGCCGCTGCCCTCACCGCCGCACTCGCCGTCGGCGTGACCTCCCCGGCGAGCGCCGCGCCGCTCGGCGCGACTGCGTCCGCGGGTGCTTCCCCGAGTGCGTCGGTGAGCGCGTCGGTGAGTGCGTCGACCACCGCGCTGCCGCCGCTGGACCCGGCGGCGATCCGGCAGGCGCTGGCCGACCGCCCGGCGGCGGATGTCTCCGGCGGGTTCGTCCAAGTCACCGGCAGTGCGGGGAAGTTCACCGGCGCATCGGGCCCGGGCATCAACCCGGACGGCCGGTTCCGGATCGGCTCGATCTCCAAGGTGTTCACAGCCACCGTGATGCTGCAGCTGGCCGCCGAGGGCAAGGTGGACCTGGACGGCACCGTCCAGCAGTACCTGCCCGGCGTGCTGCCCGCCGGCTTCCCGCCGATCAAGGTGGGTCAACTGCTCAACCACACCAGCGGGTTGCCCGGCGGTTCGGTCGGCTGGGGCAACGGGGGCACCGGCTGGTTCGCCGACCACCGGTTCGACAGCTGGACGCCGCAGCAGATCGTCGCCGGGATGGCCGGTGAGCAGATGAGCTTCCAGCCCGGCACCGCGCAGCAGTACAACGGGATGAACACCTTCGTGGCCGGGATGATCATCGAGAAGGTCACCGGCCACAGCTATGCCCAGGAGGTGCATCGGCGCATCATCCAGCCCCTCGGCCTGCACGACACCTCCGTCCCGAAGGCCGACGACCCGCGCCTGCCGGACGCCGCGGCCCACCCCTACCTGACCGTGCAGGACGCCGACGGCGGCTCGCACCAGGTGGACGTGACCGAGCAGAGCCCGTGGCCGTGGGCCGAGGGCGGCTTGATCTCCAGCGCCCCCGACCTGTCCCGCCTCTTCGACGCGCTCTTCCGCGGCCGGCTGCTCCCGCCCGCCCAGGAGGAGCTGCTGTTCACCGTCCCCGACGTCCCCGACTACCAGAGCAGCCACTGCAACACCGGCCCCACCGCCGGCCGCGCCTGCATGAGCATGGGTCTGGAGCGCGCCGAGCTGAACGGCCTGGTGGTCTGGGGCAAGACCGGCTCCCGTCCCGGCTGGACCAGCGGCGTCTTCGCCACCCGCGACCTCAGCCGCACCGTGGTCTACTCCGTCAACCCGACGGGCCTGGACGGCGCCGAGGCGCCGTACTGGTACGGAATCGCCACAGCTGCGTTCGGGATCGGTCAGCAGAAGCCCTGACGTCGCCGCGCTGACCTAGGGTGATCCCGGTCAGTTCGCACAGATGGGGGGACACATGAGGTCGCTCGGGACGGTCCGGATCACCAGGTGGCTGACGGTCGGCCAACTGGTGCTCTGGTCAGCCTTCACGGTCGGCGTGCTCGCGCTCTACTGCTGGTTGGTCGAGAACACCTACGCCCACCACGAGGGGGAGGGGCGGTTCGCCGGCGAACTGGCGCTGATCATGTTCTTTCCGCTGCTGCTCGGCAGCGTGCTGCCGCCTCTCCTCTGGTGGTGGGCGCTGGCATCGTGGCGCCGCCGTGAGGTCGACGCCAGGATGAAGATCCGGGTCGCCGCGGTCCTCACCGCGGCCGTTCCGGCGGTGCTCACGATCGCCCCCAGGTGGCTGGTGCCGTACTGGGGCTACAGCGTGGTCGCGTTCACCCTGGTCGGCGCCCTGGCCCTCACCGCCGCCTGGGCCGCACAGACCCCCGAGGTCGCCGCCCGGCTCACCGAGCCACCGAAGAAGGCGGAGCGTCGCGCGCCGATTCCCCATCGGACGGCGTCGACCCGCCGCGACTGACCACGGCTACCAGGTCGCCAGCTGCTCCCGGAAGGTCGGGCAGCTGACGATGTCCTGCTCGCCGCACTGGAGGGCGTGCGTCAGCAGCTGGTGCGCGTGCTCGAGGTCGAGCATGCGCTGCTCGACCTCGGCGACCTTGGCGCGGATCATGGCCTGCCGGCGGGGGCGGTCCTGCTGGAACTCGCCGATCTCGGCCAGGGTCAGCCCGGCCTGCTGGAACTTGCGCAGGATCACTATGCGCAGGGCGGCCTCCGGTGGATACCGCCGCTGGCCGCCCTGCCGTTCGGGCGCGGGCAGCAGGCCGTGGCGCTCCCAGAAGCGGATGGCCGACGCGGGCACCTCGGTGATCTCGGCGAGCTGACCGATCGTCATCCGCATCGCACCGCGCCTCCTCGTGTGTCGCTTGACTTGAACCATAGTTCAAGTCACACAGTTGCTTGTGCGCACGGCGGCAGCACTGGAGCGGCCGCCGGCAGAGCACGAGGAGATGATGGGATGACCAGCGCAGGCATGGCCCAGGAGCGGGCCGACCAGGTCGTCGCGGCCGCCCGGCAGCTGTTCGCGGCGGGAGTGATGTCGCACTCCGGGCACGCCAACCTGAGCGCCCGGCTGGACGGCGAGCGCTTCCTGATGAGCCCGGGGTCCGTCCACGACCTGGCGGCCGACCAGTTGGCGACCATCAGCCTGGACGGGCAGGTCCTGACCGGAGAGATGAGCCCCTCCGCAGCGGAGGTGATCGCGATGCACAGCGTGGTCTACCGGGCCCGCCCGCAGGTGGGGGCCGTCATCCACACCCACTCGCCCGCCGCGACGGCCTTCGCCGTCGCCCACCGGCCGCTGCCGTGCCGCACCGAGCCGCTGCTGCGGTTCGGCCAGGCCGAGGAGGTGCCGGTGGTGCCGTGGGGGCCGCGCGGGTCGGACGTCTCGGTGCGGGGCATCGCCGCGATCCTGGCCGAGCGGCCGACGACGTCCGCCGTCCTGCTGGCCAACCACGGTCTGCTGGCGTTCGGCCCGGATGCCGCGGCAGCCGCCCACCTGGTGGTCGCGATCGAGGAGAGCGCCGAGGCGGAGCTCGCCGCGCGGGCGCTCGGCGGCGCCGTGGACTTCCCCGAGGGCGCCCTGGAGGCCGTCCGGGCCTCGATGGCCCGGGTCACCCGATGAGCGACGGCACCAGCGGCCGGCCCGCCGCGTCACGCCGGGCGCGTTGACGATCGCTCCGCCCTGAGCGCCCTCACTTCGCCAGGTGCCGCAGCTGGTCGGTGACGGCGGCGTTGAACGGGGCGGCCAGGGCGGCGCGGGTGCGGTCGGTGAGGGTGGTCAGGACGGCGCCGGCGGGGTGGTGGGTCAGGGAGACGGCGAGTGGGTGGGAGGGGCCGAGGGGCGGGAGGAGGGCGGCGGCGGTGAGGCGGGCGGTGTCGAGGGTGGCGGCGGCACCGGGCGCGGCGGGGAGGCTGGTGCAGAGGAGGGAGAAGTAGTGGGGGGAGTCGACGTAGCGGCCGGCTGCGGTGCCGAAGGCGGTGACGCGGCGAGGGCGGGCGGCGACCAAGTCAGCCTGGAACAAGGCGCGTTGGCGTAAGTCGGTGCGGCGGATCCGGTGCTCAAGGGCGGCCAGGCGCCGCCCCGGGTCGGGGTGGGCCGGGAGCGGCAGGCGCACGGTGGCGTAGTGGTTGCCGAGCAGGGTGGGCTGGTCGGCGGTGCGGACGTCGACCGGGACCATGGCACAGGCGGGTGAGCCGGTCAGGCCCGACTCCCGGAGGGCGCCCGCGATCGCGGTGAGGAGCACAGCCGTGTTCGAGGTCTTCCGGGCGCCGAGTGCGTGGCGTGCGGCGGTCAGCAGCTCGCTCGGCAGTCCGGTGAAGGCGAGGTGGCGGCCCGGGCCCAGCCGGCCGTGGAACGGGAGTGGCCGGGCCTTGGGGAGGAGGTCGTCCAGCGCCCAGGCCACCTTCCGGGCGAGTGAGGGCGGGGGGGCCTGCGGCCGTGGGCGGTGCTCAGGGGCGGGGTCCAGCAGCACGTTCAGCATGATGCTGAGCGACTGCCCGTCCAGCAGGGCGTGGTGGGCGCGCAGCAGCAGTGCGAACCCATCGGCGTCCGGAAGCAGATGCAGTTGCCAGGGCGGCCGTCCGGCGGGGAGCGGCTCAGTCAGCAGAGGGATCAGTTCACCGGAGGCCGTCAGGTGGTGGTCGGCCTCGAATGCCGGACCCTCTTGCCAGTGCGGCCAGTTGTCGCCCTCGGCCACTGGTACGGCGCGCAACCGCCGGAACCCACCGAGCCGTTGCCGCACCCGCGCCCGCAACTGGGTCAGCGTGGGCGGCGGACCGTCGAACCAAGCCGCGTATCCGACCGTCATGCACGCCGCACCGCTGCTCTGCTGTCGGTGGAACCACGCATCCAGCGGCGGCATCGCTGCCGACTCCACCGCCCCCCTGCCGCCGGCCGGCTCAGCCGAGTCGTGCGATGGCGTCCGCGACACCGCCGGCTCCGTCCTCCCGTTGCAGGACGCGCGCGAGGCCCGCCGCGCTGCGCCGCAGCGCTCCGTCCCGGGTCGCCGCCAGCAGCGCGTCGGCCAATCGGCTCTCGGTCAACTCGCGGTAGGAGATCGCCTGTTCGCTTACTCCCAGCTCCACCAGCCGCGCCGCCCACCAGGGTTGGTCGGTCATCACCGGCACGGGTACGGCCGGCACCCCGGCGCGCAGGCCGGCAGCCGTGGTGCCCGCACCGGCATGGTGGACCACGGCGGCGGTGCGGGGCATCAACCAGCCGTGCGGGACGGCGTCGACGGTGATGATGTCGTCGTCGATCACGTCCAGACCGGCCCAGCCCGACTGGACGATGCCCCGCAGCCCGGCCCGGCGCAGGGCACCGGCGGCGAGGTGGCTCAGCTGCTCCGGGTCGCCGGGCATCATGCTGCCGAAGCCGATCAGCACGGGTGGCGGGCCGGCCGCCAGGAAGTCGGCGAGCAGGGCGGGTGGTTGCCACCTCGGACACTCGTGCGGCCACCAGTAGCCCGCCACCCGCAGTCCGGACCGCCAGTCCGAGGGCCGGGGCAGCACCGTGGGGCTGTAGCCGTGCCAGATCGGCCAGTTGTCGCGTTCCCTGGTCGTGCGCAGCCGGTGGCTGCCGGCCGGCGCCAGGCCGAGCCGCTGGTGCACTGCGCGGACGGCCGCGTCGTAGAGGGAGTCGAAGGCGGCGTTCGCGAGCCGCGCCCGCAGCGGGTTGGCGCGGGCGGGTCCTCGCCAGGCCATCGAGCAGGGGGCGAACTCCCGGCTGGGCACGTCCGGTTGCAGGAAGGCTCCGACAGTCCGGATCCGGTGGTAGCGGGCCACCACCGAGCCGATCGGGGCCGCGAGGGTCGAGAGCAGGATCAGGTCCGCTTTGGGGTCGATGGCGGCCAGGATCCCGTCGACCAGGTCGAGTGCGGCCCGTTGGCCGGCGCCCCGCAATGCGCGCAGGGCGGGCGGGCCGCTGCCCCGCCGGCTGTGCGCGCCGAGCAGTGCCTCGAACGGATCCGCGTCGATCGGCCGGATGCGCAGCCCGCAGCAGGACACCAGGCTCTCGAAGCGGGCGTGGGTTGCCAGTTCGACGTCATGGCCGTCGGCCAGCAGTCGGTGCGCCAGGCCGCTGTAGGGGGCCACTGAGCCGGTGGTGCCGACCGTGACGAGCTGGATCCTCATCCGGTCAGACCAGCACCAGCGGCGCGATGCGCTCGACGGTTCGGCAGTAGCCGACATCGTCCAGCGGCTCGCCGAGGAGGAACCGCCGGACCAGGTCGGCGAGTTCAACGGGCCGTTCGACCGGGAGCATGTGGTCGGCATCGGCCACCACGGCGAACCGGCTGTCGGGGCAGGTCCGTGCGAGGGCTCGGCAGCGCTCGGGGGTGGTGAAGTTGTCGTGCTCGCCGACGATCGCGAGTACGGGCATGGTCGGCGGGTGGCGCAGGTCGAGGCCTTCGTGCTGGAGCAGGCGGCGGCTGTTGGCGATGAACTGCTGCTTGTCGCGGGGCGTCATGTTCAGCAGCCGGCGCTGCAGGAACCGCCGCACCCGGGCGCCGGCGACCACCGAGGCGACGGTGTCGGCGTTGATCAGCATGCCGAGCGTCACCTCGGCGAACTCGTCCATCTCCCCCGTCGCCAGCAGTTCGAGGCTGCGGCGGATGGGGGCGTGCGCCTGCTCGGGGATCCGCATCATGGTGCCGGCCAGCACCGTCTTGGCCACTCGGTCGGGTTGCCGCTGCGCGAGCCGGTAGACGACCGCGCTGCCGTAGGAGCCGCCGAGCAGGTTCACCTCGGGCAGTTCGAGGTCGTCGAGGATCTGGCTGAGGGCGTCCGAGAGGAAGTCGGTGCCGTACTGCTCGGGAAGGACGGGGCTGCTCCCCCACCCCGGCAGGTCGACGGCGAGCACATCGGCGAAGGCCAGGAACTCGCGTTCCAGTCGGCCCCAGCCCTCCTTGGTCTGGAATGCGCCACCCACCAGCACCAGGGGTGCGGTCCGCGACGAGGCACCGCGGACATACCGCGCCTCATAGGAATGGCCGCGCCATTGGTGTCGCGTCACCACGACCTCGTGCCGGCCGTCGGCCCGACCGGCAGCGGCGGGTGCTGTCACTGACCTCATGTACCCTTCCCGACTTCAGGATTGGCATCATCATGGCAGCTTCACAAGGTCGGACTCCGTTGAAAATCGGCGTGTTGCACCGGCATGGAAATAATTTCCACGAACACCACCGGGCCAGCCAGAGATATTCAAATGACAGATGGTCAGATTGGCTGGCGATATACAGTCATACGATGCGAGAAATGGCGGGTAATGCCAAGGAACCCCGGCCCGAGGGCGGGCGGGGTTCCGGGTGGGGCCGTTGCTAGAGGATCCGCCAGCGGAGCCCGTAATCGTCGCGCCGCAGCCCGTCGACGCGCCGGATCACCTCCTCCTGGGTGAACGAGCCGATCGCCGCCCGCTTGGCGTTGGTGGTGATCATCCGCAGCTCGCGCAGGTCCCGCAGCACCGGGTAGCCGTCCCAATGGGTGACGTTGAAGCCATAGGCCCTGGCGAACGCCTCGTAGTGGGCGCGGCCGTAGCCGAAGCGGCGGCAGTGGATCTCGATGGTGACCAGGTCCAGCTCCGGCGTGCCGTAGCAGATGGTGTCCCAGTCGCAGAGGACGGCGCGGCCGCCGTCGTGCAGGGCGTTGCGGTGCTGCGGGTCGCCCTGCAGCAGCCCGGACGGAAGCACGAACACCAGGTCGGCAAGCTGCCTTTCGAGGTGCCGCAGCCGGCGGGCGAGGAAGTCCACGTCCTCGGCGGGCAGCACGGTGATCACGTCGAGGGAGCGCCGGATGGCACCGACCGTGTCCAGCTCGGGGATCCGGAACGGCGGATGCGGGAGTTGGTGGAGCATGCGGAGCGGGGCGGCGAGCTGTTCCGCGTGGACGGGCTGGTCGGGCTGCGGTAGGTGTCTCCAGAAGGTCGTTGCCTGGCCGTCGATCACGACCGGCTGGCGGACCGGATGGAGCGGAACGGTCGGGAAGTCCAAACCGGCCAGCCACTCGACCAGTTGGACGCTTCGTTGGACCTGGGTCGGGCAGGACCCGCGTCGGGCGATCTTCACCACCACCGGGGCCGTGCGCAGCCGGAAGACCGCATTGGTGTGACCACGTAGCAGAGTTGCGCCCGTTGGATCGAGGCCGGCACGGCGACAGGCGGTGTCGAGGATGCGATGGACGTCGAGCTCGGCGAAACCGCCCACCAGGGGCGGTGCGCTCAACGAGGCGAGTGCGCTCATGGGGGTAAGGCTGGCCGATGAGCCACTCCACTGTCACCTCGTACCGGCAGGCAACATCAGGATCTCGCCCAACTCCCGCACCACCCGAACAGATCGGAACTGTTGCGGAACCATCTCGATCACATCGTTGGCACGCGAGCCGAGGATATCCGTCCGATGTGCGGCGGGGACCTGCAGATAGGTGTGGCTAGCAAGTTCGCACGCCTCGGCCAGACTTCGCTCCTGTGCGAGGCAGATCGCCTCCTCCAGGCGCAGCAGCGCCGGATCGATGCCGGCCTGGCCCGGGTAGAGGCGCAGTGCCTGCTGCTGGGCAGCGCGCGCCTGGGCTGCCGCGCCGAGGTAGGTGTAGGTGCCGCTCAGATAGAGGTAGAGGCGGCGCTCGGGAAAGGCCCAGGCGTCGTCCACCTGGCCGTGCCGGCAGCGCTCGAAGAGGTCCTGCGCCTGGCGGATCGCCGCCCGCGCCTCGTCCGCGCTGCCGCGCCGGGCCAGCGCCCGCGCCTCGGCGGCGGCCGCCAGGACGCCGGTCGCGGTCGGACGGTTGCGGTTGAGCAGCCGGGCCTGCCGGGCCAGGTCGACGGCGCTGTCCAACGGACCGTAGTAGTAGGGGAGCATGGCCGCCTGGGCGCGCACGCGGGCGCGCAACTCGCAGTTGCCGGAGTCATCGGCCGCGGTTCGCGCCGTGCCGTACCACCGTTGCGCCTGCTGCACCCGCCCGAGCTTCATCAGGGCGTCCGCGACCAGCGTGGCGACCAGTGCCGTCATCTCCGACAAGCGCACCTGCACGCCGGCCGGCTGGCGCTCCTCGGCGAGCGTTCTGATCTCCTCCAGGTCGCCCAGCAGTTGGGCGAGCATCTCGGTCGGCGGCGTGTACACATAGGCCTGGCGCAGTCCGAGCAGGCGTTCGTCCAGCACCTCCAGCTGGGTCGCGCTGACCGTGGTGAGCGCGAGAGTCCGCTCGACCGAGCGGCGGACGGCGTCCACGACCACCTCGATCGCATCACCCGCCGGTGGCGGCGCGGCCGTGACCGGCGGCGGACAGGGCGGCAGGCAGCTGTCGGCCGTGGCTGGCGCGGCCGGGCGGTCCTCGGGCCGGTAGTCGCCGATCAGGCCCAGTCCGGCCGGATCCGTGGCGTAGAGCCGGCAGAGCAGATCGACGGTGCGGGCGCGCGGTTGGCGCGCCGACGTCTCCCAGGCCCGGAGCTGCTCCTCGTTGGTGCCGGGCGCGGAGAGGCCGGTCGCGCGGCAGAGCACGCGCAGTTCGCTGATCGCCTCGGTCAGCGTCCACCCCCGGCCGAGCCGGTGCGCACGCAGCCGGCTGATGCCGCAGCACGCGGCGATCGCCTCGACGATCCGTTCGACGCCCCACTCCTCGACAACCGCGCGACGGCGGATCTCCCGGGAGCAGGACAGGCTGTGCACCAACCCGTCTTCACCACCTTGTGTGACCGAATGACTCTCCAGAGTAGTGAGATGCCCCGAGGGATCATGCTAAATCCCGGGAAAATCGGGGATTTTGACGTCTTACCAGGAGAACCCCCAACTTCGCGGCGAAACCCCCAATTTCTTGCGGTTGCCGAGCAGGCCATGCCGCGGTCAACCTTGCCGAATCCGCAGCGGACCCTGCCCGGGTCAACTGGTACGCCCCTGGGAGGACCGCGATGCCCATGGTGAAGTTCACGACCACTGCTACCAGCTCGGAAGTCCGTGCGATCCGGGCCAGGTTGGCCGCCGATCTGCGCACGGCCGGTGTGCCGCTCTCCGACGACGAGGACTTCACACTGCGGCTGCTGATCTCCGAGGTGGCGACCAACGGCGTGCTGCACGGCGCCGGCGGCGGGAACCCGGCTCAGTGGCTCACCATCGAGGCCGATGTGCACCACGACACCCACCGCCTGCGGGTCTCCGTCAGTGACCCCGGGCTCGGTCGGCCGGTGCTCGGCCCGTTCGACACGGACGACGAGCACGGGCGCGGCATGCAACTGGTCGCGGAACTCGCCGCGGCCCATGGGTGCGAGCCGGACCCGTGCGGCGGCGGCAAACGCGTCTGGTTCGAGCTGCCATTGCAGGGGCTCGACCGCCTCCCCGCACGTCACGCGGCCCAGGAGCCCCCGCACGGCTGGCCGAGAACGGACACCCTCGTGCCATTGGCGCTGCGCCCCTGACGGTCCGTCATCCCTCGCTCGAAAGGTTTTCCGATCGGCTGTCACATCCGGTCGCCGCGGTCCGTCGAGGCAGTGAAGGCAACGACAACCGCACCGGGCGAAGGAGACCAGCACCATGGCGATCGAGACCACCATCACCGAGACCACCATCACCGAGACCAACGGCACCGAGGCCACCACCGCCCCCACCGTGACCGCCTCCCGGCTGTCCAACCCGGTCAAGCTGGTTCCCGAACTGGGCGCGGCGGCCGGCGCGTTGTACAAGGCCGTCAGCAACGGTTCGGTGCCGCAGGGCACCATCGACCTGATCCAACTGCGGGCCGGTCAGATCGTCGGCAACACTCACCTGACCGCGCTGCACACCGAGAGCCTGCGTGCGGCCGGGGAGTCCTAGGAGCGCATCGACGCCGTCGCCTCCTGGCAGGACGCCCCGTACTTCACCGAGGCCGAGGCCGTCGCGCTCGCCCTGGTGGGCCGTGCTGCAGCCCACCACCCACGGCGAGCGCGTCCCCGCCGCGCTCTTCGCCCGCGCGGCCGCGCACTACGACGAGAAGGCCCTGGTCACCCTCGCTCTCGCGATCGGCCACGTCAACTTCTTCATCCCGCTCGCCCTGATCGGCAAGCCCCTGCCGGGCGTCAAGGCCTCGGATCAGTGGACCTGAGTTCGACTCGCGGCCGCCCGGGGAGCCTACCCGGGCGGCTTTCGCCTCTGGTGGTCGCCTGTTGAGCGGGAGCGTGCTCAACAGGCGGTGGTTCAACCGCCGTTGGTGCGAGCCAGCCGCAGCGTGACCAGCTCGAACGGGCGCAGGGTCAGTTCGATCCCGCGGGCATCCAGCGGCAGTTGGTGCTGCGGGCGCTCCAGGAGGTCGCATCCGTCGATGCGGGCGACGGGGAATGACGTCCGCAGCCGCGCCCGCGACCTGGCGCCGTGCGCCTCGTAGAGCCGTACCACCAGATCGCCGCTCTGGTCGTCGGCCAGCTTCACGGCGCTCACCACTACCGCGTCCTGGTCCACCGTCACCAGCGGCTCCACCGCGTTGGAGCCGCTGACTCGCCGCTCCGGCAGGTTGATCCGGTAGCCCTCGCGCACCGCGTCGGCGAGGGTCGCGCCTGGGACCAGGGCGTGGTGGAAGACGTGCCGCCCCTGGTCGGTGTGCGGGTCGGGGAACCGCGGTGCGCGCAGCAGGGAGGCGCGCACCGTGGTCGTGGTGCCGCGGTCGGCGGTGCGCACGGTGCGGGTGACATCGTGGCCGTAGGTGGAGGCGGTGACCAGGGCCACGCCCCAGTCGGGTTCGGTGAGATGGACGAAGCGGTGGTTGCAGGCCTCGAACTTGGCGGCCTCCCAACTGGTGTTGGTGTGGGTGGGCCGGTGCAGGTGGCCGAACTGGGTCTCGGCCGCGTACCGGTCGGTGTGCAGGTCGAGTGGGAAGGCGACCTTGAGGAACTTCTCGGTCTCGTACCAGTCCACCTCGGTGTCCAGGTCCAGCCGCTTGGCGCCGGCGGTGAGCGTGAGGGTCTGCAGCACCGTTGACTTGCCGAACGACCGGGTCACCTTGACGGCGACCGCCTGGGGGCCGTCGGCGGCCAGCACCACCGAGTCGGCGTCCGTGAGGTCGGTGCCGGTGTTGCGGTAGAACTGGTCCACGTCCCAGGCGTCCCACATGTTGGGGAAATCGGGGTGCAGTTGCAGCAGGTTGGCGGCTGTTCCGGGGGCCACGGCCTCCCGCTCGGCGGCCATGTCGTACAGCGAGACCACCAGGCCGCGCGCGTCCACCACCACGCGCACCAGGCCGTTGGAGAGGGTGAAGCCGCCGTCGGGGGACGGCTCGGCGGTGCAACTCCCCTTTGCGGGCGCGACGGTGTCAGCCCCGCCGGCCGGCACTGCGCCGCGGTCGTGCGGGGCCGCATTGAAGGCGATTTCTGACGATCCGTCACCAGCCAGCGCACGCTGGGACGCGCCGATCAGCTCTTCCAGCTCCTCCGCGACCGTGGCGTAGGTCGCCTCCGCCTCCCGGTGCACCCAGGCGATCGACGATCCGGGCAGGATGTCATGGAACTGGTGCAGCAGCACGGTCTTCCAGATCCGGTCCAACTGCTGGTAGGGGTAAGGGAGCCCGCACCGCACCGCCGCTGTGGCGGCCCACAGCTCCGCCTCCCGCAGCAGGTTCTCGCTGCGCCGGTTGCCCTGCTTGGTGCGGGCCTGGCTGGTGAGGGTGGCCCGGTGGAGTTCGAGGTACAGTTCGCCGACCCAGACCGGCGGTTCGGGGTACTCCGCCTGGGCCTTGGCGAAGAACTCGGCGGGCCGCTCCCAGCGCACGGTGGCCGAGCCCTCCAGGTCGCGCAGCCGGGCCGCCTTGCCGACCATCTCGCGGGTGGTGCCGCCACCGCCGTCGCCCCACCCGGTCGGGGCGAGCGAGTGCGAAGCCCGTCCCTTCTCCTTGAAGTTGCGGGCGGCATGGGCGATTTCGCTGCCCTTCATGGAGCAGTTGTAGGTGTCGATCGGAGGGAAGTGGGTGAAGATCCGGGTGCCGTCGATGCCCTCCCACCAGAAGGTGTGGTGCGGAAAGGTGTTGACCTGGCTCCAGGAGATCTTCTGGGTGAGCAGCCACTTGCTGCCGGCGGCCTTGATGATCTGCGGCAGGCCTGCGGTGAAGCCGAAGGTGTCGGGCAGCCAGGCCTCCTCGTTCTCCACGCCGAACTCGTCGAGGAAGAACCGCTTGCCGTGGACGAACTGCCGGGCCATCGCCTCCGAGCCCGGCATGTTGGTGTCGGACTCCACCCACATGCCGCCGGCGGGCACGAACCGGCCCTCGGCCACGGCCTTCTTGACCTCGGCGTAGACCTCGGGGCGGTGCTCCTTGATCCAGGCGTACTGCTGGGCCTGGGACATGGTGTAGATGAACTCGGCGTGCTCGGCGACCAGCGCGGTCATGTTGGCGCAGGTCCTGGCCACTTTGCGGACGGTCTCGCGGAGCGGCCAGAGCCAGGCGGAGTCGATGTGCGCGTGGCCGACGGCGCTGATCCGGTGGGCGGACGGCACGGCGGGGGCCGCCAGCACTCCCGCCAGCTCGGTTCGGGCCGCCGGGGCCGTGCCGTTGACGTCCTGCAGATCGACCGCGTCGAGGGCGCGTTCGACGGCGCGCAGCAGTTCCCAGCGACGGGCACCGTCGGTGGGCAGTTCGGCCATCAGCTCGCCGAGCACCTCCAGGTCGAGCACCAGCTCGTACACCACCGGGTCGAAGACAGCGAGGTCCATCCGGGTGATCTTGTACTGCGGAGCACTGCCGGCGGTCGCCTTGTCGCCGAGGTCGGTGGGCAGGAACGGGTGGTAGTCGAGGATCACCGGGTTGGCGGCCGCCTCGATGTGCAGTTCCACCGCCTCGCCACCGGCGGCCGAATCGGCGATCCGCACCCACTGGTTGCGCGGGTTGAGGCCCTTCACCGGTGTGCCGTCCGAGCGGTAGACCAGGCCCTCGCACTGGAAGCCGGGCATGTTCTCGTCGAAGCCCAGGTCGAGCAGTGCCTCGACGGTGCGGCCCGCCCAGCCGACGGGCACCGTGCCGCTGACGGTCAGCCAGCTGGTGCCCCAGGGCGCGCCCCAGGCCTGGCCGACGGTGAGCGGGGTGCGCGGGGCGGCCAGGCCCTCGGCGACCGGGACGGGCTCACCGGGAGCGGTCCAGATGCCGACCTGGAGTGGCACCGACTCGGGGTAGACGGCGGGGCGGATCCGCTCGTCCAGCACCCGCTTGAGGCGGGCCTCGACCAGGGAGCGGTCATCGTGCATGGGCTGGACTCCAAATCCGTGGCTGAGGGATGTGGTCGGGGCGAGCTGGCGGGGCGGCGGCTGCGGTGGCGGGCGAGCTGGCGGGGCGTCAGCGGTCGGCGGGACGTCAGCGGTGGGCGGTGTCGACGGTGATCAGGTCGGTGATACTCCGTGCGCCGAGGTAGTCGCGGTCCGACGCGCGGTCGGCCAGCACCACGGCGGGTCGCTCGCCGGTGGCGGCCAGGTCCATGAAGGCCTCGAAGAACGCGCCGCCGGGGGCGGTGACCGAGCGCTTGCTCACCTCCACCGGCAGGTCGAGCACCAGCGCGACGGCACGCGGGCGCGGGCGGGGCGGCTCGGTCCGGGCCGCCGCCACCAGCTCGGCGAGCACCCGGCCGGCCGGCTTGACCCGGCCCTCGTTGGTGAACAGGCCCAGCCCGTACTCCAACTCCGGGAAGTCGGCCAGAGCGCGGTCCACGTCGTGCGAGCACCACCAGGTGACGCCCCACAGGTCGGGGCAGTCCAGCACCGCCGCCACGGTGGCCTCGGTGAAGCGGCCGGCGTCCTCGGGCGCGATGTGCGGGGCGGGCGCGCCGACCTCCTGCAGCCAGACCGGCCGGTGCGGGTCGACGGCCCAGGCCTTCGCCAGCTCCACCAGGTAGGCGGCGTGCTGGGCGGTGGCCGTGGCGTACGGGCCGTGGCGCTGCGCGGTGCCGTTGAAGACCCAGGAGTGCACGGCGGTCACCGCACCGATCGTGGCGGCATGCGCGGGCGTGAAGGGATGGTCGTCCTGGTACCAGGCGGCGTCATATGCGGCGTGCAGGTGCAGCCGGCCCGGTGCTCCCGACTCGCAGGCGGCCAGCAGCCGGTGCAGCCAGTCGGCGGCCTGGCCGGGGGTGATCCGATCCGGGTCCGGGTGCGGCTCGCCGGAGAACTGGTTGAACTCGTTGCCGATGGTCAGGCCGAGGAAGTTGGGCCGGTCGGCCAGCGCCGCGCCGAGCGCCCACAGGTAGGCGGCCTGACCGTCCACCACCTCCGGGTCGGTGAAGAGGTTGCGCCGGTGCCAGGTCTGGGTCCAGGCGGGCAGGAAGTCGAAGCTGGAGAGGTGGCCCTGCAGCCCGTCCACCGCGACGGCCAGCCCTCGCTCGCCGGCCGCGTCCACCAACTCCCCGAGCTGTTCGAGCGCGCGCGGCCGGATCAGCGTGCGGTTGGGCTGGAAGAGCGGCCAGAGCGGGAAGACCCGCAGATGGTCCAGGCCGAGCCCGGCGATCGCGTCCAGGTCGGCGCGCACCGAGTCCAGGTCGAAGTCCAGCCAGTGGTGGAACCAGCCCCGGCTGGGCGTGTAGTTGACCCCGAACCTGACCTGGCGAGCCGTAGTAATGCTGTCCATTATTAACCCTTCACCGCCCCTTCGCCGACACCCCTGAAGAAGAACCGCTGCAACGCCGTGAACAGCACCAGCACCGGAACCAGCGCGATCATGGTCCCGGCCGCCATGGTGCGCGGGTCGGCCGAGAAGACACTGTGCAGATAGGACAGGCCGACCGTCAGGGTGAGCTTGTCGGGACTCTGCAGCACCAGCAGCGGCCACAGGAAGTCGTCCCAGGCGGCGATGAAGGTGAGGATCGCGATCACGCTGAGGGTGCCCTTGGCGCTGGGCAGCCCCAGATACCGAAGCCGCTGCCAGACGTTGGCACCGTCCAGCACCGCCGCGTCCTCCAGCTCGGCCGGGATCGCCAGGAAGGCGTTGCGCATCAGCAGCACGTTCAGCGCGCCGATCATCGACGGCAGCGCCACCCCGAGCAGCGAGTTGCCGAAGCCCAGCCGGGTGACCGTCTGGTACTGCGAGATCACCGTGACCTCCCCCGGCAGCACCAGGGTGGCCAGGAACAGCCCGAGCACCAGGCGCCGCCCGCGGAACTTCAGCCGGGCCAGCGCATAGCCCGCGGCGGTGGCGCCGACCAGGTTGCCGCCCACGCAGAACACCGCCACGATCAGCGAGTTGAGCGCGAACTTGGCGATCGGCACGGTCCGCGACACCTGGCCGTAGGCGGCCGCGCTGGGGTGCGCGGGAAGCAGCCGCGGGGTGGCGGTGTAGACGTCCTCGGTCGCGCTCTTCAGCGAGGTGGACAGCTCCCACAGCATGGGCCCCACGGTGATCGCCAGCACCACCAGCAGGGTGAGGTAGCGGGCCGTCAGCCCGAGGGGCGTGACGGCGTCGAAGACCGGTGATCTGCGCTTGAGTTGACTGTTCATCAGTCCTCCCTGCGGTTCCAGCGGGCGAGCAGCAGCAGCGGGCCGACGGTGAGGAAGAAGAGCAGCACGCTCAGCGCCGAGGCGTAGCCGAGCCGGCCGTCGGCGCCGGAGGCCGCCTGCTGGATCAGCATCACCAACGAGACGTCCTGGCCGCCGATCCCGCCGGTGCGCCCGCCGAGCACGTAGAGCTCGGCGAAGACCCGCATGGCGTTGACCGCGATCAGCATCGCCACCAGCGCCATGGTGCCGCGTACCCCGGGCACGGTGACCGACCAGAACCGGCGTACCGTGCCCGCACCGTCCACCGCGGCCGCCTCGTGCAGCTCGCGGCGGACGTTCCCGAGCGCGGACAGGTAGAGCACCATGTAGTAGCCCAGCCCCTTCCACACCGTCAGCGCGATCGCGCTGAACAGCAGCAGCCAGCGGTCGGTGAGGAAGGGCAGCGCCGAGTGGATCCATCCGGCCTGCTGGGCAAGGCCGTTGACCAGGCCGCGGTCGTCCAGCAGCCACTGCCAGATCATCGCCACCACCACCGCGGAGGCGATCACCGGGAAGTAGAAGACGGTCCGGAAGAAGCCCATGAACGGCAGGGTGCGCTGCACCAGCAGGGCGAGCAGCAGTGGCAGGAAGGTCAGCAGCGGCACGCAGACCGCCATGAACACCAGGGTGTTGAGGATGGCGTCGCGCAGGTGCGGGTCCTGCCACATCAGCGAGTAGTTGCGCAGCCCGATGAAGGACCCACCGCTGAGCGTGTGCACATTGGTGAACGACAGCACCGAGGTGTTGAGCGCGGGCCACAGGTTGAACACCGCCAGCCAGAGCAGCGCCGGCGCGACCAACAGCCACGGGGTGTACGGGCGGTGGGATCTCATCGGGCGACCTTCCAGGGCTACTGGGCGAGCAGTTGGTTGGCCTGGTTGACGGCGTTGTCCAGGGCCTGCCTGGAGCTCTCCTTTCCGGTCATGGCAAGCGCGATCTGCTGGTTGAGCGCGGTGTTCATGGCGTCGGTCCACAGCGGCGGGGTGAAGTTCACCGCCGTCTGCATGTCCTGGTAGGCGTAGACCGAGGCGTCGCCCTGCGGGGTGCCGTCGCTCTTGCTGTAGGCCGGGTCGCTGGCGGCGGCCGTGGTGCCGGGCAGGTAGCCGGGAGCCAGCTTGATGAAGGCGACCTGGTTGGCGTTGTCGGTGACGAACTGCGCGAAGGCCAGGGCCAGCGGCAGGTTCTTGCTCTTGGCGGCGACCGAGACGCCCTGGACGTAGAGCGGGGCGGTGTCCAGCGCCGGCGAGGGCACGACCTGCGGTGCCAGGCTGGGGTCGGACTGCTGGAGGCTCTGGATGTAGTTGCCGCCGGCGTTGGTCCAGGCGACCTGCTGCTTGACGAACAGCGCCGAGTTGCCTTCGTAGGTGCTGGTGAGCACATTGGACGGCAAGTAGCCGGCCTTGAAGGCGGCGGTGTACTTGTCGAGCATCGCGGCGGCGCCGTCGGTGTTGAAGGCGAACTTCTTACCGTCCGGAGTCATCAGCTGGGTACCGGAGTTGACGATGTCGCTGAGGCCCGGGGGGCGGCTCATCAGGTAGTCCTTGCCACCCGACCTGTCGTGCATCACCTTTGCCGCGGCCACCAGTTCGTCGAAGGTCTTCGGCGGCTTGGCCGCATCCAGGCCGTCGCGCTGCAGCATGGCCTTGTTCCAGAACGACACGTCGGTGCCCAGGTACCACGGCAGGGCGTAGGTCGCGGTCCCCAAGTCGGCGTAGGTGTAGGTCTTCAGGCCGCTGTGCACGTAATCCTGGTTGAGCGTCGGCACGTTGCGGCCCAGGTCGAGCAGGCCGCCGGCCTTGGCGACGGCGTGCGCGATGTCGGGCGGCAGGTTGACCACGTCGGGCAGCGAGCCGCTGGTCACCTGGCTGGTCACCTTGTCGGCGTAGCCATCGCCGGGCTGGTCGGTCCAGTTGACCGTGGTGCCGGGGTGCTGGTTCTCGAAGTCCTTGATCAGGGCAGTGAAGTACGGCGTGAACTTGTCGTTCTTCAACGACCAGGTCTGGAAGCTGATCTCGCCCTTGAGCGGGCTGTCGGTGGCGACCGTCTGCTTGGCCGCGTCGCCCGATCCGCCGCCGACTCCGCAGCCGGCGAGGGCGGCGACGGCGGTGGCGAGGGCCAGTAACGTGCGGATTCTGGGCATGGGGGGGGTCTCCGCTCCTGCACGGCTGGATGAGGGTGGTTCTGGAGCGCTCCGCGAAGCTTGCATCGGTTTGCTAAACCGGTACAGCGATGCGGTGGACTATGCTCGCCGCCGGAACGGGTGTCAAGGGAGGACGCACGAATGGGCAGACCCACGATCGCCGACATCGCCCGCCAGGCGGGCGTCTCCAAGGGCGCGGTGTCGTTCGCGCTGAACGGGCGGCCGGGGGTGAGCGAGCAGACCAGGGAGCGGATCCTGCGGGTCGCCCAGGAGATGAACTGGCGCCCGCACAGCGCGGCGCGGGCGCTGGGCGGGGCCCGGGCCGGTGCGGTCGGCCTGGTGCTGGCCCGTCCGGCCCGCACCGTCGGGGTCGAACCGTTCTTCGCACAGCTGCTCTCCGGGCTGCAGGCCGAACTCTCCACCCACTCCACGGCACTTCAGCTGCTGGTGGTGGAGGACACCGCCGCCGAGATCGAGGTCTACCGGCGCTGGTCCTCGGAGCACCGGGTGGACGGCTTCGTCCTGGTCGACCTGCAGGTGCGCGACCCGCGGATCGCGGTGCTGGAGGAGCTGGGGATGCCCACCGTGGTGCTGGGCGGCCCGCGCCGGCAGGGCAGTCTGCCGACCGTCTGGGCCGACGACCGGGCGGCGATGCTGTCGATCGTCGAGTACCTGGCCGCGCTCGGTCACCGCCGGATCGCCCATCTGGCCGGGCTGCCCGCCTTCCTGCACACCCAGCGGCGGATCCGGGCGCTGCGGGACGCGGCCCGCCGGCTCGACCTGGTCGAGGCGTACTCGGTGCCCACGGACTTCAGCGACGCGGAGGGTGCGGCGGCCACCCGGGCGCTGCTGGCCCGCCGGGAGCGGCCGACGGCGATCGTCTACGACAGCGATGTGATGGCGGTGGCCGGGCTGGGGGTGGCCGCGGAGATGGGTGTGGCGGTGCCGGGCGAGCTGTCGCTGGTCTCCTTCGACGACTCGGTGCTCGCCCGGATCGTCCACCCCCCGCTGACCGCGCTGACCAGGGACACCTTCGCACTGGGCGAGTTGGTGGCCCGCACCCTGCTGGCCGCGATCGAGGACCCGCTCAGCCAGGTGGAGCTGAAGACCGCGACGCCCCGGCTGACCGTCCGGGAGAGCACCGCGATGCCGCGCCGGTGATCAACTCGCGTGAAGCGCGCACTTCTTGACGTTGCCGTCCGCACTCCTCGACGCTGCCATCCGCATCTTCCGGACGGTGCACGGGCATTGACTCCCGAAGCTAAATCGCTTTAGCGTCCCCTGGCGAAGCGGATGCCGATCGGCGTCCGCTCCCCCAGCACGGAGGTGCCCCTCATGCCCCGGCTCCGCAGCTCCGCCGCGCTCGCGTTACTCGCGGTCGGCGCACTGGCCCTGTCCGTCACCCCGGCCGGCGCCCACGCCGCCGACCCCGCCCACCGCACCACTCCGGCCCACCACGTGGTCGCCTACTACCAGACGCAGTACGACAACGGCAGCTACGTCTCCCCGCTCCCGCTGCGCGGTGCCGCCACCGACGTCGATGTGGCCGCCTTCCACCTCAACGCGGGCTCCACCATCACCCTCAACGACGACCCGCCGTCCGCCGCCAAGTACCACCAGATGTGGCAGGACCTGGCCACCCTGCAGCAGAGCGGCCTGAAGATCGAGGCGATGCTCGGCGGCGCAGCCCAGGGCAGCTACGCCGACCTGCACAACAACTTCGCCACCTACTACCCGCAGCTGCGCGACACCCTGCGCGCCCACCACTTCAACGGTGTCGACCTGGACATCGAGGAGACCTTCTCGCTCGCCGACACCGAACACCTGATCAAACAGCTGCACACCGACTTCGGCAGCGGCTTCATCGTCAACCTGGCGCCGGTCGCCAGCGACCTTTCGGGTAACTCCAGCTTCTCCGGCGGCTTCGACTACTCCCGGCTGGACCAGGACATGGGCAGCCGGATCTCCTGGTACAACGCCCAGTTCTACTGCGGCTGGGGCGATCTGAGCAGCACGAGCGACTACGACTCGGTGGTGGCCAACGGCTTCGCCCCGTCCAGGGTGGTCGCCGGCGCGGTGACCAACTCGGCCAACTGCGACGGCTACGTCGACCCGGCCACCCTCGGCTCGACGCTGACCGCGCTGGTCGGCGAGTACCCCGGTTTCGGCGGGGTCGCCGGATGGGAGTACTTCAACGCCGTCCCAGTGAACGGCAGCGGACCGGCCTCCTGGTACGCCGCGGCGCAGAACGCGATGAACTGACGTAGCGTCAGTCCACGAAGAGAGGAGCACCGCCCGTGTCGGTCAAAATCACCGCCGTGGAGTCCACCGACCTGTTCGTGGGCACGGAACAGGACCCGCGCCAGGTGCTGCGGGTGAGGTTGAGCGGCCATCGGTCGACCACCGTCACCGTCAGCGGCCCCGGGGTGCACGGCGAGGCGAGCGGCACGGGCACCGTCGAGGTACCGCTGGAGATCACCGGCGCGGCCCCCGGCACCGAGCTGCCGGTCACCGTCACCACCCGCCGCTCCCAGGTCGAGGCCACCGTGCTGGTCGCCGAGCCGGGTTGGACCATGTTCCTGGTCTCGCACTTCCACTACGACCCGGTGTGGTGGAACACCCAGGCCGCCTACACCTCCCCGTGGGAGCTGCTCTCCGGCGACGCCACCACCCGGCCGCTCTGGGAGCGCAACGGCTTCGCCCTGGTCGACGCCCATCTGGCGCTCGCCCTCCGCGACCCGGACTACAGGTTCGTACTGGCCGAAGTCGACTACCTCAAGCCCTACTTCGACCAACACCCGGAGCGCCGCGCCGACCTGCGCCGACTGCTCGCCGAGGGCCGGGTCGAGCTGGTCGGCGGCACCTACAACGAGCCCAACACCAATCTGACCGGCTCCGAGACCACCATCCGCAATCTGATCCACGGCATCGGCTACCAGCGGGACATCCTCGGCGGCGACCCGCAGACCGCCTGGCAGCTGGACGTGTTCGGCCACGACCCGCAGTTCCCGGGCCTGTTGGCCGCCGCCGGGCTGACCGCCAGCGCCTGGGCACGCGGCCCGTTCCACCAGTGGGGCCCGATCCAGAAGAACTTCCGCACGGCCAAGGACGACGCCCGGGTGATGCAGTTCCCCAGCGAGTTCGAGTGGCTCTCCCCCTCGGGCGACGGGGTGCTCACGCACTACATGCCGCACCACTACTCGGCCGGCTGGTGGATGGACTCCTCCCCCGACCTGGCCACCGCCGAGCAGGCCGTCTACCAGCTCTACCAGAAGCTGAAGCCGGTCGGCGCCACCCGCAACCTGCTGCTGCCGGTCGGCACCGACTACACCCCGCCCAACAAGTGGGTCACCGAGATCCACCGCTCCTGGGCGGCCAAGTACGTCTGGCCGCGGTTCGTCTGCGGCACCCCGCGCGACTTCCTGACCGCCGTGCGGGCCGAACTCCAGGCCTCAGGTCGCCGTCCCAGCCCGATCAGCCGGGACATGAACCCGATCTACACCGGCAAGGACGTCTCCTACATCGACACCAAGCAGGCCCAGCGGGCGGCGGAGGTGGCCGCGTTGGACGCCGAGAAGCTGGCCACCCTGGCCGCGCTCCAGGGCCTGGGCCGGTATCCGCACGGCGCGCTGGACAAGGTCTGGCGGCATCTGGCCTACGGCGCCCACCATGACGCGATCACCGGCTCCGAGTCGGACCAGGTCTATCTGGACCTGCTCGGGGGCTGGCGGGAGGCGCACGACCTGGCCGCCGAGGTCCGCGACCGCTCACTGGAGGCGCTGGTGGCCCGGATCGACACCAGCGGGGACGGGCCGGCCGTGGTGGTGGCCAACACGCTCTCCTTCGACCGCTCGGGCGTGGCCTCCCTTCGACTTCCCGACCAGCTGACGGATGCCCGAGTCCTCGACGACGACGGCGAACCGGTGCCCTGTGCGGTGGCCGACGGGGTGCTGCACTTCGCCGCCGACCGGGTGCCGTCACTGGGCTGGCGCACCTGGCGGTTGGTTGACGGCTCGTCAGATCCCCTTTGGCGGCGGACCGATGGACTGACGGTGGCCAACCACCGCTACCGGGTCACCGCCGATCCAGCCCGGGGCGGCGCGCTGTCCAGTGTGTACGACCGGCGGCACGATCGGGAGTTGCTCCGCGCCGGCCAGCTCGGCAATGAGCTGCGGGTCTACCAGGAGTACCCGCAGCACCCCGACTTCGGCGAGGGCCCCTGGCACCTGCTGCCCAAGGGCCCGGCCGTCGGCTCGGGAGGGCACGCCGCCACGGTGCACCGGGAGACCGGGCCGCTGGGTGAACGCCTGGTCGCCACCGGCCAGGTGGACGGCATCACCTACGAGCAGACCGTCACCCTGTGGCACGGCGCCGACCGGGTGGACTGCCGCACCAGGGTCCTCGACTACACGGCCGCCGACCGCCTGGTCCGGGTGCGGTTCCCGGCCGACCTGCCCGGCGCCCTGCCGATCAGCGAGGTCGCCGACGCCGTGGTGGGGCGCGGCTTCGCCCTGCCGGACGTCGATGTCGCCGAGGCACCCTGGACCTTGGACAACCCCGCCAACACCTGGTTCGGCCTGGGCGCTACGGCACGCGTGCGGGTGTTCTCCCCCGAGGGTGATTCCCTGGGTGAACGGGCACTGGGTGTGGCCGAGTTGGTGGTGCCCGAGCTCGACGAGGCGGCTGACGCCCGCGAGTTGGTGGTGGCGCTGGCCCGGGTCGGCGTCACCACGACCACCGCGAGCGCCGATTGGTCGCGGTACGGGTGGCTGGACGTCGACTCCAACCTGCCGGACTTCCGCATCCTGCTCGGCAGCCCGGAACGCAGCCCGGCCGTACGGGAGTTGCTGGGGCGGGCCGGTGAGCCGTACGCGGAGCTGCTCGCCGAGCACGGGCGGGTGTGGATCCCCGCCGAGCGGCCGCTACGCGAGGTCTGGCAGCCCAATGCCGACCTGCGCGACCTGCGGGCGCTGCCCGCGCTGGTGGCGCTGGACCGGGACGCGCTCGCCGCCGACCTGGCCGACGCGGCGGTTGACGCCATCTGCCCCGAACCGCTGGACGAGAGCGAGCGGTTGACCGACCACACGGTGGCGCTGCTCAGCTACGGCCTGCCCGGCTTCGCGGTCGACCCCACCGGTGCGCTCCACCTGTCCCTGATGCGCTCCTGCACCGGTTGGCCGTCCGGCGTCTGGATCGACCCGCCGCGGCGCACCGCCCCCGACGGCAGCGCTTTCCAACTGCAGCACTGGACACATGAGTTCAGCTACGCCCTGGTGTCGGGGGACGGTGACTGGCGGTCCCTCGAACTGCCCGCGCAGGGGCAGGAGTTCAACCACCCGCTGTACTCGCGGGTAACTCTGGCGCAGGCCGGGCCGCTGCCCGCCGAGCTGTCCTGGCTGCGCGTCGAGCCGGCCCGCGCGGTGCGGCTGGGCGCTCTGAAACCGCAGGGGAACCCGGTCGCACACGGATCGGCCGCGTTTGCCGACGCCAGCAACGGGGTGACGGTCCGGCTGTTGGAGTCCACCGGGCTGGGCAGCACCGCCCGCCTCGGTGGCGCGCTGGCCCTGGACCGACTGCACTCGGCGGACCTGCTGGAGCGGCCGGGTGCAGAGGTGACCGACGGCGCGATCGAGCTGACGGGCGCGCGGATCGCCACGGTGGTGGGGGTGGCGACAGCCGCCGCGGCCACGGATGCCATCGAGGTGCTCGGGCCGGTGGCCGAGCGCGCCCAGCCGGTGCACGCCCGCTACTGGCTGCACAACCGGGGCCCGGCACCGCTCGGCTACCTCCCGCTGTCGGTCGGCGTCAGCCCCGCCCTGCGCCACACCAACGGCGAGCCGGTGGAGTTGACCGCCGTGCTCTCCTCCCAGCTGCGCGACACCGAGGTGACGGGCACCCTCGACATCCTGGCCCCGGACGGCTGGCAGGTGTCCGTCCGGCGCCGCCCGTACCGCCTCGCCGTCGACGGCCACCTGCAACTGCCGATCACCGTCACCCCGGCGCACCGAGCCGAACCGGGCCTGTACTTCGTGGCCGTGCGCACCGAGTACGACGGGCAGGTGGTCGAGGACGTCGCCACGGTCGCGGTCGGCAAGGTACCGGGCGGCCAACTCCCCGTCCCTGGCAAGCCGATGGACGAGGGGCGGCAGACCCAGGGCACCAAGTCCGGCAAGGCCCGGGACACCGGCCTGTCGGTCGACGTCACCTCAACCACCCTCCGCCTCACCCCTGGTGACAGCACGGCGATCGAGGTGCGGCTGGCCAACCGCACCCGTGGCGAGATCCGCGGCGAACTGCAACTGGTCTCGCCCTGGGGCAGTTGGGAGCTGCTCGCCGAACCGGTGCGGGGCTTCGCGGTGGCGCCCGGGGAGCAGACCACGGTCGCGTTCGAGGTGGCCGTACCCACCGACGCAGCACCGGGGCACTCCTGGGCGGTGGCCAAGGTGATGTGGTTCGGCCGCTGCCAGTACGCACCCACCGTCGAACTGCGGGTGGCGGCACCGTGATGCACACCCATGAGCCGCTGCTGGGCCTGCTGGACGGCCGCCCACTCCCCCGCGCCGAGCTGGACGCCCGGCTCGCCGCCCTGCGCGCCGGCCCGCGTGCCTCGGCGCTCCCCGCCCCCGGCACCCAGCAGGACCGCCAACTCACCCGTTGGGTGGCCCAGGTGCTGCTGACCGAGGAGCTGTGCGCCGCCGAGGCCGCCGCCCGGGGCCTGGACTACACGACAGCCTCACCAGTTCACCTGGACCAGCGAGCCGCAGTCGAACTCGGCTCGATCGCGGCGGCCGCCTTCGAGGGCAGCGCCGCCGTCCGGGCGGTGTACGAGGCGGTCACGGCCGACGTCCAGGTCACCGAGCAGCCGCCCGCCGCCGCCCCGCCGCCGCTCCTACCCGAGTGGCAACTGAGCACCCCCGACGGCGACTTCACCGCCGACCCGGCCACCCTCCCCACCGACCTGGCCGACGCCCTGCGCACCGCAGGACCCGGCCGGCCGGTCACCGTGGGCCCCTGGACCGCCACCCTCCTCGGCCTGGCACCTCCCGCCCCCGTCCCCGACCCGGCAGCCGAACTCCTGGACTGCGCCCGCCGTATCGCCTTCGTCCGCTGGCTGGACCAGGCCCGGGCCATCCGCCTCACTCTGGTCCCCGGCCTGGAACACCCGGGCGACCCGGCCCAACCCGACTACGACCACCGGCACTGACGGACGGCCTCCGCGCCCGGCCCACTGCGCCAGCCCTGCCGTCCTCGCCGCGGTAGCGGTGGCAGGACACGCCGGCCCAGGTCGCCGGGGCGGCAACCGGGCTGCCGCCTCGGCCGGCCCGCGGGTCCCTGGGAAGGCCGCACAGCGGACCACACTGCCCCCCCAGCGGCGCAAAAGGCCGCCAGCGCAGCGCTAGCGAGCCCCCAGCGGCTCGGAAGCCCGCCAGCGCAGCGCTAGCGAGCCCCCAACGACTCGGAAGCCCGCCAGCGCAGCGCTAGCGAGCCCCCAACGACTCGGAAGCCCACCAGCGCAGCGCCGCTGCCGGCAGGTGCTGTCCGACCCCGTGAGCTGCCGCCCAGCGGCGTGCTGTCAGCCCGCCGCTCGGCGCGGCAGCTTCCAGCCCGGGCGCGGGAAGTGGCAGGTGTAACCGTCGGGGAACTTCTGCAGGTAGTCCTGGTGCTCCGGTTCGGCCTCCCAGAAGGCGCCGGCGGGGCTGACCTCGGTGACGACCTTGCCCGGCCACAGGCCCGAGGCGTCGACGTCGGCGATGGTGTCCTCGGCCGTCTTCTTCTGCTCCTCGGAGGTGTAGAAGATGCCGGAGCGGTAGCTGCTGCCGATGTCGTTGCCCTGGCGGTTCTTGGTGCTGGGGTCGTGGATCTGGAAGAAGAACTCCAGCAGCGCCCGGTAGTCGGTCAGGGCCGGGTCGTACAGCACCTCGATGGCCTCGGCGTGGCCGTCGTGGTGGCGATAGGTGGCGTTGGGGACCTCACCGCCGGTGTAGCCCACCCTGGTGGACAGCACACCGGGCTGCCGGCGGAAGAGCTCCTCCATGCCCCAGAAGCAGCCGCCGGCGAGGATCGCCTTCTCGATTGCCATCGTCTCTCCGTTTCGAGTCGGGTGTCCCACCACGACCCGACCCTACAGCGCGGACCGGCTAGCCGGCCGCCGCCGTCTGCTGGGCGGCCGGGCCGGAGGCGTGCGGACCGGCGTCGACGAGTGCCTGGAGGATCGCGTCGACGCTCTGCTTGGCGTCGCCGAAGAGCATGCTGCTGTTCTCCCGGAAGAACAGCGGGTTCTGGACACCCGCATAGCCGGAGGCCATCGACCGCTTGAAGACGACGACGTGCTCGGCCTCCCAGACCCGCAGCACCGGCATGCCGGCGATCGGGCTGGACGGGTCGTCGGTGGCGGCGGGGTTGACGGTGTCGTTGGCGCCGATGACGAGCACCACCGAGGTCTCGGCGAAGTCGTCGTTGATCTCGTCCATCTCCAGGACGATGTCGTAGGGCACCTTCGCCTCCGCCAGCAGCACGTTCATGTGCCCGGGCAGGCGCCCGGCGACGGGGTGCACGCCGAAGCGGACCTCGACGCCGCGTTCGCGCAGCCGCCGGGTCAGTTCGGCGACCGGGTGCTGGGCCTGCGCCACCGCCATGCCGTAGCCCGGGGTGATCACCACCGAGCTGGCCTGGGCGAGCAGTTCGGCCGCCTCCCGGGCCCGGATCTCGCGGTGCTCGCCCTGTTCCTCGTCCCCGCGCGACGGGGCTTCGATGCCGAAGCCGCCCGCGATGACCGAGATGAAGGAACGGTTCATCGCCTTGCACATGATGTACGACAGGTAGGCACCCGAGGAGCCGACCAGCGCGCCGGTGACGATCAGCAGGTTGTTGTCGAGCAGGAACCCGGCAGCCGCCGCGGCCCAGCCGGAGTAGCTGTTGAGCATGGAGACGACGACGGGCATGTCACCGCCGCCGATCGAGGCGACCAGGTGCCAGCCCAGCGCGAGCGCCAGGACGGTGACCGCGACCATCAGCGCGAGGGCCGGGCTGACGGTGAACCAGATCGTCAGCGCCGCGAACGCGGCCAGCGCACCGAGGTTGAGCGCGTTCTTGCCGGGCAGGGTCAGCGGGCGGGAGGCGATCCGGGCGGACAGCTTGAGGAAGGCGACGATGGACCCGGTGAAGGTGACCGCGCCGATGAAGATCCCGATGAACACCTCGGCGTGGTGGATGCCCAGCAGGTCGGCGGCGATCCGGGTCTGCGCCGAGCCGTGCGACTCGACCTCCAGGTAGCTGTCCCAGCCGACCAGCACCGCCGCCAGGCCGACGAAACTGTGCAGCACGGCGATGAGTTCGGGCATCTGCGTCATCTCGACCTGCCGCGCCCGCCACAGGCCCATCGCGCCGCCCAGCGCCATCGCGATGATGATCAGGGCGACCGCGCCGGCCGTGATGCTCTGGGCGGCCAGCACGATGGTGGCGACCAGCGCGAGGGCCATGCCGGCGATGCCGTAGCCGACGCCGGCGCGGGAGGTGCGGTGCTGGGACAGCCCGGCCAGGCTGAGGATGAACAGCAGGGCGGCCACCAGGTCCGCGGCGTGCGAGGCTGTGGTGGAAGTCATCGGAGCTCAGCGCCTTTCGGGGGACGTCGAGAACATCGACAGCATGCGGCGGGTGACGGCGAAGCCACCGAAGATGTTCACGCTCGTCAGCAGGATCGCCGCGAAGGACAACACGGTGACGACCACGCTCTCGTGCCCGATCTGCAGCAGTGCGCCGATCACCACGATCCCGGAGATCGCGTTGGTGACCGACATCAGCGGGGTGTGCAGCGCGTGGTGGACCTTGCCGATCACGTAGTAGCCGATCACCACGGCGAGTGCGAACACCGTGAAGTTCTCTGCCAGTTGGGCCGGGGCGAGGCCGACGACGGCGAACATCGCCGCCAGGCCCACACCGATCAGGCCGAACCGGGCCACCGGGGTGAGCCGGGACCGTTTCGGCTCCACCGGCACCTCGGCGGCGGTCGGCCCAGCGGCGGGGGCGGCCGAGACGGCCACCGGTGGCGGCGGCCAGGTGAGCTCCCCCGCCCGGACCACGGTCACCGCGCGCTGGACCACGTCGTCGAAGTCCAGCACCAGCCGGCCGTCCTTGCCGGGCGTCAGCAGCTTCAGCAGGTTGAGCAGGTTGGTGCCGAACAGCTGCGAGGCCTGGGCGGGCAGCCGGGACGCGAGATCGGTGTAGCCGATGATGGTGACGCCGTTGTCGGTGACCACCGCGCGGCCCGCCACGGTGCCCTCGACGTTGCCGCCCTGCGCGGCGGCCATGTCGACGATGACGCTGCCGGGCTTCATCACCGCCACGTCGGCGGCGGTGAGCAGGCGCGGGGCCGGCCGGCCGGGGATCAGCGCGGTGGTGACGACGATGTCCACGTCCCGGGCCTGCTCGTGGTACAGCTCGGCGGCCGCGCGGTCGTAGTCGGCGGAGGTGGCCTTGGCGTAGCCGTCGGTACTGGCCTCCTGGGTGACGTCGACGGCGAGGTACTCGCCGCCCAACGAACGCACCTGGTCGGCGCTTCGGGCCGCGGGTCGGTCGCGCGGACGATCGCGCCCAGACTGGAGGCGGCGCCGATGGCGGCGAGGCCGGCCACGCCGGCGCCGGCCACCAGGACCTTCGCCGGGGGGACCTTGCCCGCGGCCGTCACCTGGCCGGTGAAGAAGCGCCCGAACACGTGGGCCGCCTCGATCACCGCCCGGTAGCCGGCGATGTTCGCCATCGAACTGAGCACGTCCATCGACTGCGCCCGCGAGATCCGCGGCACCGCGTCCAGCGCCAGTGCCGTGAGCGGGCGGGAGGACAGCTCCTCCAGGAGGTCGGGCCGCTGCGCCGGGGCGAGCAGGCCGGCCACGGTCGCGCCATCGCCCAGCCGGGCGATCTCCCCGGTTGACGGCGCGTTGACCTTGAGGACGGTGTCGGCCGCCCAGGCGTCGCCGATGCTCGCTCCGGCCTCGGCATAGGCCTCGTCGGTGAAGCCGGAGGCCGAGCCGGCCCCGGACTCGACGACGACCTCATAGCCGAGGGCGAGCAGGCCGCGCACGGTCGACGGGGTGGCCGCGACCCGGGTCTCGCCCGGGGCGGACTCGGTGACCACTCCGATGCGCTGCGGGGAGTGGTGGTGTGCAGAGCCGTGTGCAGACATCTCTCGTGGCTCTCTCTTCGTCGCAGGAGCTGTTGACGGGGATCCGCGATCGGGGGAGTGCTCCCCTTGGCCGCAGGAACCTACACGTCCGGGCGCGGCCGGCGCAGGGGTCTGGACCGTGACATGTTTCACCTCAACACGGGTCGGCTCTGCGGGTTTGGCTCGCCGGAGCTGACGCCGTGTCAGTTCAGTTCACCACGGTGGGCCCGGTAGAGCCGTCTCGGCTCACCGCGTTCGCAGGTCCCGGCCCCGGCTCCCACCGCGCGGCCGCCCCCTCCCCTGTCACTCCGACGCGGTCTTCGGCACCCTTGCCGATCGCCCGTGCCACGCCCGCCCATGGCTCCGGGATCACCCGGACGGCCCGTTGCGCGGGCCGGTGACGAGCGGTCGGCTACGTCCTGGCCCGGGCAGGGGGTGGGCGGTCCGGCTACGGCTTGGCCTCGGGCAGGGGGTGGGCGGTGAAGAAGGCCGCGATCGTCTGCGCGGAGTCGATCGGGCCGACGCTGGCGCCAGGACCGCTCGGTGCGGTGGCAACCGTCCAGGTGTGTCCGCCGCCGGCGATGCGGTCGTTGACGACCACCGACCCGTCGGCACAGCCCGACCACGTGGTCTGGGTGACGTCGGCGGTGAGGGTCTGCTCGGCTCCCGCGCCCGTGCACTTGTCGCGCCGGCGCCACAACTGGAGCCACGCGTCGGTCCCGTACAGCCTGCGGGCCGGGTTGCCGTCGTAGGGAATGACCCAGTCGCTGCTGCCGTGCAGGTTGAGGACCGGCAGCGGGTGCCCAGTGGCGGTGCAGTGGTTGCTGTCCTGGTAGAACGCACCGGAGATGGTGGCGACGGCCGCGACACCGCTGATGGTGCAGGCGGCCGACGCGGCGAAGCCGGCGCCGTCCGACTTGCCGGTCAGGTCGATCCGGGTGGCGTCGACGCAAGGTGCCTGCGCCAGCCATCGCACCAGGTCATTGGCGAACTCATAGTCGTGCGCGGAGTCCCCGAGATAGGGCGTGGCCTCCCAAGTCGACTTCGCACCCTCTCCGTTCAGGCCCTGGGCATACAGCACAACGGCGTTGACACCGTCGAGCCGCGAGTACGCCTCCAGCTCGCTGTCGGTCTCGCCCCGGCCGGGGAAGGCGATGATCGCGGGCAGCTTCGCGCCGGCGGTGCCGGCGGCGGTGGCGGCGGTGGCGGCGGTGGCGGCGGGCGGCAGGTGCTCGATGAACGTCCTTGACTGCCCGCCGACTTGGATCGTGCGGGTGGTCGCGGAGTTCGGGGCGCCTGCACAGGCCGACCCACCGCTCACCGCCACCGTCGGGCCGGCCTGGGTCGCGCCGGCGGACGCCGAGTCGGCGGACGACGGGCTGACGGACGACGGGCCGGCGGAGGCCGAGTTGGCGGACGCCGAGCCGGCTGAGCAGCCCGCCGACGAGCCGACCGCCAGCGCGGCGACGAGCCCGGCGGCCAGGCCGGACGCCGACCGGCGCAGCGGGAGGTACCGACGCGCCTCAGGTCGAATCTGGTGTCGCAAAAGTGTGCGCCTCTCTTTGGTTGACGGTGCGTCAGACATCCGTCGACGGCCGGTCTTCTCGCGGCCGGCGCAGCAGCGTCGCGGTGCTCGCACACAGCTCACGCAGGTGCTGCCTGGTGAGCTCCTCGGCTGCGACCGGCTTCCGGTCCCGCACCGCCTCGAAGATCGCCCGGTGCTGGTCGCGGTCGTGGACCCGGTCCTGGATGAGTCCGCGCAGGGTGCGCTGCTCCCCGCGCCGCGCCGCGAGCAGCGAGTCGACGACCTCGAACAGCATCGGATTCCCGGACGCGGCGGCCAGTTCCCGGTGGAAGTTGCGGCCTCGGGGCACCCGCGACTGCGTCGCGATCTCCACCGCGGCTGCCAGCTCGGCCAGTTGCTCGTCGGTACGGTTCCGGGCGGCGAGCGCGGCGATGCTCGGTTCGATCGCCAGCCGCGCCTCGACGAGGTGGAGGATCTGCTCGTCCCGGATGGGCACGGAGTTGGGATTGGGCAGCACCGTCCGCCGCACTCCGGGACCGACGAAGATCCCGGAGCCGTGCCGCAGTTGGACGGCATCCGTGGCCTGCAGCCTGCGCAGCGCCTCCCGGATCGTGGGCGGTGTCACCCCGAACCGCTCGGCCAGGCCCCGCACCGTGGGCAGGCTGTCGCCGGGGCCGAGCCCCTGCTCGGCGATCAGGTCGAGCACGCCGGTTGCCAGCCGCTCCGCCAGGCCGGCCGGATGCCGCGCCTGGTCATCCGCTCCACCGGTTGCCATGACCGAATCCCCCATTCAGCAATTGACCAAGTGACTATATCAATTCCCGCCAGAGGGCGAGGACGACATGGGATGCGGTCGCATCCGAGCCCTGCTCGTGGGGATCCCGCCCCGACGAGCCCGGTCCGGGCGATCCTGATCGGCCGCCCGCCCTGCCGACGATTCTCCGGCGCAGGACACTGGTACTCCGGCGGCATATCGCGATCTTCATGGGTTCTGGGCAGCTTGTCGCTGAGAGCGCAGGACAACACCGAGAGGAGCGCTGAGCAGTGTCTACCGCGTCTAGTGAAGTGGCCGGGGGCCGTCGGGTCGCCGTCGTGACCGGGGGCGCCGGTGCGATCGGCGGTGCGATCGCCTCGCGGCTCGCTGCCGATCACACCGTGGTCGTGCTCGACCGGACGGGTGACGTCCCGGTCGATCTGGGTGATCCGGACGAGGTGCGCCGGGCGGCGCAGGCGGTGCTGGATCGCTATGGCAGGTGCGATGTGCTGGTCCACTCGGCCGCGATGGCCACCTTCGGGCCGTTCGAGGATTTCGAACTCGACCTGTGGCGTCGGATCCAGGCGGTGAATGTGGAATCGGCGCTGCTGCTCACCCAGGCGTTCACGCCGGGGATGCGCGAGCGAGGTTTCGGCAGGGTGGTCTTCATCGTGTCCAACACGTTCTGGCGTCCGTCAGGCGCGCACATGCTCGCGTACGTGGCGTCCAAGGGGGCGCTGGTCGGCATGACGCGCACCCTCGCCGTCGGGCTGGGCAGCCAAGGGATCGCCGTCACGGCTGTGGCCCCCGGGCTGACGCGGACTCCGGCGACCGGCGTGGTGCCGGCGGAGGAGTTCGAGGACGTCGCAGCGCAGCAGGCGCTGCCCCGGCCGCTCACCCCCGACGACACCGCGGCCGTGGTGGCGATGCTGGTCGGCGACGACGCCGCCGCGCTGACGGGCCAGGTCATCACCGTCGACGGCGGCCTGGTGATGCGCTAGGAACGCACCCCCGCACGCGCCGGGCCCGCGCGCGCATCCGCATCGCCGGCCTCGACGACTACCTCGACGACTACGGAGAAGGGTTCGAAGTCCGGCTGTCGTCCCAGGTGTCGTCAGGCGTGGACAGCAGCCAGCCCTGCTCCTCGGCACATCGCCGGGCGCTTCCCAGCAGGCGTGTCACGGCGGCGGGCCGCGTGCGCGCGGACCACAGGATCGACCACTCCACGCGAATCTCCGGACGGACGAGCCGACACGCGGCATAGCCGCGATCGGCTGCGGCGGTGTGGTAGGCGAACGAGGCGGGCGGCAGGCCGATCTCCCGGTTGGCCCGCAGCCGGGCGACCATGGCCTGGGGAGGCGGGTCGGCGAAGATCTGGATGCGGGGCTGGAAGCCGGACTGCTCGCAGGCGGCAACGACGCGGTCGTAGGAGCCGGGCGCGAGTTCGCGCGGGAACAGGAGCACCGACTCGTTCTCGAGGTCTGCGACCGGGACGGGGTCGGTGCCGGCGAGGCGGTGGTCCTTGCCGCACAGCAGGGCGAGCGGCTCCGACCGCACGACAGCGCTGCGCACCCCCTTCATCGGCTCGGGGAAGAGGGCGATTCCGACGTCCAGATCGCCGGCGAGGACGCGGCCGGGGATCTCGGAGCTGCGATCAGCCGCGGCGCGATGCCCGACGGGCAGGCCCTGCAGACGCACATGGTCGCCGAGAACAACCGGCTCGCCTCCCGCAGCGTCTGGGACGGCACCATCGCCGGGACCGGCCGTGCGGCCGACTTCACCACCCTCGACTTCTTCCGCGTCGAGGACGGGCTGATCGTCGAGCACTGGGAGTCGGTCGACTGGGTGAGGGCATATCAGGCATTCGAAGGCGGCCGAGCGACTGATCCGCGCGGCCGGGTTCGACCCCGTCAAGGCCGGCGGCCTGGCCGCCGGCGGACGCATCGAGGCACCCGGCGGCGACCTGCACCAGCTCGGCTTCAACGGCGAGGTCGTCGACCTCGACCGGGCACGAGCTGCTGTGTGATCTTCGGGATCCTCGGGAGCAGCTGACCGCTCCGCAGCGGTGGGCAATTCACCAATTCTGGCCGGGCTCGGTGCCGCAGCAGGCCGGCCGCTTGCCGAGCAATGCCCGCCCGGCCAGGCGGCCGGCAGGGCGTCCGGCCCCGGGCCGGTTCAGGGTTCGCGTCGCAGGGCGAGCACGGCCGCGTCGTCGTTCAGCCCGTCGGTGGCCCAGGACTGCACGTCGGCCAGCAGCTGGGCGAGGAGGGCGTCCGGCTCCGCGGCGGTGAGATCGCTGGCCAGGCGGGCGGCGAGGGGGTAGAAGTCGCCGGCCGCGTTCCTCGCCTCGGCCACCCCGTCGGTGTAGAGGAGCAGCAGGTCGCCGCGGTGGAGGTTGAAGCTGCTGCTGCGGTAGGGCTCGCCGGTCAGTGCGCGCAGTGCCAGCGGTGGTGCGAAGGCGGGCGGCTCCAGTGCTGTCACCACCCGGGAGCGGTGACGCAGCAGCGGGGGTGGGTGGCCGCAGTTGACGACCTCGGCTGGACCGGTCGCGGCGGGGATGCCGAGGAGGACGGCGGTGACGAAGCGCTCGGCCCTGGGGCGGTTGGCGAGTGCGGCGTCCAGGCGCTCGGCCAGGCGGGCCAGCTCCGGCTCGGTGCGGGCTGCCTCGCGGAACACCCCGAGCACGTCGGCGGCGGTCTCCACCGCCGCCAGCCCCTTGCCCTGGACGTCGCCGAGCAGGATCCGGATGCCGTGCTCGGTCTCCAGGACCTCGTACAGGTCCCCGCCGATGCGGGCCTCGGCCGCGGCGGCCAGGTAGCGCACGGCGATCCGCAGCGCTCCCACCCGCGCGGGCACGGGGCGCAGCAGGGCGCGCTGGGCGGCCTCCGCGACGGTACGGACCTGGAGGAGCTCGCGCTCGCGCGCCCGGACCAGCAGGGTGGTGGCCGTGCTCGCCAAGGTCACCGCTGCCACCGCGGTCAAGGTGGCGAGTTGGACGGCGAGCGGCACATCCGGGTTGGCCAGCGCGAGCAGGGCCGCTCCCGCCGCCGCGAGGACCCCGGCCGCCGCCGGCACTCTCGGTGAGCGGGTGCCCGCGCTGGCCAGCACCGGGAGGCAGGCCAGGACCGGCGAGAGGGTCGACCCCGGGCCGGTGGCGAGATCCACCAGCACCGCGAGGGCGACCAGCCCGTAGGAGCCGAGTAGCAGGGCCTGCCGGCGGGCGGACAGGCCCGAGGGGAGCAGCCCCTTCCCGGTGTCCGGTTCGGGCATGGTCGCCTCCAGGTGGTTGCGCACCGGCTTCCTCTCCTCACTGTCGTTCGCCAGCCGGGCTGCGGCCACCGGGTCGACCGGCCGGCCCGCCCGACTACCCAAGGTCATCGCCCGTCAGATCCGCTCCGGGGGGCCGATGGCTGCCGGTTGCGCCTCGTTCCGGCCTCGCCCGGAGCGGTCGCGGCTGCCGCCGGTGGGGGTAGCCGTTGGCTGCGCGCCAGATCGCCCAACCGTCATACCGGTCACCACGCCGCCATGACGTTCCCGCCCCCGCCTGTCGGATCCTGCGGTGATCCCGCACCGCCCCTGTGGCGAACAAGAGTGCGGCACGCCTGGAGTCAGGGCGCGGCGCACCCGGGATCCGGTCCGTCCAAGCCCGCTCAGGCCCTTGAGGAACAACTCATCCGGCTCTTACGCGCGTGCTACCGATCGCTGCGCATGATGGAAGGGAGGTCGCCCCGCCCGGTGGGTCAGGGCCGGGACGGTTCCCCATCGGCTTCTCGGCACGCACCACATGTGGGACTGTCATGAGCACTCACCAGGATCCCGGGGCCCCGGCCCCCTCCGACAAGTCAGGCAGCGGTGGCCAGGTCGGCCCGCCCGGGGGCTGGGGGCCGCCGCCGCCCCCGGACGCTCCCCCGGCCGGGCCGTACGGTTCGGCGCCGCCGCCGATACCCCCGCACCCGCCGAGCCCGCCGGCTCCCGGCTACGGCGACGGTGCGGTGCCGCCGCGGCGGCACCGGGTCAGCAGGTACCTGGTGCCGCTGGCGGTGGCGGCCGTGGCCGCGGCGGTGGGGATCGGTGTCAGCCGGGCGTTCTGGCAGTCGCAGGCGCCCCAGGCACCGGGCAGCGCGTCGGCACCGGCCGTCCCGTCCAGCGGCAGCGGGGCCGGAGCGACGGACGCGTTCGCGAAGGCCGATCCGGCGCTGGTGGTCATCAACACCGTCCTCGGCTACCAGGGCGCCGGGGCGGCCGGCACCGGGATCGTGCTCGGCTCGAACGGCGAAGTCCTCACCAACAACCACGTCATCGACGGCGCCACCGCGATCACCGCGACCGACCTCGGCAACGGCCGCACCTACACGGCGAGCGTGGTCGGCTACGACAGCACCGGCGACCTGGCGGTCCTCCAACTGCAGAGCGCCTCCGGCCTGCCGACCGCCAAGACCGCCGACTCCTCGAAGGTCGCGGTCGGCGACCCGGTGACCGCGATCGGCAACGCGGGCGGCACGGGCAGCGCGACGGCGGCCGCCGGCACCGTGACCGCGCTCGACCAGTCCGTCATTGCGAACGACCCCGGCAGCGCGACGGCCGAGCAGCTGACCGGGATGATCCAGGTCGACGCGGACGTCCAGCCCGGCGACTCGGGCGGCGCACTCGTCGACGCCACCGGCGCCGTGATCGGCATCGACACCGCCGGGTCCGACACCAGCGGCGGCGCGCAGCAGCAGGCTGCGCCGCAGGGGTTCGCGATCCCGATCGACACGGCACTGCCGCTGGCCCGGCAGATCATGGCGGGCAAGGCGGGCCCGGAGATCCACATCGGGCCGACCGCCTTCCTCGGGGTGCAGATCGCGACGGCATCGGGCACCGGGGCGGGCTCGGGCGCACCGGTCGCGGGCGTGATCACCGGTACCCCGGCGGCGCAGGCGGGGCTCGCCGCGGGCGATGTGATCACCGCCGTAGACGGCCGGCCGGTCGACTCCCCGGCCGGGCTGACCACGATCATGGCGAGCAGCACCGTCGGCAAGCCGCTCACCGTCCAGTGGACCGACGCCACCGGGGCCTCGCACAGCGCCACGGTCACCCCGACCACCGGGCCGGCCGGCTGAGACCCGGCCGGCCTCACTCCGGCACACCAAAGTTCTGCTTATGAAACGGGCCGCGCCGGACCGACGACTCCACGTGACCTATGTCAGGGCCCGGTCACCAATGCCGTCGCGCCTCCGAGCCATAAGTCACGCTTGGTCAAAGGCCTATGAATCATCGTTAGACATCAGGGCACGGTCGGCTCGATGTTGGCAGCATGACGTCTCCCACTGCGCCCGGCTCAGTCGTCGCCCGGGTCACGGCAAGGATCGACGACCTCATCGCCGACATACGCGAGGTGATCCAGCGCGGCCTGTCACCGGAGTTGACGGCCCATCTGGTCGGCGAGCTGCTCGCTCCCGTGCTCAGCACCGCGGACCTGCTCACCGCCGAGCAGCGCGAGGGCGATCCCGACCACTACCGGCAGCACGTGCTGCACGCCGAGCCCGACGGCAGCTTCTCGATCGTCGCGCTGGTCTGGCTGCCCGGCCAGCAGACCCGGATCCACGACCACGTCTCCTGGTGCGTCACCGGTGTGCACGAGGGCCAGGAGCAGGAGCGCCGCTACCGGCTGATGACCGACGGGCTGACGTCCCGGCTGATCCCGACCGAGGACGTGGTGAACCCCACCGGCGCGATCGCCGCGTTCGCGCCGCCCGGCGACATCCACCGGGTGCGCAACTCCTGTTCGAGCAAGGCGATATCGATCCACGTCTACGGCGCGGACATCGCCCGGCTCGGCACCAGCATCCGGCGGACCTACCGCGCCCCCGAGAGCGAGCAGTGAGCTCTCCCTCGGCAGCGGGCAGCCGCCCCGAAAGGACAACCTCCCCGTGAACCACAGCAGTACAGCGCACGACATCGCCGTCGTGGGTGCCGGAGCCGCAGGCACCCTGACGGCGCTGCGGCTGCTCCACAACGCGGCCGCCGACCGACCCGCACCGGCCCGGATCTGGCTCATCGACCCCGAAGGGCGGCCCGCGGGCCGCGGACTGGCCTTCGGCACCGATGCGCCGCACCACCTGCTGAACGTCCCGGCCGGCCGGATGAGCGCCCACCGGGACGACCCCGGCCACTTCGTGCGCTGGCTCGGCGACCGCGCCGGCGAGCACGACTTCGTGCCCAGGGGACTGTTCGGGCAGTACCTCGCCGAGAGCCTGGAGGCAGCCGGCAACCAGCGCGACGTCCCCGACCTGATCCGGGTGCACGACCGCGTCATCGGCATCACCCACCAGCCGCAGGCCGCCGCACCGCTGAGCCTGCGGCTGGGCTGCGGCCAGTCGCTCGACGTCGCCGCCGCCGTGCTGGCGCTGGGCAACTTCGCGCCCGGCGTGGCCTGGGCGCCGCCCGCGCTGCGCTCCTCGAGCCGGTTCCTGGCCGACCCCTGGGTACCTGACGCCCTCGCGGCGGTGCCCGAGGACCGCGATGTGCTGCTCGTCGGGACCGGCCTGACCATGGTGGACATGGCGCTCAGCCTGCAACGCCCCGGCCGCGTCGTGCACGCGCTGTCGCGGCACGGCCTGGTACCCCGGCCGCACGCCACCACCCCGATCACCGACCTGCCCGCCCCCGAACTCGACGCCCGCCCTGGACTGGTCGCGCTGCGCCGGGCCGTGCTGCGCCACATCTCCTACTGCCGCCGCGTCCACGGCGACTGGCGGGCGGGAGTGGACAGCCTGCGGCCTGTCACCAGCGCCCTGTGGCAGCAGCTCTCGACCACCGACCAAGCCCGGCTGCTGGCTCGGGACCTGCGCCTCTGGGAGACCCACCGCCACCGCATCCCGCCGGTCAGCACCACGGCGCTGCGCACCGCCACGGACGCAGGCCTGGTCAGGATCGGCCAGGGCACGGTGGCCGACGCCGCGCCCGCCGCGCCCGCCGCGCCCGCCGCGGGCTCCACCGGCGGCGGCATCGAGGAGATCGACGTCCGGTTGGACAACGGCCGCCGGCTGCGGGTTGGCGCGGTACTGAACTGCACCGGCTCCGACGCCGACCTCACCCGGACCGACGACCCCCTGGTCACCGACCTGCTGACCAGCGGCCTCGGCACGCCCGCCCCCATTGGCGGTGGCTTCGACACCACCCCCGACGGCCGACTGCGCCCCGCCGGCACCCGAGCACCCGCACCCCTGTGGACGCTGGGCTCGCTGCGGCGCGGCAACCTGCTGGAAACCACCGCCATCCCCGAGATCCGCTGCCAGGCCGACGACCTCGCCCTGCTCCTGCTGGACCGCACCGCGGCGGCACCGCCGAGCGACACCGCACCGGCGCAGGAACCGGCCCAGGCATCGGCGTACTGACCTGCGTGAGCCCTCAACCGGCATGGGCGCACCTGAGGGCCTGCACAGGTGCGAGGATCCGGGGATGATCCACACCATCAACACCGTGCGGCACCACGACTGGTCCAAGGTCAGGGAGTTGCGGCTGGCCGCGCTCCGCGACCCCGTCGCGCACCTCGCCTTCCTGGAGACGCTGGAGCAGGCCGAGGCCAGACCCGACGAGCTCTGGCAGGCCCGCGCCGAAGCCTCCGACGAGGGGAGGTCGCTGCGGCAGTTCGTGGCGGAGCGCGCCGACGGCGAATGGCTCGGCACGATCACGGCGCGCGTCGAACTGCCCGGCGACGGCACGGTCTTCGGAGAGGTGCCGACGGTGCCGCAGACCCACCTCCTCGGAGTCTTCGTCCGGCCTGCGGAGCGCGGCTCCGGCCTTGCCGAGGAGCTGGTCGGCGCCGCCCTGGAGTGGTCCTGGTCGCTCGCCGAGCCCCGCATCGAACGGGTCCGCCTCCACGTCCACGAGGACAACGCCCGCGCCGAGGCCTTCTACCGCAAGGTCGGCTTCGAACCCACCGGCACCAAGGTCCTCGTCTCCCTCGACGCCCCCTCCCCCTGCTTCCACGAGATCGAGCTCGCCATCGCGCGAACCGAGCGGTAGCCGGGAGATCCTGCCGCCGGCGGGACGGGGCGAGGATGGAGGTATGGACGAGCGAGCGGGGCTCGCCGCGGATGGACCGGTGCCCGAGGTTGCGGCCGGATCGACGCGAGGGTCCCTGCGACGGGATCTGGCCGGCCCGTTGCGCGGGCTGCTGGCCGGGCAGTGCCTGGGGCAGTGCGGTGACGGGCTGGCGCAGATCGCCTTCGCGCAGTTCGTCCTCTTCGACGTGGGCCGGGGCGCCACACCCGGACGGATCGCCGCGGTGCTCGCGGCGACGCTGCTGCCGTTCAGCCTGGTGGGCCCCTTCGCCGGGGTGCTGCTGGACCGCTTGGACCGGCGGCGCACGCTGGTCGCGGTCTCCGTGCTGCGCGGACTGCTGGTCGCCGTCGGGGCGGTGGTCGTGGCGGCGCGGTTGACGGCGCCGGCCTATCTCGCGGTCATCCTGCTGCTCTCCTCGTCCCGCCTGGTGCTGACCGCGAAGGGCGCCGCGCTGCCGCGCACGGTGCCTCGGCAGCGGCTGGTCCCGGCCAACGCGCTCTCGGCGCTGGTCGGATCGTCGGCGGCGTTCCTCGGCGCAGTGGCCGGCTCGCTCTTCGTCGGCCGGTCGGTGGTGGCCGGGTTCTTCGCCGCGGGCGTGCTCTACGCGGGGGCGGCGACGGTCTTCGCCACCCTGCCGTTCCTGGGGCCCGATCGGGCGATCTCGCCGGGCAGACGCCGGGCAGCACCCTCCACCGAGCAGAGCCCGGGGCCCGATCAGGCAATCTCCCCGGACAGGCACCCGGCAGCACCCCCCACCCCGCAGAGCCCGGGACCCGATCAAGCAATCTCCCCGGACAGGCACCCGGCAGCACCCCCCACCCCGCAGAGCCCGGAACCCGATCAGGCAATCTCCCCGGACAGGCACCCGGCAGCACCCCCCACCCCACAGAGCCCGGGACCGGCGGACTCGGCCGAGCAAGTCCTGCACCGACAGCACGGCGACGCCGCCTTCACCCGGCTGCTGCGCACGGTGGCCGACCTCGCCGAGGGCGTGCGGGTGGTCACCCGCACGCCGGCGATCCGGCGACCGCTGCTCGCGGTGGGGGCGCACCGGCTGCTGCTCGGCGCGGGGTTCGTGGTGCTGGTGCTGGTCGCGGACTCGCAGTACCGGCTGAAGGCCTCCGGCTACGGCATCGCCCTGGCCGCGACCGGCATCGCCACCTTCACGGCGAGTGCGGCCGCGCCGGCGCTGGCGTCGCGGTACGGGGCCCGCGCGCTGTTGCCCGCCGCGTTCCTGCCGGCCGCCGCGGCGGCGTATGTCGGCGGGCTGTTCCCCTCGCTCTGGGTGCTGGTGGTGTGCGTGGCGGTGGGGGCGTTCGCCTTCCAGGTGCTCAAGGTGTGCGCGGACGCCCTGATCGGCGGGGCCACGCCGGATGCCGCACGCGGGCGGGTGTTCGCGCTGTACGACCTGCTCTACAACCTCGCCTTCGTCTTCGCCGGGCTGGCGATGGTCCCGTGGTGGCACGCGGGGCGGGAGCGGGCGCTGCTGTGGTGGGTGGCGGCGGGGTTCACGGCGGGGTGGGCGGTCATCGAGCTGGCCGATCACGGGAAGCTGCGGTGGCGGCGCAGCCGCCGCGCGAAGCGGCGCCGCGGTCCGCGTCTGCGCCTCGGGGACCGCCCCCAGCTGCGCGGCCGCTGTGCCGCCCTCCTCGCGGGCGGGCTGCCCGCGCTCGCGTTCCCCGCGCCGGCGTGGTGGTGGCTGGCGTGGGTGGCGCTGGTCCCGTTGCTGCTGGTGGTCCGAGCGGCGCCGACTCGGCGGGAGGGCGTGATCCGGGCCTGGTGGGGCCTCGGCGGTTTCGAAGTGGCCACGCAGTACTGGCTGTTGCCCAGTATCGGGCCCGCGCTCGGGCTGCTGGCCGTGCTGCTGGGTGCGCTCTGGCTGCCCTGGGGCTGGGCGGTGCACCGACTGCTGGCGGCCCCGCTCACCGGTCGGCGGGCCGCCGCCGCGCTGCTGGTCGTGCCGAGCGCGTGGACCTGCGCGGAGGCCGTGCGCTCCTGGCAGAGCCTCGGCGGCCCGTGGGTGCTGCTCGGCGCGACCCAGTGGAACCGGCCGGACCTGCTCGCCTCGGCCTCGTTGGGCGGGGTGTGGCTGACGGGCTTCCTGATCGCGCTGGTGAACACCGCGGTGGTCATCGCGCTGATCAATCGTCAGCTCGTCAGGCACGTAGCCGTGGTGGTCCTGTTGGCGGTCGCGGTCGGCCCCGTCTGGTCCGCCGTGCGCCCCACGCTCCCCGCCGCCGGGAGCGTGCGGATCGCGGTGGTGCAGCCCGGGGTGCTGACCTCGCCGACGGACCGCCAGTCCTGGGAGGAGACCACGACCGCGCAGCTGAGCACCCAGCATCCGGACCTGGTGATCTGGGGCGAGAGCAGCCTCGGCTACGACCTCACCGCCGACCCTGCCCTGATCGCCGGCCTCCAGGGCCTCGCCCAGCAGGTCAACGCGGACCTGCTGGTGAACGGCGACGCCACGATCCCGGGAACCTCGAGCGCCTACAACACGTCCGCCCTGATCGCGCCCGACGGGCTGGTAGGCGAATACCACAAGATCCGCCTCGTGCCGTTCGGCGAGTACATCCCGCTGCGGCCCGTCCTCGGCTGGGTCGCCGACTTCAGCAAGGCGGCGCCCACCAACCGTGTACGCGGCGACCAGACCACCGTGATGCACAGCGGCTCGCTCGCGTTCGGCCCGCTGATCTGCTTCGAGTCCGCCTTCCCTGACATGGCCAGAACCGAAGTCGCCCACGGCGCACAGCTGTTGGTGTATCAGACCTCCACCTCCACCTTCCAGGGCAGCTGGGCGCAGCCCCAGCACGCCTCGCTGGCAGCGGTGCGGGCCGCCGAGACCGGGCGGCCCGCGGTGCAGGTCGGGCTCACCGGCGTCAGCGCGGTGTTCGACGCCCACGGGCGGCAGCTGGCCTGGCACGGGGCGGGCTACCGCGGTGCGTTCACCACGGACGTGCCGCTGGTCTCCGGGAGCACGCCTTACCAGCGCAGCGGTGACTGGATGCTGGCGGTGGCGTTCACGGCGCTGGCGGCCGGGGCGACCTCGGCGGTGTTCCGGGCGCGGCCTGACGAACGCTGACGCTCGGCGCCCCCGCCCGGCCCACCAGGCAGGCGGGCAAGCTGCGGCCAGTCGGTCAGCCCCGCAGCAGCCCGCCCACGATGCCGCCGATCGCGCCGCCCTCCCCGGCGGCCACCGCGCCCTCGCGTGCCAGGTAGGGCTCCAGCGCGTGCGCCAGGTTGGGCAGCGGCATGCTCTGCAGCCAGATCTGGCCCGGTCCGGTGAGCGCGACCAGGTGGTAGCCGTCACCGCCGAAGATCTTGTTGGCGATGCCGGGCACCCTGGTGATGGTGAACTGCACCTGCTGCTCGAACATCCCGACGTGGCCGGGGTGGACCAGCATGGTCTGCCCGGGGCCCAGGGTGTACTGGCTGAGCTCGCCGGAGAGCTCGATCCAGGCCCGCCCCTGGCCCTCCAGGCGCTGCAGCACGAAGCCTTCACCGCCCCACAGTCCGCCCCGGAACGACTGCTGCAGGGCGATCGTCGGCGTGATGCCCGGGGTGCCGCAGATCCACCCGTGCCGGTGCACCAGCACCCCGCGTCCGGGCGCCACGTCCACCGGGACGATGTGCCCTGGCACCTTCGCCGCGAACGCCACCAACCCGGCGCTGCCCTGGGCCTGGTAGCGCGTCAGGAAGAGCCCGCCACCGCCGACCGCCCGCTTCAGCGTCCCCAGCAGGCCGCGCCCGCCCGGCCCCCCGGTGTTGGTGGTCTGCGACATCTGCACATTGGCGGTCATCCACGACAGCTCGCCGTGCGCCGAGATGACCTCCTCCCCCGGTCCGAGCTGGATCTCCAGCACCGGCATGGTGCTGCCCTTGATGTCCGCCTGCATTCCGTCCGCCCCCTGCTGTCGGCCAACTGCCCCCGCTGCCCGTCATTCTGCCCACTTCGGGGCCGGGTGCAGCCGTTTGGGACAAGACCGGTACAGAGTGCGGAAGCTGCCATGACCTGATGCGCGGCCGACATGGTTGCTGATGTGTGGCCGACATGGGTGTTCAGGTGAACTGAGCAAAGTTGTACAGCCATCTTCACGTTTGCCAGCCATCTTTTCGTCATATCCCCGTCGTTTGAGGGCTGTTGGCCCGTCAGCTTTTGTCCCCATCATGTCAACGGCCCGGGCCATGCCCTGCCGTTTCCGCTCCCCTCCCCTGCGTCGAGAGGCCCCCAATGCCCCTGACCCGTTCGCCCCGCCGCACCCGCACCCTCGCCGTGGCCTCGGTGCTCTCCTTCCTGGCCCCGCTGGCCACCGCAGTCGCAACCGCCGCCCCCGCCACCGCCGTTGGAGCCAGGAACAGCAGCACCACCAGTGCCAGCGGCAACCTGCTGACCGACCCGGACGCGGAGTCGGTGGCGATCTGCTCCACCACCGGCGAGGACGGCATGACGGTGCCGGGCTGGACCATCACCAAGGGCGAGCCCAACATGGTCTGCTACGGCGCCCCCGGCGGCTACCCCACCAGCAGTACCCCGGGCCCGGCCGGCCGCGGCACCGCCTTCTTCAACGGCGGCGCCACCGGCGACTCCAGCCTGTCGCAGACGGCCGATGTGTCGGCAGCCGCCACCGCGATCGACGGCGGTGGCGTGACCTTCAACCTCTCGGGCTGGCTGGGCGGTTACGCCTCGCAGGACGACCGGGTCGGCATGGTCGCCACCTTCCAGGACGCCAACGGCGCGGCGCTGGGCAGCACCCAGATCGCCCCGGTGACCAACACCGACCGCCACAACACCACCGAGTTGCTGCAGCGCTCCACCACCGGCACCCTGCCGGTCGGCACCCGCTCGATCAAGGTGGACCTCAACTTCACCTGGACGGCGGGGAGCACCACCGACGGCTACGCCGACAACCTCTCGCTGACGCTCTCCACCCCGCTGCCGACCCCGCAGCTGACCGCCCCGCCGGTCTCGGTGCCGGGCTACGACCACGTCTTCCTGGTCTACATGGAGAACCAGGACTACTCCGGCATCGTCGGCAACACCTCGCAGGCTCCGTACATCAACAGCCTGCTCTCCCAGGGCACTTCGCTGACCCAGTCGTACGCCACCACGCACCCCAGCGACCCCAACTACGTGGCCCTGGCGGGTGGCGGCCTGTACGGGCTGACCGGCAACAGCGTCTCCACCACCACGATCGACGCCCCGCACCTGGGCAACTCGACCGAGGCGGCCGGCAAGACCTGGAAGGAGTACCTGGACGGCGCCAACGGCAACTGCGACACCAGCAGCCACGGTTACTACGCGCCGGACGACGCGCCGTTCTACTACTTCAAGGACATGAAGACCGACGCCGGCTACTGCGCGGCGCACATGCAGCCGCTCACCCAGATGGCGACCGATCTGCAGTCCACCGCGACCACCCCGAACTTCGCCTGGTTCGCGGCCGACGACTGCAACGACATGGAGGCCTGCGGCGTCACGGCCGGCGACAACTGGCTGCAGCAGACCCTGCCGACCATCCTCAACTCGCCCGCCTGGACGACCCAGCGCTCGCTGCTGATCGTCACCTGGGACGAGGGCGCGACGAAGGCGTTCGGCCCCAACTACCCCAACCAGGTGCCGACCCTGCTGCTCGGCTCGCAGAACTCCGTCAAGCAGGGCTACCAGAGCGACGGCCGGGTCGACCAGTACGGCCTGCTGCGCACCATCGATACTGCCCTGGGCCTCGACCCGCTGACCAACAACGACCGCTACGCCGCCGCCGTCAACGACGCCTGGCAGTAGTGCCCCCCATCGACGGCCCGGCAGCCGCCCACGGCTACCGGGCCGTCGAACTACGACATTTCACCCTTGGTCCGACACCCTCGGCAACGAAGACCTGACGGTACGAATTGTTTGCCGTCCGCATGCACCCAATCCGTCCCTCAAAGCGTCTGAGGGTTGTTGGAGGGAACCCGTCGAGCGCAACCGACCGCCCGGGGCCCGAACCGGCACCCTGGAGGATGGATGAACGCGCAGGACCCGAACGCCCCCCAGAGCGGGCACGAGGGCGGTAGCCACCGCCGGCCGCCGCGACGGCCGGCACCGCTGGCCGTCGCCGGCCGGACCGTGGCCATCGGACTCTCCCTCGCGGTCTTCGGCACCTGCGGCTTCACCTGGTACACCTACCACTCGCTGACCACCGGCATGACGACCTCCAGCGCACTGGACACGGTCAAGCAGGCCGCGCCACCGCGCCCCACCGACACGGCCGGCCACCTGGACACCTCGGTCAACGTGCTCCTGATCGGCTTGGACAGTCGCCGCGACCAGGACGGCAACCCGGTGCCGCAGGACATCCTGGAGAACGAGCTGCACGCCGGCTCCAGCGCCGACATCGGCGGCTACAACACCAACACCCTGATCCTGATGCACATCCCGGCCAACGGCGGCAAGGTCGAGGCCTTCTCCATCCCGCGTGACGACTACGTCGACCTGATCAACGCCCCGGGCAAGCACCCGCTCGGCAAGCACAAGATCAAGGAGGCCTACGACCGCGCGAAGTACTACGCCGAGGAGGAGTTGAGCAAGCAGGGCGTCACCGATCCGGTGGAGTTGGAGCACCGCAGCCGGGAGGCTGGGCGGCAGGCCACCCTGCTCACGGTGCAGAACATGCTCCAGGTGCCGATCGACCACTTCGCCGAGGTCAACCTGCTCGGCTTCTACCACGTGGCCCAGGCGCTCAACGGGATCGACGTCTGCCTGAAGAAGCCGGCCAGCGACCCGATCGTGGCCCGCACCGCGACTCACGCCGGCCATGGCTCGGGGGCGGACTTCCCGGCCGGCCAGCAGCACCTGAACGCCTCCCAGGCGCTCTCCTTCGTCCGGCAGCGCTACAACCTGCCCAACGGCGACCTCGACCGGACCAAGCGCCAGCAGGCGTTCCTCGCCGGGGCCACCAAGCAGTTGAAGGACCAGGGCGTCTTCGGCGACCTCGGCAAGCTGCAGCAGCTGATCGACGTTGCGAAGAAGGACGTGGTCATCGACGACGGCTGGAACGTCCTGGACTTCGCCCAGCAGGTGCCGAACCTGACGGGTGGGAACGTGGAGTTCCACACGCTGGGTGCGATCACCGACCAGCCGAACCTGGGCGGTGACGACGGCGATGTGAACATCGTCGACGTGCCGAAGGCCCGCGCCCAGGTGCACCAGACGATCGGGGACACCGACGCCTCGCCATCGGCCGCTGCCGGTACCAGTGCCAGCGCCAGTGCCGCCGCCACGTCGACCGACGCCCCGTCAGGCTCGTCGTCGGGCACGACCTCGCCGGCGTCGCCGTCCGCGACCGACGCCCCGGGCGGCGGCGCAACCGCCACCGATGCGCCGAGCACCACGGCCACCGACAGCCCCAGCGGCGGCTCGATCGCGGACGACTTCGCCGGGGACTCGGTGGAGGGCGGCCAGATCCCCTGCGTGTACTGACCGGCGCCAAGCACCGCACCCGCCGGCACCGGTGGCGCCGTACGCCCTAGCTCGCCGAGTCCAGCGCGGCGCGGATCGCCGCCGCCACCCGCTGGGCCGCGGCCTGGTCCGGATAGCGGGTGCGCGGCCAGAAGAAGCCGCGCAGCCCGTCCTTGGGGTTGCGCGGCACCACATGGACGTGCAGATGCGGCACCGACTGGCTGATCCGGTTGTTCATCGCCACGAACGACCCGCGGGCGCCGGTGCCGCGCTCGACCGCCCCCGTCAGCCGCCGGACCCGCTCGAAGAACGGCCCGACCAGTTCGGCGGGCAGCTCGGGCAGGGTCGGCACATGGGCGATCGGGATCACCAGCAGATGGCCCGGGAAGAGCGGCCGGTGGTCCAGGAAGGCCATCGCCACCTCGTCGCGGAAGACCGCCTGGGTCGCGGCTCCCTGGTCGGCCGCCAAGGCGCAGAAGGCGCACTCGCTCCGGCTCATGACGCTCCGTCAGCTTGTCCGCTGCGCAATTCGCTGACCACCGCCCAGATCACCGAGACCACCGGAAGGGCGACCACCGCCCCGATCACCCCGGCCAGGATGCCGCCGGCGATCACCGAAAGCGCCACGGCCACCGGATGGATCCGCACCGCCCAGCTCATCACCACCGGATGCAGCAGATGGCCCTCGATCTGCCCGATCACCACGATCATCCCGAGCACGATCACGGCGGTCACCGGCCCGCGCGCGGCCAGCGCCACCACGGCGGCGATCACCATCGCGATCGGTGAGCCGATCAGCGGGATCAGGGTGGCGAAGAACTCCAGCACCACCAGTGGCAGTACCAGCGGCACCTGCAGCGCTGCCAGACCGATGCCCACCAGCACCGCGTTGGTGCCCGCCACGATGAAGATGCCCCGGGTGTAGCCGGCGAAGGTGCGCCAGGCGGTCCGCCCGGCCCGGTCCCAGGTCTCCCGGGCTCCGGGCGGCAGTTGGCGCAGCAGCCAGCCCCACATCCGATCGCCCGAATGGATGAAGAAGATGGCGCAGAAGAGCGCGAGCACGGCGCCCGTCGCCACCTCCACCACCCGCCCGGCCTGACTGACCGCAGTGTTGATCAGCGTCGCCTTGTGGTTGGCGAGGAAGGAGCCGAGCTTGTTCTGCAGCTTGGACGCGGTCTCCGCGCGGACGTGGAACGGGGCGCCCTCCAGCCAGTGTTCGATCCGCCCGACGCCACCGCGGAACTCGTTGACCAGGCTGTTCCACTGGTCCGCGACCGAGGCCCCGATGCCCGCCAGCAGCCCCGCGAAGAGCAGCAGCGCGCCCAGCACGCTGACGGCCACCGCGAGCGAGCGCGGCATCCGGCGGACCAGCAGGTCCGCCGCCGGGCGCAGCACCGAGGTGATCACCAGCGCGGCGAAGACCGCGATCACAGGCAGCACCAGGCGCCCGAGCACCTGCACCAGCAGGTAGACGGCCAGCGCCAGCACCAGCAGCCGCCAGGTGTACCCCGCGGCCCGCTGCAGTCCGGGCGCCACCTGTCGCACGGGCCGCTGCCGCGGCCCCCTGACCTTCGGTGTCACCGGCCGCCCCTGCTCACTGGCTCCATGGGTGACAGTCTGCGGGCCGGGGCGCGCCGATGATCTCCGGCACGCCGAGGCGACGGCCCGGGGCGTACCCGCGCTCGCGGCACACCGACGCAACCCCTGCGCGTACCCGCCGTACCGGCATGACGCAAAGCCGCCCGCCCTCTTGACGGGCCACGCTCAGCCGTAGACCCTAAGGTCCCATCAGGTTAGGAAGCTTTACTAATTGGAGCTCAGGAGCCTGCATGCGCCCCCACGGCAAGAAGATCCGCCTGCTCGCCTCGACGGTGGTGTCAGCCCTGCTGACCCTCCCGCTCACCGCCCTGGCCACAGCCCCGGCGAGCGCGGCCACCGTCAGCCACCCGTTCCCCAGCCACACCACCTACAAGACCGGTGTGCTGCCGTCCGCCTCCCAGGCCGCCCGCGACGCCGCCGTCCAGAAGCAGTACGACTCCTGGAAGGCGAACTACCTGGTCCACGGCTGCGCCTCCAACGAGTACTACGTCTCGACCAAGGGAGACGGCGACGCCACCAACAACGGCCCGGTCTCCGAGGGCCAGGGCTACGGCATGAACATCGTGCCCCTGATGGCCGGCTACGACACCAACGCCCAGACCGAGTTCAACGGCCTCTGGCAGCTGGTCAAGGACCACAAGGACCAGTGGGGCCTGATGGAGTGGCAGCTCGACGGCAAGACCTGCACCTACTACAGCTCGGGCACCCCCGACGCCGCCACCGACGGCGACCTGGACATCGGCTACGGCCTGGTCCTGGCCGACGCCCAGTGGGGCGGCTACACCGCCGACGCCAAGGCCTGGCTGGCCGGCATCTACGCCCATGACGTGGCCCCGGACGGCCACCTCAAGTGCGAGGACGACGGCCCGAACACCGACACCCGCCCCAGCGACCACATGCTGGACCACCTGCGGGCCTTCGCCGCCTATGACACCGCGCACGACTGGAATAAGGTGATCACCCGCACCGAGGCCGTGATCAACGAGTTCACCGCCAAGTACTCCTCCAGCGCGGGCCTGCTCTCCGACTTCGTGGTCAATGCCGACACCACCAGCCCGCAGCCGGCCCCCGCCAACTACCAGGAGAGCCAGCCGGACAACATCGTCGGCTACAACTCGATCCGGGTCCCCTGGCACCTGGGCACCGACGCGCTGCTCTACGGCGGCGCCACCGCGCTGGCCACCGCCAAGAAGGAAGAGGCCTGCGCCAAGCAGGAGTCCGGCGGCAACCCGCAGAAGGTCTACCCGCACACCAAGCTCGACTGCACGCCGTACGTCACCAACGACCAGGCGGAGGAGGCCGGTGACGCGATCGGCCCGGCGGCGATGGCGGCCAGCGACCAGGCCTGGACCGACACCATCTGGAACTACCTCGCCACCAACCCGTTCGGTGACGGCTACTACGGCGAGACCATCAAGATGCTGGTCTACCTGGTGATGGCCGGCGACTACTGGTCGCCCGCGGCCACCGGGAGCACCGGCGGCGGCGGTTGCACGGCCGGCCAGCTGCTGGGCGACCAGGGCTTCGAGAACGGCGCCAACAACGCACCCTGGAACACCGGTTCAACCCTCGGCTTCAACCCGATCACCAGCGCCACCAGCGCCGAGCCGGCCCACTCCGGCAGCTGGATCGCCTGGTTCAACGGCAACAGCACCGCCGACACCGACACCGCCGCCCAGACCGTCACTATCCCCGCGGGCTGCACCGCCACCCTCTCCTACTGGCTCCACACCGACACCACCGAGAACACCAGCACCGCCAAGCCCGACACCTTCAAGGTCCAACTCCTGGGCAACGGCGGCACGGTGCTGACCACCCTCGCCGCCTACTCCAACCTCGACCACAACACCGGCTACACCCAGCACACGGTGGACGTCTCCGGGTACGCCGGCCAGACCGTCACGGTCAAGTTCACCGGCACCGAGACCGACACCAGCGGCGGCACCACCGACTTCGTCATCGACGACACCGCCCTCACCACCAAGTGACCCACCCCCAAGCGGCTCCCGGCCCAGGCCGGGAGCCGTCCGCTATCCAGGAGCACACATGGCCCATCGCGGTAGGAAACTGACCACCGCCGCCGCCGCCCTCGGGCTGGCGCTACTCGGCCTGAACCCACCCGGCGCCGCGGCCGGCGGTGCGACCGCACCGGCCCCGCCCGTGACCGTCCAGCCGCACCTCCCCGACCCGCCCACCGGTTCCTCCGCCGTGGTCAACCTCGGTGCGGGCAATGGCTGGAAGGTGCAGAGCAGCGCCACCGCCACCCAGTCGGGCAGCCGGATATCCACTCCGGGTTTCGCCACCACCGGGTGGCTCAGCGTCGCGAACGACGGCGGCGGCGCCCCCGGCACCGAGATCAACGCCCTGCTGCAGAACGGCAGTTGCCCTGACGTCTTCTACTCGGTGAACATGAAGAGCTGCTACGGCCAGATGACTACGGTCGGCCCGGAGACCATCGCCCGGTTCAAGGCGCCCTGGTGGTACCGTACGGACTTCGCCTCCCCGCCCGCCGGGCAGAGCGCCCGGCTGGTGCTGAACGGCGTGGTGGGGGCAGCCGACGTCTGGGTCAACGGCACTCGGGTGGCGGATGCCGCGACCGCCACCGGCGCGTACGCGGAGCACGTCCTCGACATCACGGCGCTGCTGCGCAAGGGGGGCAACTCGCTTGCCATCGACCTGCATCCGAACGATCCGACCGGCATGCTCAGCGTCGACGACGTCGACTGGACCCAGATCCCGCCGGACAACAACACCGGCATCCAGTTCCCGGTGCAGCTGGAGACCGGCGGCCCGCTGGTCGACGGGAGCGCCCATGTGGTGCAGAACACCGCAGCCGATCTGAGCAGTTCGGCACTGACGGTCAAGACCGACATCACCAACACCTCGGCCACCGCGCAGACCGGCACCGTCACGGCCACCGTCACCCCGCCCGGCGGCGGAGCCGACATGACGGTCAGTCAGAACGTCACCGTGCCGGCTCGCAGCACCCGCACGGTGGCCTTGCCGACGCTCACCATCGCCAAGCCGCAGATCTGGTGGCCCTACCAGCTGGGCGGCCAGCCGCTCTACCGGCTTGCCACCTCGGTCGCGCAGGGCGGGGCCGTCCTCAACTCCACCGGCTCCAGCTTCGGCATCCGCACCGTGGATTCGGCCCTGGTCGGCCCATCGGCCGGCGCACCCGGCGGAGTGCGGCAGTTCACGGTGAACGGCACCCCGCTGGTGATCCGCGGCGGCGGCTGGGACCCGGACCTCTTCCTGCGCTACGACCCCGCCGACACCGCCCGACAGATCGGCCTGTTGAAGTCACTTGGCGTCAACACGGTACGACTGGAAGGCCACTTCATGCCCGCCGACTGGTTCCAGCAGATGGACGCGGCCGGGATCCTGGTCAACGCGGGCTACCAGTGCTGCGATTTCTGGGAGAACACCAGCTACACCAGCGCCCAGCAGTCGCTCTACCAGCTGACCGCGCAGACCCTCGGCCGGGAACTGCGCAACCACCCGTCGGTCTTCAGCTTCCAGTGGAGCGACAACGCACCCACCGCCACCCAGGAGACCCTGGCGCTGAACGGCTTCAAGGCGGCCGACTTCGATGTGCCGTTCGTCTCCTCCGCCGAGTACAACACCAGCCCCCAGCTGGGCACTTCGGGTGAGAAGGAGGGGCCCTACGACTGGGTGCCGCCGAGCTACTGGTACGACACCTCGCACTACAGCACCAGCGACCCGACGCAGACCAACGCGGGCGGCTCCTGGGGCTTCGACAGCGAGCAGAGCTCGGGCGACACCATTCCGACGCTCGACTCGATCAACCGCTTCCTCTCCCCCGGCGAGCAGACCGCGCTCTGGAAGACGCCCGCGTACAACCAGTACCACGACAACTACGAGGGCACCGGCCACACCGGCTACGCCTTCGGCACCAACGCCAACCTGGACGCCGCCATCACCAGCCGCTACGGCGCCCCCACCAGCCTGACGCAGTACGTCGAGGAGGCCCAGCTGCAGAACTACGAGTCCACCCGGGCCCAGTTCGAGGCCTTCATCGACCACTCCACCAACAGCGCCGCCCCGGCCACCGGCACCATCTACTGGCAGCTGAACAAGGGGTGGCCGACCATGCTCTGGGCGCTCTACAACAACGACGGCGACCAGGCCGGCGCCTACTTCGGCGCCCAGCAGGCCAATCGCCCGCTGCACGCCCTCTACGCCCTGGACACCGGCACGGTGACCGTCGACAACCTCGGCAGCGGCACCCGATCCGGCGTGACCGTCGAGGCCAAGGTCTACGACACCGCGGGCAGGCTGCTGGACGACCGCGACTCCCCCGCCCTGTCGCTGACTTCGCAGCAGGTGGTGACCAACGTGCTGAAGCCGGCGGTGCCCACGGCCGCGGGCACCGTCTACTTCGTGGAGCTGCTGCTCCGTCAGAACGGCGCGGTGCTGGACCGCAACGTCTACTGGAACTCCACGACCCCGGACGTCGTCAACTGGCCCAAGACGCTGGGCCAGCCGCAGGCCGTGATGAGCTCCTACGCCGACCTCAGGGCGCTGCGGAGCCTGCCGACCGCGACCGTGTCGGCATCGGCCCGGATCACCGGCCAACCGGGGCCGGACAACGCGGACCGGCTGCTCACCGTGACGGTGACCAACACCTCCAGCACCCCGACGGTCGGTTTCTTCCTCCGCGCGGATCTGCGCCGGGGCACCGCCGCCGGGGCCGAACTGCCCGGTGACAACCAGGTGCGGTCGGCGATCTGGGGCGACAACGACGTCACCCTGTGGCCGGGCGAGTCCGAGACCCTGACGGCGAGCTTCTCCGCGGCCGACCTGCGGGGCGCGACCCCGGTGGTCAGCGTCCTCGGTTCCAATACCGCCAGGCCGGACGTGGTGGCCGACTCGGCTGCCGGGTAACCGCACGACCGACGGCTCCCGGATGCCTCCGGGAGCCGTCGGACCCTTCATACTTGTCCTCTACGTGGATGCGGGCCACGTCCGCTAACGTGATCATGGATTTCGTGCGGATCGCGGTGACCGGCGGCGGCGGAGGAGGTGGCGGGTGGACCCGGCGGATCCGGAGCGGCACGTCGCCGAAGGGCTGCTGGACGCGGCGGCCGCCGAGCTCGGCGTCGACGGCGCGGAGCTGCTGGCCGCGGTGACCGACCAGGCCCCGACCGGGCTCGCGCTGCTGGACCGCCGACTGCGCTGGTGCTACCTCAACCCGGCCCTCGCCCAGCTGACCGGCCACCCCGAGGCGCAGCTGCTCGGCGGCACGGTGCACGGGCGAGCCGCCGAGACCCTGCGGCGGGTGCTCTCCGACGGCCGGGCCCGCACGGTGGCGGCGAACAGTCTGCTGCCGCCGCGCGGCTCGTGGCAGCGTCCGCTCGCCGTGCTGGCCCGGCGCCTGGAGCTGAACGGGCGGGCCCTCGGCGTGGTGCTGGCCGTGACCACCGCCGACCTGGCCCCGGACCGGCACGATCTGGAGCACGCCCGGGCCCGGCTGACCCTGCTGGACGCGGCCGCCGAGCGGATCGGCACCACCCTGGACATCGGCACCACCTGCACCGAGCTCGCCGAGTTCACCGTCCCCCGATTGGCCGACCTCGCCACCATCGACGTACTGCCGCCGGACGCCGCGGTGCGCGACAGCGGGAGCGGCGGCAGCGTGCCCCGGCTGCGCCGTACGGCGATGGCGCAGGCACCGCAGCTGAGCGGCACACCCACCGAGCTGGCCCGGCCAGGCGAATCGATTCGCTACCGGTCCGGCTCGGCCGCCGCCCGCTGCCTGACCACCGGAAAGCCGGTGGCTGCCAACCAGCTCTCCCCCGAGGAGCTGGCCACGGCCGCCGCCGATCCCGCGACCCTGGCCGCCTACCGGACGCTCGGCGTGGACTCGCTGCTCGAAGTGCCGCTGACCGCCCGCGGCCAGCTGATCGGGATGCTCTCGCTGGCCCGCACCGCCGACACCTCGGCCGGCTTCTTGGACGACGACGTGGTGCTGGTCGAGGACCTGGCCGGGCGAGCGGCGCTGAGCATCGACAACGCCCGCCGCTACACCCGCTCCCAGGGCATCGCGCTGGAGCTGCAGCGGGCGCTGCTCGCCGAGCCCGGCAGTCCGCACCCCAACCTGGAGCTGGCCTCCCGCTACCTGCCGTCCGGCACCAGCTCGGTGGTGGGCGGCGACTGGTACGAGACGGTGCGGCTGCCGTTCGGGCGCACGCTGCTGGTGATGGGCGATGTGATGGGGCACGGCGTGGAGGCGGCCGTGGACATGAGCAGCTACCGCTCGATGCTGCGCTACGTCGCCTCGATGGACCTGCCGCCGCACCGGATCCTGCGGCAGCTGGACACGCTGATCTCGGAGAACGAGTCCTCCCGCCCGGCCACCTGCCTGCTGGCCCTGGCCGATCCGGCCCGGCAGCGCTGGACGCTCTCCAGCGCCGGCCACCTGCCGCCCGCCCTGCTCGGTGAGGGCCGGCCGATCGAGCTGCTGGACGTGCCCACCGGGCCGCCGCTCGGCACCGGCCTGGGCGGGTACGAGCAGACCACCCGGGAGCTGCGGCCCGGCCAGGTGCTGCTGCTCTACACCGACGGGCTGGTGGAGCGGCGCGGCGAGGACATCGACACCTCGCTGGCCCGGCTGGCCGCGCTGCGGCTGCCGGTCGGCGGCGAGCTGGACGAGCTGCTCGACGCCACCCTGCACGGCCTCACCCCGCAGGCCGCCGAGGACGACATCGCGCTGCTCGCGGCCCGGGCCCGGGTGCGCTCCTGAGCGACGGCCCGCGCCCGGGTCCGCCCCTGAGCTTGTGCCCCTGAGCTACGGCTCGACCAGCACGCCCGCCAGCACCGCGGCCACCATGCGCCGTACCGCCTCGGCGTCCGGGGGCGCGGCGGTGCGGTCGGCGAACAGCAGGTGGCCGGCGCCGATGAGGGTGGGGGCGAGGGTGGCGAGATCGGCATCCGCCGCGATCCGGCCCCGGATGCGTTCGGCCTCCAGGTAGCCGGCGACCATCGCGGTGGCCTCCACCAGCAGCGGCACGCCGCTGGCCCGCCCGGACTGCCGCAGTCGGGCGCGCAGTTCGTCGCGGAAGGTGATCAGCGCGACCACGGCCACGGCGACCGACTGGAAGAGCGCGGTCAGCGCCTCGGCGAGGTTGCCGATGACGGCACCGGTGCCGGCGGCCTCGGCCAACTCGGCGGCCTGGCCGTCCAGTCGGGCGATCCGGTCCCGTACCAGCGCGGCCAGGAAGTCGTCGAAGTCCGCGAAGTGCCGGTGCAGCACGCCCTTCGCACAGCCGGCCTCCTCGGTGACCGCGCGGCTGGTGAGCGCGCTCGGCCCGTCCCGCAGCAGGATCCGCTCGGCGGCGCCGAACAGTTGCTCGCGTACATCACGGATGGCCACGCCGGTCGGCATCGGGCTCCTCGCTGGTTGACGATTGACGAGTGGGCATGCGCCCACTCATAGTGGGCGCATGCCCACTTTATCGCCAGAACCCCATCGGCAGCGCGCGATGGCCGAGTCCTTCGGCATCGACGCCGCCCGCTACGACCGCACCCGCCCCGCCTACCCCGATGCCATGGTGCAGCGGATCATCGCGGCCGGCCCAGGGCCGGAGGTGCTCGACGTCGGCTGCGGCACCGGGACGGCGGCCCGCCAGTTCCGGGCGGCCGGCTGCACCGTGCTCGGCGTCGAACCCGACCCGCGGATGGCCGAGTTCGCGCGGCGTGACGGACTGACCGTCGAGGAGGCCACCTTCGAGGCCTGGGACCCGGCGGGCCGTCGGTTCGACGCCGTCATCGCCGGGACCGCCTGGCACTGGGTCGACCCGGTGGCGGGCGCCGCGAAGGCGGCCCGAGTACTGCGCCCGGGCGGGCGGTTGGCGGCGTTCTGGCATGCGTTCGCCCTGCCCCGGGAGTTGGCGCAGGCCGTCACCGCGATCTACCGGCAGGCGGTGCCCGAAGTGCCGTTCCCCGCCGCCGGCGCGCAGCCCCTGCAGCACTACCAGGCGATCTTCACCAAGGCCGTCGACGGCATCCACGCGTCGGGCGCCTTCGAGATGCCCGAGCAGTGGCGGTTCGACTGGGAGCGCCGCTACACCCGCGACGAGTGGCTGGACCAACTGCCCACCCACGGCACCCTCACCCGCCTGCCGGCGGACCGGCTGGCCCCCGTGCTGGCGGGCGTCGGCGCCGCGATCGACGAGCTGGGCGGCTCCTTCACGGCGACCTACGCCACCATCGCGGTCACGGCCGCTCACCGCGCCCGGTAGCACAACTCCGGCCGCCCGACCTGCCCGTAGCGCGGCTCCCGGACAGCCTGGCCGGTGTCCACCAGGTGCTCCAGGTAGCGGCGCGCGGTGATCCGGGAGACCCCGGCCGCCGTGCCCGCCGCCGCGGCCGTCAGGCTCCCGTCGGCAGCCCGCAGCACCCGGGCGACCGCGTCCAGGGTCTCGGCGCTCAGGCCCTTGGGGAGCGTGCTGCGCTCGGTGCTGCGCAGTGCGGCGAAGGCGCGGTCCACCTCGTCCTGCCCGGAGGCCTCCCCGGTCCGGGCCAGCGAGGCCCGGTAGCGGGCGTAACGCTCCAGCCGGTCCTGGATGGTGGCCGCGCTGAACGGCTTGAGCAGGTACTGCACCACGCCGATCGCGACGGCCTGCCGCACGGTGGCCAGTTCGCGGGCGGAGGTGACGGCGATGATGTCCACCTCGTTCCCGGCGGCGCGCAGCCGCTGGCAGAGCTGCAGGCCGTGCCCGTCGGGCAGGTGCAGGTCGAGCAGCACCAGGTCGACCCTGGTCCGCTCCAGGAAGCGCAGCGCGTCCCGCGCCGAGTGCACGGTGCCCGCCGTGCGGAAGCCGGGCGCCCGGTTCACGTAGAGGGTGTGCGCGTCCGCCGCGACCCGGTCGTCCTCCACCACCAGGACCTCGATCATCCCGCTCACCCCGCCACCACGGCCTGGCGGAGCGGCAGTCGGACGGTCAGCACCGCGCCGCGCTCCCGGCCGACCTCGACGGTGCCGCCGTTGCGCCGGGCGGCCTGGGCGACCAGGGCCAGGCCGAGGCCGCGCCCGGTGCGCTGCTTGGTGGACCAGCCGCGCCGGAAGACCTCGCCGACCGCGTCCGGGGCGATCCCGGGCCCGGTGTCCGCGACCCGCAGCAGCAGTTCACCGTCCTCGGCGCGGGCGGTGACCACCACCTCGGGCGCGGCGCCGTCCGCTGCGGCGCCTTCGATGGCGGCGTCCAGGGCGTTGTCGATCAGGTTCCCGAGGATGGTCACCAGGTCGCGGGCCGGCAGCCGGGGCGGCAGCACGCCGTCGTCGATTCGGCTGTCCGGGGTCAGGCGGAACTCCACGCCGCTCTCCGCCGCTTGTGCCGCCTTGCCCAACAAGATTGCTGAGAGCACCGGTTCACTGACCGCGGTCACCACCTGGTCGGTGAGCCGCTGGGCGAGCGCGAGTTCGGTGGTGGCGAACTCCACGGCCTCGCGGTGGCGGCCCAGTTCGACCAGCGAGACCACGGCGTGCAGCCGGTTCGCGGCCTCGTGCGCCTGCGCGCCGAGCGCCTCGCCGAAGCCGCGCACGGTGTCCAGTTCGCCCACCAGCGCCTGGAGTTCGGTGTGGTCGCGCAAGGTCACCACGGTGCCGAGCGCGGCTTGGTCGCCGATCGCCGAGGTGTTGACCACCACCACCCGGTCCGCCGTCAGATGCACCTCGTCGTGCACCGGCTCCGGCCCGAGCACCGCCGCCACCAGCGAGTGCGGCAGGCCGAGTGAGCCGAACTCCGCGCCCGCGTCGGCGATCTGACACCCCAGCAGGTCCCGGGCGGCGTCGTTGCAGAGCACCACCCGCCCGGCCGGGTCGAGCAGGATCAGCCCCTCGCGCACCGAGTGCAGGGTGGCCTGGTGGTACTCGTACAGGTGGCTGAGCTCGGCGGCGCCCATGCCGTGGGTGTGCCGACGCAGCCGGGCGTTGGCCAGGTAGGTGCCGGCGCCGCCGACCAGCAGCGCGCCGCCCGCGACGCCGAGCAGCGCGAGCAGCGGCCCCTGGAGCCGGTGGCTGATCTCCTGCACCGTGATGCCGGCGCTGACCAGCGCGACGACCCGCCCCTGGTCGTCCAGCACCGGCGTGACCGCCCGCACCGAGGGGCCGAGCGTGCCGGTGTAGGTCTCGGTGAAGGTCTGGCCGCGCAGCGCGGGGCCGATGGTGCCCAGGAAGGGCTTGCCGATCTGGGCCGGGTCGCGATGCGCCCAGCGGATGCCGTGGGTGTCCATCACGGTCACGAAGTCCACGCCGGTGTCGGTCCGCACCTGCTCCGCGTAGGGCTCCAGCACGGCCGTCGGGTCCGGGCCGAGCACGGCCTGACGGACCGAGGGGGCGTCCGCGACCGACCGGGCCACGGCGGTGGCCTGTTGGCGGGCGGTCTCCCGTGCCTGGTCGGCGGTGGCCAGGTAGGCCAGCAGCGCGCCGCCGGCCACCACCACCGCGACGATCACCACCTGGACTGCGAACAGCTGCCCGGCCAGGCTGCGCAGCACCCGGCGCGGTGCGGACGAGAGACGAACTGGCATGTCGGACAGTGTGCCGCACCGCGCGTGAACTCTATGAACGCAAGGGTGACGGGCATCACCATGACCCCGATAGTCAGATCACCCTCATCCCCCAAGGGCAGCCCCCACCCAGGCAAAGGAGCCGACCCATGTCCGCCTCTCCCACCACCGCCGGCAGACCGGCCGGACACAGCGACCGCACCCAGTACCTGTACCTGGCGGTGCTCGCCGCCGTGGTGCTCGGCGTGGTGCTGGGCTTCGCCGCACCCGGGTTCGCGGTGCAGCTGAAGCCGATCGGCACCGGGTTCGTCAACCTGATCAAGATGATGATCAGCCCGGTGATCTTCTGCACCATCGTGCTGGGGGTCGGCTCGGTCAGCAAGGCCGCCAAGGTGGGCAAGGTCGGCGGTCTGGCGCTCGGCTACTTCCTGGTCACCTCGACCATCGCACTGGCACTCGGCCTGCTGGTCGGCAACCTGCTGGAGCCGGGCGCCGGCTTGCACCTCACCCAGGCGCTGGCCAAGGCCGGCCACGCCCAGGCGGCGCAGGGCGCCACCCACACCACCGACTTCCTGCTGGGGATCATCCCGACCACCCTGGTCTCGGCGCTGACCGAGGGCCAAGTGCTGCAGACCCTGCTGGTGGCGCTGCTCACCGGCTTCGCCCTGCAGGCGATGGGCGCGGCCGGCGCCCCGGTGCTGCGCGGCATCGAGCACCTGCAGCGGCTGGTCTTCAAGATCATGTCGATGATCATGTGGGTGGCCCCGATCGGCGCCTTCGGGGCGATGGCCGCCCTGGTCGGCGCGACCGGTGTGGCCGCCCTGAAGAGCCTCGCCGTGATCATGGTCGGCTTCTACCTGACCTGCATCGTCTTCGTGGTCGTGGTGCTCGGCCTGCTGCTGCGCCTGGTGGCCGGCGTCAATGTGCTGGCCCTGCTGCGCTACCTGGGCCGCGAGTTCCTGCTCATCCTCTCCACCTCCTCCTCGGAGAGCGCGCTGCCCCGCCTGATCGCCAAGATGGAGCACCTGGGCGTGAGCCGCCCGGTGGTCGGCATCACCGTCCCGACCGGCTACAGCTTCAACCTGGACGGCACCGCGATCTACCTCACCATGGCCTCGATCTTCATCTCCCAGGCGATGGACAAGCCACTCTCGATCGGCCAGCAGGTCTCGCTGCTCGTGTTCATGGTGCTGGCCAGCAAGGGCGCGGCGGGCGTCACCGGCGCGGGCCTGGCCACGCTGGCCGGCGGTCTGCAGTCGCACCGGCCCGAGCTGGTCGACGGGGTCGGTCTGATCGTCGGCATCGACCGCTTCATGTCCGAGGCGCGGGCGCTGACCAACTTCGCCGGCAACGCGGTCGCCACCGTGCTGATCGGGCACTGGACCAAGGAGCTCGACCACGACCGGGCCCGCCGCGTGCTCGGCGGCGACCTGCCGTTCGACGAAACCGCGCTCGCCGACACCACGGCCGCCGGCGCGGAGCTGCCGCCGCAGGGCGGCGCCGCACCCGAGCTCGCGAACGCCTAACCTGAAGCCCCGAAGCCGCATCTGACATTTTGTCAGTTTCACGGCCTAGCGCGGCTTAGGTTCACCAGCGCGGTCCCCAGCGTTTGCCGGGGGCCGCGCGGTACTACTTCAGCGGCTCCTTCATCATCACGAAGTAGACCGGCGAGTCGGGGAACGGCTGCCGGGAACCGACCTTCCGGTAGCCCCAGGTCTCATACAGCCGCTGCACCTTCGGGTGATCCGAATCGACCAGCAGCACCGCAAGCGCTTCCGGCCGGTCAGCCAGCAACGCCTCGTGCAGCAGTTTGGACACCCCCGTCTTGCGCCACCTCGGACGCACCATCAACTCGGACACAGAGAACGTCGAATCACGTTCCGGCGCCAGCTCGATGTGCTCCCGCCACCACTCCCGGCCGGCTCGCGCCGGTGCACCATAAGCGAAGCCCGCCGGATCACCAGCATCAAATCCGACCACGCAGGCAAAGCCGGGAATCCCCGACCAGTGATCCACAAACCACGGGAACCGCTGTACGAAGGGGTCTTCCATCTGGTCTGCATAGGCGTCCGCATGAACGCTGATCAGCAGGTCCCTGAGGTCGGTCGGCAGCTCGCCGTGGTGGTAGTGCCGCAGCTCAATCAAGGTCGGCTCCATTCTGTTCGGAAGCGGTCCGCCCACTCTCGCGCAGCGGGGGCGGTCGCCGAAAGGGCCAGCAGATCTCGGTAGAAGTCCCCGAGTAGTGTCCGAATCCTGGCAGGAAGCGGTGCGTTGGACATCAAGTCGAACACCGAGCTAGCCGTGGCGGTAGCATGCTCGGCGTCGCCCTGGTGGAGCTGCGCGAGCGCGAGCCGGGCCGTCGTCAACGCTCGGTTGCGGCGGAACTGTGCCGACAGCATCGACAGCGCCTGGTGCGATGCCCACTCGGCCTCTGCGGCATCGCCGAGCTTGTCCCGGGCGATCGCCGCCAACGCTTGCAGCTCCGCCGGCCCGTAGAACGCCATCCATGTCGGGCGCGGCTGATTGCTGGCACGGCCGAGGGCATCACTGGCGAGCCCGAGCGACCGAAGCGAGCCCTGCCGATCGCCGAGGTTCGCGAGCCCCACGGCCGTACGGGCGTGCGCCATCGACCCGAACATTGGATCGCGGCGCGCGATCCCCGTCCGCTGCGCGGCCCGGCCAGCTGCGACGGCATCCCCGTGGCGCCCCTGTTGGTTCGCCAGGATCGCCATGCTGTTCCACACTCGTAGCTGCGCGGTCGAGTCCTGAGCGAGGCCGGCCAGGGTCGCGCACCGGTCGAGATGGCGCCCCGCCCGCTCTGACTCCCGAGCGTCGATGCACGACCAGGCGGCTACGGCCGTGAAATCGGCAGCTACCGCGAACAGCAGACGGCGGACGCGCTCGCTGGCCGCGCCGCTCTGCTGCAGCTCGATAACCTGCTGGGCGCCCGCGACAGCGGCGTGTTCAAGGGCGGCGTGGCCGCCCTTGCTGTCGTCCAGCTCATCAAGGGTTGTCAGGCCGACGCGCATCCGCTCGACATCAGACAGACCGATGGTGTGGCGGGTGGCGAGACTCGGGATGGCTGCCGCTGCTGCTGCGGTCGGCCCGGCCGTGATGAAAGTACGGCGCCGCACAGGGTCCTCCGAGGTCAGCGCCGATCGAAACGAGGCCGGCGCAGTGAAACCGAGCTGATCGGTTGTGCACCCAAATACTGCCTCCAGCGCCAAACAAGTTCGAGCATGGGGCCTCGAAGTCTTCCCGTGGACCAGGTCGTACACAGTTCGATCACTGAAAGTTCCGCGTCGGCCGGTCAACTCCTCAAGTTTCCGGTTCATTTCCTCGGCCAACTCGCTGTAACTCAGGCCAGCCTGCTCCACGCGTTGACCGAACGTAATGTCGGGCGTGTGACCTACCATGCACTCACCGTACCGCCGCGGCGATGACAGCGCCTCCGCCTTCATCAAGAGATGGCAAAGTTCTCCGGTCGGCCGCGCCCAGAAATCTGAGTTTCTTCGTGACTCCCTCCGCTCAACGCATCGTTGAATGGTCGTCAGCCAAGGGCACGGCGCTCCCCCGAGCGATCCCCCGTGGCTGGCTGGCTGTCGCAGGTGGGTTCCCTCGCGGCCTGCGGCAGCCGAGCCCCAAGGCGCAGGACAGCTCAACCAGTGGTCGCCTAAACGAGTTTCGAGCAAGCACCAGGAGTGCACGTGTCTCCCCCGCTTCCGTTCACCCTCCAGTTCCACATCACAAGCCAGAGCGACGACCCGCTTCGGCAGATCCGGGAAGCCGTTGCGCGGTCCGTCCAGGACCGGGGGCTGCCGCTGTCGCGGCACGCCATTGCCGATCTCAGGCTCTGCACCACCGAGGTCGTTGCCAACGCGCTGAAGCACGCCGGTGGGGAGTGTCAGGTGAAGGTCATGTGGACCGGTCGGCACCTGCGGGTGGATGTCCAGGACTACTCCATCCGCCCTCCCTGCTTGGGCGAGCCCAATGAGACTGCGGAGTCCGGTCGCGGGCTATTCCTAGTGGAGGCCTTCGCGCAGGCTTGGGGCTGGGAACCCAGGGAGTTCGGCAAGATCGTGTTCTTCCTGATCGGTCCCAACGAGATCGCAGATGACACGAGCCACGAAGCCCTCAGCCGTTCCACCGTCGCAGCACTGCCCTCGGCCACCTCCGCCGAGAGCTCCGAGGCCCCAGCGCCGTCCATGTCGGACCTGGCGCAGCGTGAGCGCCACCAATAAGCCGACTCAGTGCCCGACGTGCGACGGCCTGCGCGAACTCTCGCTGACCGACGGCCAGAAGATCCCCTCGGTGGCCACAGCCATTGAGCGCTCCAAGGCGCTCCACAGTCCCAACTGCCCGCGCAGGGCACCGCATTAGGGACGCCAACGACTCCCGTGCCAACCGACACGGGCAACCCACCACTGAAAGGTGGAACTGTGATGTCCGACCTGTACAACACCGAGATCGCGGGGCCGTTCAAGGCATTCTGCGGGGACAACTCGGACAACGACGGCTCCGCGGAGGACTGCATGTCGATCGCTGAGCTGGCCGACGGCATCGGCTACGCGATGGCCGACACCAAGCTCGGCGACGGCAGCCCGGTCCTGCGCTACACCAAGACCGAGTTGGTGAACGGCGCCCGGCAGATCCTCGCCATGTTCGACGAGGGCGACACCGCGACCGTCGCCTGATCTCCTGCCGACTTCTCGTGTGGTCATCTGACCACCAGGTTGAGCTTGCTCCGCTTTGACGGACACCGTTGGTGCGGTGGTCAGGCCGCCAGCACGGTCTCGTACTCGGCAGGACTGCGGTAACCGAGGCCGCTGTGCAGCCTGCGTATGTTGTACCAGGCTTCGATCCACTCGAAGATCGCGGTCCGTGCTGTGGCTCGGCTGGGCCAGGGGCGGTCACCGAGCA